>JBILUW010000155.1:0-9338 GCA_044370795.1 Burkholderiaceae bacterium
TCCTCGTCGAGCGGCACCAGCTCGCGGGTGTCGCGCATGAACACGCGAAACAGGTCGGCGAGGTTCTCGAGGGTGTACTCGGCGCGCCGGGGGTCGCTGCGCATCAGGCCGAGCACGGTGTTGAGGCTGTTGAAGAGAAAGTGCGGGCGGATGCGCGCCTGCAGCGCCTGCAGGCGCGCATCGGCGAGCGATGGCGCAAACGACAGCGAGCGCAGCCGGAAGAACTCGAAGAAGGCCGCCGCCACCACCGCCGTGGCCACACATCGCAGCGCCAGCCAGCCCGCGAGCGCCACGCCGCCGAGTTCGGGAACCAGAAACGGCGCGGCAATGAGGCCGGCGACCACCACGATGGTCACTGGCACCAGCAGACCGACGGCCCATTGCAGGCGCTGCGAGCGCCCGCTGGTGAGCCGCCGCGCGACGCAAAGCGCAACGAGCGAACCGATGGCCACCGGCTCGAGCACGCCGCAGATCACGGCGGCGCGGGTCAGCATGTCGGACGGGGAGTCGCCGGTGAGCGCGGCAAGCAGCAGCGCGCCGACATTGAGCGCGACCAGGATGCGCGCGTTGATGCCAAGGTTGCAGCAGTCGGGGATTACCGGGATGTCGGCGCCGTCGGAGACGCGTCGCGACACGACGGCGCCCATCACGGGTGGCAGCTGGCTGGGCTGCTGCATGTCCGTCTCTTCTATAATCCAACGATTATGACAGATCAATTCGCCAAGAAGACCGAGGCCTGGTCAGGGCGCTTCTCGGAGCCCGTGTCGGACCTCGTCAAGCGATACACGGCCTCGGTCGGATTCGACCAGCGGCTCGCCCTCCAGGACATCCGGGGCTCGCTCGCGCACGCGGCGATGCTGCACGGCGCCGGCCTGCTGTCGCGCGAGGACCTCGATGCGATCGAAGCTGGCATGGCCACGATCCGGGCCGACATCGAGGCGGGCCGCTTCGCCTGGAGCGTCGACCTCGAGGACGTGCATCTGAACATCGAGAAGCGCCTCACCGAAATCGCAGGCGATGCGGGCAAGCGGCTGCACACCGCGCGCTCGCGCAACGATCAGGTCGCCACCGACATCCGGCTGTGGCTGCGCGAGCGCATCGACGTCATCGGCGATCTGCTCGCCGATCTGCAGCGCGCGCTCGTCGATGTCGCCGAACGCCACGCGGCGACCATCATGCCGGGCTTCACGCACCTTCAGGTCGCCCAGCCGATCACGTTCGGCCACCACCTGATGGCCTATGTCGAGATGTTCGCCCGCGACGCCGGCCGCATGGCCGATTGCCGCCAGCGCCTCAACCGCCTGCCGCTGGGCGCGGCCGCGCTGGCCGGCACCAGCTACCCGATCGACCGCGAGCGCGTCGCGCGCGACCTCGGCTTCGATGGCGTGTGCGAGAACTCGCTCGACGCCGTGTCCGACCGCGATTTCGCGATCGAGTTCAGCGCGGCCGCCGCGCTGGTCATGACCCACATTTCGCGCCTGTCGGAAGAGCTCGTCATCTGGATGTCGCCGCGCGTCGGCTTCATCGACCTCCCCGACCGCTATTGCACCGGCTCGTCGATCATGCCGCAGAAGAAGAATCCCGACGTGCCCGAGCTTGCGCGCGGCAAGACCGGGCGGGTCAGCGGCCACCTCATGGCGCTGCTGATGCTCATGAAAGGCCAGCCGCTCGCCTACAACAAGGACAACCAGGAAGACAAGGAGCCGCTGTTCGACACCGCCGACACCGTCGAGGAAACCCTGCGGCTGTTCGCCGACATGGTCGGCGGCATCGAGGTGCGTGCCGATCGCATGCGGCAGGCCGCTGCCGAGGGCTACGCCACAGCCACCGACCTGGCCGACTATCTGGTGCGGCGCGGTCTGCCCTTTCGTGACGCCCACGAGGCGGTGGCCCTGGCCGTGCGCCATGCGGCCACGCTGGGCCTGGACCTGGCCGAGCTCCCGCTCGCCGACCTGCGCCGCTTCGCGGGCCGGATCGACGAGGACGTCTACGCCTGCCTCACGCCGGAGGGCTCGGTGGCGGCTCGGCGCCATATCGGCGGCACCGCGCCCGAACAGGTGCGCGCAGCCGTCGAGCGAGCGCGCGTGCGTCTGGGCTGAGGCGGGCGCGCGGTCTGGCCGGCCGGCCCGCCAGCCGGGCCGCACCTCTCGGCGGGCGCGCTTTCCCGCCCGCCGCGACGCCCCCTGGGGGCGGCGCGTGCAGGGAAAGTCCTGATATCGCAAGCCGCGCGCGCGGTCTTATCCTTCGGCGCGTTCCGCAAACACCGCCGCCACCGATCGGCGTCCTTCGCACAACTGGAGACGAAACTTCATGCAACGTCGCAAGTTCCTCGGCACGGCCAGCGCCGGCGCCGCCGTCGGCGCCCTCGCCGCCCCCGCCATCGTCCGCGCGCAGCCCACCATCCGCTGGCGTCTGGCCTCGAGCTTCCCGAAGGCGCTCGACACCATCTACGGCTCGGCCGAGATCGTCGCCCGTCGGGTGGCGCAGATCACCAACAACCGTTTCCAGATCACCGTGCACGCGGCCGGCGAAATCGTCCCGGGCCTGCAGGTGCTCGACGCGGTCCAGAACGGCACCGTCGAGGCCGGCCACACGGCCATGTACTACTACTTCGGCAAGGATCCGAGCTGGGCGGTCGCCACCGCGATCCCGTTCGGCCTCAACCAGCGCCAGTACAACGCCTGGTGGCACCATGGTGGCGGCGAGAAGATCTTCAACGAGTTCGCCCGCAGGAGCGGCGTGGTCTGCTTCCTGAACGGCAACACCGGCGCGCAGATGGGCGGCTGGTTTCGCAAGGAGATCAACACCGTCGACGACCTCAAGGGCCTGAAGTTCCGCGTCGGCGGCTTCGCCGGACAGGTCCTTACCAAGGTCGGCGTGGTGCCGCAGCAGATCGCCGGCGGCGAGATCTACTCGGCGCTCGAGAAGGGCACCATCGACGCGGCCGAGTGGGTCGGCCCCTACGACGACGAGAAGCTGGGCTTCAACAAGGTCGCCAAGTTCTACTACTACCCCGGCTGGTGGGAAGGCGGCCCCGCGCTGCACAGCATCGTCAACCAGAAGGCGCTCGACGCGCTGCCGCCGGATTTCCGCGCCGCCTGGGAAGCCGCCAACGAGGAAGGCAACACCGCCATGATGGCCAAGTACGATGCCGGCAACCCCCAGGCGCTCAAGCGCATGGTGGCCAGCGGCACCGTGCTCAAGGCCTTCCCGCGCCCGGTGATGGACGCCTGCTTCCGCGCCACCCAGGAGGTCTACGCCGAGACCACCGCCAAGAACGCGGAGTTCAAGAAGCTGCACGACCACTACTTCAACTTCCAGCGCGACCAGATCTCCTGGTTCCGGGTCACCGAGAACACCTTCGACGACTACATGGCGTCGGTGCGTCGCTGACGCGCGCTTGCCGGCCCGCCGCGCGCGGGCCGGCACCCCCGGGGCTCGCGCGCTCGCCGCGAGCCCGCGGGCCCTGCCTCAGAGCCCGAACATCAGCCGCAGGTTCTGCACCGCGGCGCCTGAGGCACCCTTGCCCAGGTTGTCCAGACGAGCGACCAGCACCGCCTGGCCGCGCCTGTCGTTACCGAACACCCGCAGCTCCATCGCATCGGTCTCGTTGAGCGCCTCGGGCTCGATGCGCCCGTCGGCGACCGGCTCGAGCACGCGCACACCGCTGCTGCCGGCGTAGCGCTCGGCGAGGATGTCGTGCAGCCGCGCGCTGGAGGGCTTGCCGGCCAGCAGATCGAGGTGCAGCGGCACCGTCACGAGCATGCCCTGGCGATAGCTGCCCACCGAGGGCAGGAAGATGGGTCGGCGGGTGAGGCCCGCGCAGGCCTGGATCTCGGGCAGGTGCTTGTGCTCGAGACCGAGCCCGTAATACTCGAAGGCTGGCGCCTTGCCGGTCTCGTGCGCCTCGATCATCGAGCGCCCGCCGCCGCTGTAGCCACTCACCGCCGGGATGGCCACCGGATAGTCGGGCGGCAGCACGCCGGCGTCGACGAGCGGGCGCAGCAGGGCGATGGCGCCGGTGGGGTAGCAACCCGGATTGGTGACGCGCGCGGCTGCGCGGATGGCGTCGGTCTGGCCGGGCGCCATCTCGGCAAAGCCGTACACCCAGCCAGCCGCCGTGCGGTGCGCGCTGCTCGCGTCGAGCAGCCGCGGCGCCTGCGCGCCCATCGCATCGGCCAGGGCGACCGTCTCGCGCGCGGCATCGTCGTGCAGGCAGAGCACCACCACATCGACACCGGCCATCAGCTCGCGCTTGGCGGCAGGATCCTTGCGTCGCAGCGGGTCGATCGACACCATCTCGACGCCAGCGACCGAGGCCAGGCGCTCGCGGATGCCCAGCCCGGTGGTGCCGGCCTCGCCGTCGATGAAGATGCGGATGCTGCGGCTCATGGGAATTCGCTCCAGGAAACGGGGATCTCAGTGGCGCCGGGGCGGCGGCAGGTCGGTGCACACGCCCTCCGCGGCCTCGGCGGCCAGGCCGATCGATTCGCCCAGCGTGGGATGCGGATGGATCGTGCGGCCGATGTCGACGGCGTCGGCGCCCATCTCGATCGCCAGTGCCACCTCCCCGATCATATCGCCGGCATGAGGCCCGACGATGCCGCCGCCGACGATGCGATGGGTCTGGGCGTCGAAAAGCAGCTTGGTGTGGCCCTCGTCGCGCCCGTTGGCGATCGCGCGGCCCGAGGCCGCCCACGGGAACAGCCCGCGGGTGACCGCGATGCCGCGCGCCTTCGCGTCGTCCTCGGTGAGCCCCACCCACGCGATCTCGGGATCGGTGTACGCCACCGAGGGGATCACGCTCGCGTCGAAGAAGGCCTTGCGCCCGGCCGCCGCCTCGGCGGCGACATGCCCTTCGTGAACCGCCTTGTGGGCGAGCATGGGCTGGCCGACCACATCGCCGATCGCGAAGATGTGGGGCACGCCGGTGCGCATCTGACGATCGACCGCGATGAAACCGCGGCCATCGATCGTCAGGCCCGCGCGTTCGGCGCCGATGCGCGCGCCGTTGGGGCTGCGGCCGACCGCCGACAGCACCAGGTCGTAGAGCTGCGGCTCGGGCGGCGCCTCGTCACCTTCGAAACTCACGCGGATGCCCTCGGGCAGCGCCTGTGCGCTGACGGTGCGGGTGCGCAGCATGATGCGATCGAACCGGTGCGCGTTGAACTTCTGCCACACCCTGACGAGATCGCGATCGGCGCCGGGCATGAGGCCGGGCTGCATCTCGACCACATCGAGGCGCGCGCCCAGGGTGGAATAGACCGTGCCCATCTCCAGGCCGATGATGCCGCCGCCGATCACGAGCATGCGCTGCGGACGCTCGCGCAGGGCGAGCGCGCCGGTGGAATCGACGATGCGCGGATCGTCGGGGAGGAAGGGCAGTCGCACCGGCTGACTGCCGACGGCGATGATCGCCTGCTCGAAGCGGATCGTGCGCCGCTCGCCGGTGGGGGCCTGGCCGGGGCCGTCGGTGAGCTCGACCTCGACGTGATTGGCATCGAGGAAGCGGGCGACCCCGCGCACCAGATCGACCTTGCGGGCGCGCGCCATGCCGGCGAGGCCGCTGGCGAGCTTGCCCACCACCTTGTCCTTCCAGCCGCGCAGGCCAGCGAGGTCGATGGACGGCTCGCCGAAGGACACGCCATGGGCGGCCAGACTGCGGGTCTCGTCGATCAGGGCAGCCACGTGCAGCAGCGCCTTCGAGGGGATGCAGCCGACGTTCAGACAGACGCCGCCCAGCGTGGCATAGCGCTCGACGATCACGGTGTTCAGGCCGAGGTCGGCAGCGCGGAACGCGGCCGAGTACCCGCCCGGGCCGCCACCAAGCACCAGCAGCGCGCAGCTCAGATCGGCGCTGCGCGCGGCCGACGGCCCAGGCTGAGCTCCGGGCTGCGGCGCCGGTGCCGCAGGCGCCAGAGGCGCCTGCGTGAGGGCAGCAGCGGACGCAGGCGCGGACGGCGCCGCACCAGCAACCAACGGCGATGCGGTCGCGGCGGGTTCGGCTGCCGCGGCGGGCTCGAGCACCAGCACCACGCTGCCCTTGGACACCTTGTCGCCCAGCTTCACGCGCAGCTCGCGCACCACGCCGGCGGCCGACGACGGAATCTCCATCGACGCCTTGTCGGACTCCACCGTGATCAGCGACTGCTCCGGCGCGACCGTGTCGCCCGGCCTGACCAGCAGTTCGATCACCTCGACCTCGTCGAAATCGCCGATGTCGGGAACCTGTACCTCGATCGCTGCGCTCATCGAGCGCTCCCCGGAATGCCGGCGCGCCTCACAGCAGCACCCGGCGGAAATCGGCCAGCACCTGGGCCAGGTGGGCGTTGAACCGGGCCGCCGCCGCGCCGTCGATCACGCGGTGGTCGTAGGAGAGCGACAGCGGCAGGATGAGACGCGGCGCGAACTGCTGGCCGTCCCACACCGGGCGGGTGGCCGAGCGGCACACGCCGAGGATCGCGACCTCGGGGGCGTTGACGATGGGCGTGAAATAGGTTCCACCGATGCCGCCCAGGCTCGAGATCGAGAAGCAGCCGCCCTGCATGTCGCCCGGGGCGAGCTTGCCGTCGCGCGCCTTCGCCGCGAGCTCCGCGGTCTCGCGCGCGATCTGGAGGATGCCCTTCTGGTCGGCATCGCGCACCACCGGAACGACCAGGCCGTTGGGCGTGTCGGCAGCAAAGCCGATATGGAAGTAGCGCTTGAGCACGAGCGCGTCGCCATCGAGCGAGGCATTGAACTCGGGGAAGCGCTGCAGGGCCGACACGCAGGCCTTGATCAGGAAGGCGAGCATCGTCAGCTTCACGCCCGACTTCTCGTTCTCCCGGTTCAGCTGCACACGAAACGCTTCGAGCTCGGTGATGTCGGCATCGTCGTGGTTGGTGACGTGCGGGATCATCACCCAGTTGCGATGCAGGTTCGCGCCCGAGACCTTCCTGATCCGCGGCAGCGGACGGCTTTCGATCGGGCCGTACTTCGCGAAGTCGACCTTCGGCCAGGGCAGCAGGCCCAGGCCCGCACCGGCCGGCGCGGAAGCGGGCGCCGCCGCAGGCGCAGGCGCGACCGCATGGGCGATGGCTCCCTTCACGTAGGCTCGCACGTCGTCGTGCATGACACGCTGCTTCGGTCCGGTGCCGCGTACCCGGTGCAGGTCGACGCCCAGCTCGCGGGCGAACTGCCGCACCGACGGCGACGCGTGCGGCTTGACCACCGCGACGATCTCGCCGGGCTCGAGCGTGAGCGGAGGTTGCCGCACCTCGGCCGGCACTGGGGAGCTGGTTGCGGGCGCAACCACAGCCGCCGGGGCAGCGGCAGCGGCAGCGGGCGCCGGGGCCGGGGCCGGGGCCGGGGCCGGGGCCGGGGCAGGCGCGCTGGGGGCCGCCGTGGCGGCAGCGCCCGGAGTTGCGGCATCGGCGGACTCGAGCACCAGCACCACGCTGCCCTTGGACACCTTGTCGCCCAGCTTCACGCGCAGCTCGCGCACCACGCCGGCGGCCGATGACGGAATCTCCATCGACGCCTTGTCCGACTCCACCGTGATCAGCGACTGCTCCGGCGCGACCGTGTCGCCCGGCCTGACCAGCAGCTCGATCACCTCGACCTCGTCGAAATCGCCGATGTCGGGAATTTGTACCTCGATCGTTGCGCTCACGGCCGTGCCCTCACGCGCTCATGGGGTTGGGCTTGTCGGGATCGATGCCGTAACGCTCGATCGCATCGGCCACCGCCTTCATCGGCACGGCCCCCTCGTCGGCGAGCGCGCGCAACGCGGCCACCACGACGAAGTGGCGGTTGACCTCGAAGTGCTCGCGCAGCCTGGCGCGAAAGTCGGAGCGTCCGAATCCGTCGGTGCCGAGCACCCGGTAGTCGCGGCCGCGCGGCACGAAGGGCCGGATCTGGTCGGCGAACAACCTCATGTAGTCGGTGGAGGCGACGACCGGGCCCGGCCGGGTGGCGAGCTGGCGGGCGACGTAGGGAACGCGCTGCGGCTCCGAGGGATGGAGCAGGTTCCAGCGCTCGCAGTCGAGGCCGTCGCGACGCAGTTCGGTGAAGCTGGTCACGCTCCAGACGTCGGCGGCGACCTGCCAGTCCTTCTCGAGCAGTTCGGCAGCAGCGAGCACCTCGCGCAGGATGGTTCCCGAGCCCAGCAGCTGCACGCGGGTGTCGCCGGCGTGGCCGGGCGCGAGCAGATACATCCCGCGCACGATGCCTTCCTCGTCACCGGCGCGCAGGCCCGGGTGCGCGTAGTTCTCGTTCATCACCGTCAGGTAGTAGAAGACGTTCTCCTGGCGGGTGACCATGCGCTTGAGGCCGTCGTGGATGATCACGGCGAGTTCGTGAGCAAAGGCCGGGTCGTAGGACACGCAGTTCGGGATGGTCGCCGCCAGCACGTGGCTGTGGCCGTCCTCGTGTTGCAGGCCCTCGCCATTGAGGGTGGTCCGCCCGGCGGTGCCACCGAGCAGAAAGCCGCGCGCCTGCATGTCGCCCGCCGCCCAGGCGAGGTCGCCGACGCGCTGGAAGCCGAACATCGAGTAGTAGATGTAGAACGGCAGCATCTGCAGGTTGTTGGTCGAGTAGGAGGTCGCGGCGGCAACCCACGAACTGAACGCGCCGGCCTCGTTGATGCCTTCCTCGAGAATCTGCCCGGCCTTGTCTTCGCGGTAGTACATGACCTGGTCCTTGTCGACCGGGGTGTACTTCTGACCCTCCGGGGCGTAGATGCCGAGCTGCCGGAACATCCCCTCCATGCCGAAGGTGCGAGCCTCGTCGGGCACGATCGGGACGATGCGCGAACCAATCGACTTGTCGCGGATCAGCGCGGTCAGGGTGCGTACGAAAGCCTGCGTCGTGGAGATCTCGCGCCCCTCGGGCGTGGGCTCGAGCACCGCCTGCAGCGCCGAGAGCTCGGGCACCACCAGCTTCTCGTCGGCCTGGCGACGGCGCTGCGGCAGGTAGCCGCCGAGCGCGCGGCGCCGCTCGTGCATGTACTGCATCTCGGGCGCGCCGTCGGCGGGCTTGAAGAACGGCAGCTCCTCCAGGCGCTCGTCGGGCACCGGGATGGCGAACCGGTCGCGGAACTCGCGGATGGCCTGGGCGTCGAGCTTCTTGAGCTGGTGCGTCGGGTTCTTGGCCTCGCCCGCGCGGCCCATGCCGTAGCCCTTGACGGTCTTGGCAAGAATGACCGTCGGCTGGCCGCGGTGACGCACCGCGGCCGAGAAGGCCGCATAGACCTTGTGCGGATCGTGGCCGCCGCGGTTCAGGCGCCAGATGTCGTCATCGGTCATGCGCGAGACCATCTCGAGCAGCTTCGGATGCTTGCCGAAGAAGTTGCGGCGCAC
>JBILUW010000156.1:0-9185 GCA_044370795.1 Burkholderiaceae bacterium
CCCACGTGCTCGAATGGCCGATCGCGACCACGCCGCTCTCCGACGAGGTGGCGCGCCTGCTGGTCGAGCAGTACGGGCCGCGCGCCGATCCGGCCGCGATGGCCACGCTGCGCTGCGAGGACATCGGCAGCCTGATCGATGCGGTCATCGACACCCGGGCGGTGTTTCTGGGCATCGTCGCCGCGGCCCGCGAGGCGATCGCCGCCGGCCGCCTCGTCGAGCTGGCGCTGCGGCCGGCGGTCGCCGTGACCGCGCGTTTCGCCTACGTCACGCTGGCCGGGCGCACCGAGGCGCCGGTGATGCGGATCTTCCGCGCCTTCGTCAACGATCAGCTGCGCGATTGACGGTGCCCCCGCGCGGCCGCCTCGGGCGCCGTGCGGGCTACCATCGCAACACCCGAGGCGCCGGCAGCGCGGCGCCCGCACCCGCTCCGGAGTTCCCGCCGATGAACGCTCCCGGCCGCACCCCTGAAGTTCGCTCCGCCCCCGAGGCGTGTCCGGGCGGCCCCCACGAACCTCGCGTCGCGGTCGCCGACTGGCTGCATCGCTTCGAACAGGCGCTGGCCGGTGGCGAGCCGGCCGCGATCGCGGCGCTCTTCCTGCCCGAGAGCCACTGGCGCGACGTGCTCGGTACCGCCTGGACGCTCAACACCGTCAGCGGCGCGTCGGCGCTGGCCCGCACGCTGGCGCAGGTGCCGCCGGCGCGCCGCCCGCGCGCGCTGGCCTGCGCCGATCGCCGCGCGCCGCCAGCCTGGGTCGATCGGGTGGGCGAGCGCACCCTCGAGGCGCTGATCGCCTTCGATGCCGGCGTGGGCCCCGGCGAAGGGGTGCTGCGCCTGCGGCCCGACCCCGTTGATGGCGCGCTCAAGGCCTGGACCCTGCTCACCGCGCTGGTAGAGATCCGCGGCCACGAGGAGCGCCACCGGCGGCCGGCCGTGCCGCAAGCGGCGTCCTCGCGCAGCTTCCTCGGACCGAACTGGCTCGCCCGCCGCGAGCGCGACGCCCGCTACGACGAGCGCGATCCGGCCGTGCTGGTGGTGGGCGCCGGCCAGGCCGGCCTGTCGCTCGCGGCGCGGCTGCGCCAGCTCGATGTCGACACCCTGGTGGTCGACCGGCAGGCTCGCGCCGGCGACAACTGGCGGCTGCGCTACAGCGCGCTGGTGCTGCACAACCAGCGGCAGGTCAATCACCTGCCCTATCTGCCCTTCCCCGACACCTGGCCCACCTACATCCCCAAGGACATGCTCGCTTCGTGGTTCGAGCACTACGTGCAGGCGATGGAGATCAACCTGTGGTGCGCCACCGAGCTCGCAGGCGCGCGCTGGGATGCGGCCGCCGGCCGCTGGGAGGCCACGCTGCGCCGCGACGGAGGCGAGCGCATCGTGCGGCCGCGCCATCTGGTGCTCGCCACCGGCGTGAGCGCCATCCCCGATCGCAGCCCCATCGCCGGCCTGGAGGCCTTCGCGGGCACCGTGATGCACTCGGCCGACTACCGCGGCCCCGAGGGCTGGGCAGGCCGGCGCGTGGTCGTGATCGGCACGGGCACGAGCGGCCACGACGTGGCCCAGGACCTGTGCGAGCACGGCGCGCACGTGACCATGGTGCAGCGCAGCCCCACCATGGTCCAGAACGTCGAGCCCACCGCGCAGCTGCCTTACGCTCTCTATGGCAGCGGGCTGTCGCTGGCCGACTGCGACCTGATCACGATGGGCACGCCGATGGCGCTCTACGAGGCGTCCAACCGCATCAATCTGCGGGTGGCCGCCGGGCTCGACCGCGAGCTGCACGAGGGGCTGGCGGGCGCGGGCTTTCGCCTCGACATGGGCGAGGACGGCACCAACTGGCAGATGCGCTACCTCACCCGCGGTGGCGGCTACTACTTCAACGTCGGCTGCTCGGAGCTGATCATCGCCGGGCGCATCGGCATCCTGCCGCTGGCCGACGTGGCCGGCTTCGAGGCGCGCGGCCTGCGCCTGGCCGATGGCCGCCTGCACGAGGCCGATCTCATCGTCACGGCCAGGGGCTACCTCGGCCCGTCGGCGATGGCCGCGCGCCTGCTCGGCGACGGGGTTGCCCGGCGCGTGGGGCCGGTGTGGGGCGTCGATGCGCGCTCGCAGGAGCTCAACAACCTCTGGATGCCCACGCCGCAGCCCGGGCTGTGGTTCACCGCCGGCAGCCTCGCGCAGTGCCGCATCTACTCGAAGGTGCTGGCGCTGCAGCTGCAGGCGCGCGAGCTCGGCCTGGCCGGCTGAGGGCCCGTCCGGACACGCCCCCGGGCGAGCCTCGCGGTTCGGGGCCCGCGTCCCGCAGCCCGGCTACCGGCGGCGCGGCTCGCGGTGGCGCGGCTCAGCCCAGCCGGCCGTCGCGGTAGTCGGCCAGGGCCTGGTGGATCTCGGCGGCGCTGTTCATCACGAAGGGCCCGTACTGCGCGATCGGCTCGTGCAGCGGCTGGCCGGCGATCAGCAGCGCGCGGGCCTCGCCGCCTGCGTGCAGCACCACCCCGTCGGCATCGGCCTCGTTGGCGAGCAGCGCCATGCGGCCCGCCGGCACAGCCTGCCCGGCGATCGCGAGCTCGCCCCGGTACACGTACACGAAGGCATTGTGGCCGGCCGGCAGTGCCTGCTCGAAGCCGGCGCCGGCCGGCAGGTGCAGATCGAGGTAGAGCGGCGCGGTGGCCTCGCGGCGCACGGCGCCCGTCACGCCGTGGCTGTCGCCCGCGATCACGATGACGGTCACGCCCTGATCGGTCTGCGCGCGCGGCAGGTCGGCCGCGGCGAAGTCGCGGTACCAGGGCTCGCACAGCTTGTCGCGCCCCGGCAGGTTCAGCCACAGCTGGAAGCCCTCCATGCGGCCGGCCTGCTGCTGCGGAATCTCGGAGTGGATCACGCCGCGCCCGGCGGTCATCCACTGCACGCCGCCGGGCTCGAGCAGCCCCTCGTGGCCGGCGCTGTCCCGATGCAGCATGCGCCCGGCGATCATGTAGGTGACGGTCTCGAAGCCGCGGTGCGGATGGTCGGGGAAGCCGGCGATGTAGTCGTCGGGGTCGTCGCTGCCGAAGGCATCGAGCATCAGGAAGGGGTCGAGGCGGCGCTGCAGCGGCTGGGTGAGCACGCGCACGAGTTTCACGCCGGCGCCGTCGGAGGTGGCCTGACCGGCGATCAGGCGCTCGACGCGCCGCGGCCGGCGCACGCGCGGGGGCTCGGAAACGGAAAGGCAGGGGCTCATCGGGAGGCTGCTGTCGGTGGCGGGCTGGCTGGCCGGAGCCGCCATTGTGCCGTCGGCGTCTGCGCTGCGGGCAGGCGCCGCTCGGCTGCGTCCATCGTCGCGCACGGCAACGCGTGCGCTTGAGCATGGTCGTCGCGGGCGGATCGGCTCGCCGCTAGCCTCGGTGTTCTCGAGTCGTGTCGCCGCGCGAAGGATGTCCCCGATGCCCCTGCGCCCCGCTCCGGGCGAGCCCGCCCCGCTCTTCGTGGCCCGCACGCCCGCGCGGCCCGACTTCCACTTCGCGACCGTGGCCGGCCGGCCGATCGTGCTCGCCTTCCTGGGCAGCGCAGGCGCGCCTGCCGCCCAGGCGCTGCTTGCCGGGCTGCTCGAGCATCGCGGCCTGTTCGACGACCGCCGCGCCAGTCTTTTCCTCGTCAGCGGCGACCCCGAGGACGAGCGCGCGCAGCGCCTGAAGCCGTCGCTGCCCGGCATCCGCGTGTTCTGGGATGCCGACGCGGCGATCGCCACCGCCTACGGCGCCACCGAGTCGCCCGCGGTGGTCGTGCTCGACGAGAACCTGCGCGGCCTGCGCCTCTTCACGGCCGCCCCGGACGGCACGCTCGAGGGCGCGCGCGTGGCCGAGTTCGTCGATGCCCTGCCGCCGCTGCCCACAGGGCCCGCCGCGCCGCAGGCGCCGGTTTTGCTGCTGCCACGCGTCTTCGAGCCCGCGCTGTGCCGCGAACTCATCGCCTACTACGGTCGGCGCGGCGGCGAGGACTCCGGCTACATGCGCGCGTCGCTCGACGGCGCGATCCACGGCGTGATCAACCATGCCTTCAAGCGTCGCGACGACTGCCTGATCGAGGACCCGGCGCTGCGCCGGGCGGTGCGCCAGCGGATCGTGAGCCGACTGCTGCCCGAGATCCACAAGGCCTTCCGGTTCGAGGCAACCCGCATCGAGCGCTATCTGGTGGCCTGCTACGACGGGGCCCGCCGCGGGTTCTTCCGCGCGCACCGCGACAACGACGGCACCGGTCATCGCCAGTTCGCGGTCACGATCAACCTGAACGCCGAGGACTATGACGGCGGTGACCTGCGCTTTCCCGAGTTCGGCCGCCAGACCTATCGGGCGCCCACCGGCGGGGCCTGCGTGTTCTCGTGCGCGCTGCTGCACGAGGCGATGCCCGTGACCCGCGGCACACGCTACGCCGTTCTGCCCTTCCTGTACGACGAAGCCTCGGCCGCGTTACGCGAGGCGCAAAACGCGCAGTACGCCGACCCGGCGCTGCACTATCGTCGCGCCACCGCGGCTGCTGCCGCCGGCGAGGCCGCGGGGCGAACCGCCGCGGGCGGCCTATCCTCGCGCGCCTGAGCCGGCGCAAGGCGGGCAGCGACGCGACGCGAGATGCTGGGCGCTCGATCGTCGCCGAGGAATCCCCGATGAAGCCCACCCCGTCACGCCCGCGCCTGTCTGCCTCGCCCGCGCGCGCCGCTCTGGGTCTGCTGGCCTTGGTCGCCGCCCAGGGCGCAAGCGCCCAGGACTGGCTGCCGCGCGACGGTCAGGTGCGCGCCACCTTGGGCCTGAGCGCCAGCCTGGCCGACGGCAATACTCGCGCGCGCCACATCGTGCTGGTCGGCGAGGCGGTGCGGGCCACCGAGCTGGACCGCACCACGCTCAGCGCGATGTCGCAGTACGCGAGCAACGACGGCACCACCACCGCCGACCGGATCCGGCTGGGCGCGCGTCAGGATCGCGAGATCGGGCGGCAGATGTTCGGCTTCGGATCGCTGGATCTCGAGCGCAACCGCTTCGTCGACCTGTCGCTGCGCACGCAGCTCGGTGGTGGCATCGGGCGCCACCTCGTGCGGGCCGCCGATGTCGGCTGGGACGTCTTCGGCGGACTGGCCTACACCGACGAGCGCTACCGGGTCACGATGGTCGTCGACGGCGGGCCGCGCGATGCCTACGGCTACGTGGGGCTGTTGCTGGGCCAGGCGTCGGTGCATCGGCTTGGCGAGGGCACGATCGCCCGGCAACGACTCACGCTGGTGCCCAATCTGCGCAATGGCGGTGAGTTCCGGGCCAACTGGGATCTGGGGCTGGCCGTGGCGCTGAACGCCTCGCTGAGCCTGAACGTCGGCCTCGCCTATGCCTACAACAGCGACCCGGGGCTCGGGCGCAAGACCACCGACACGCTGCTCACCACCGGGGTCTCGGTAAGGCTGGAGTGATCGCGCGGGCCGGCTCGCCGGCGCGGCGAAATGGAACCGGCCCGGGAAGCGAAATGGAAGCCGGCCCGGTGGCCGCGCAGCAGACTCCCGTATCGTGGCGGGCCGGCGGCCGGCTCCAGGGCGGCCACCGGCCGCCACCGATGCCCGATCCCGTCATCTCCACCGCGCCCGTTTCCGCCGTCGCGCTGCGCCGCTTTGCGCTGGCGCTGGCCATCAGCCTGGTCGCGGGCGCCTTCTGCGCCTGGGTGCGCACGCCGCTGCCGTGGCTGATCGGGCCGCTGTTCGCCTGCGCGATCGCGTCGGCCAATGGCCTGCCGGTGGGCGGGCTGCTGGCGGCGCGCAGCGCCGGCCACTGGGTGATCGGCACCGCGCTCGGGCTGTTCTTCACGCCCGACGTCCTGGTGCGGCTGGTGCACAACCTGGGGCTGCTCGTGCTGGCCCAGGCCTGGGCGATCGGCGTGGGCCTGGCGCTGGCCTGGGCGCTGCGCCGCCACGCCGGCCTCGACCCGGCTACCGCCTTCTTCGCCGGCGCGATCGGCGGCGCCTCCGAGATGGCCATCCAGGGCGAGCGCAACGGTGCCCGGGTCGATCTCATTGCGGCCGTCCACAGCATGCGCATCCTGCTGGTGGTCACCGTGATGCCCTTCGCCTTCCAGTGGCTGGGGGTGCACGGCAGCGATCCGTCGCAGCGGCTGGCCCTCGAGGTGCAGTGGTGGCCAGGCATGCCGCTGCTGGTTGCGGCCACGCTGGCCGGCGTGCTGCTGGTGCGCAGGCTGGGCGCGCCCACGCCCTGGCTGATCGGCGCGCTGCTGGCGGCGGTCGGCCTCAGCGGCAGCGGTCTGGTGCTGTCGGCGCTGCCGGCCTGGCTCATCAGCCTGGGCCAGGTGCTGATCGGCATCTCGCTGGGCACCCGCTTCGCGCCCGGGTTCTTCGAGCGCGCGCCGCGCGCGCTCGCGGTGGTCGGCGTGGCCACGCTGCTCGCGATCGGCGCGTCGGCCGCCTTCGCCTGGCTGCTCGCGGCCGGCTCGGGCGTGCCCTGGGCAACGCTCGCGCTGGCGACCTCGCCCGGCGGCATTGCCGAGATGGCCCTCACCGCCAAGCTGCTCGAACTCGGCGTGCCCATGGTCACGCTGTTCCATCTCGTGCGGGTGCTCGCCCTGGTGCTGTTCGGCGGCATGCTCTACCGGGCGCTGGCCCGGCGTCTGGGCTGGCCGCTGGGCCGGCCGGCCTGACGCGGCAAGGCCCCGCTGGCGGTGCGGATCGCGGCTGGCCGCTACACTGGGCTGTTCAGCGCTGCGGAGACCGTCCCATGCCCCTAGCCGCCACCGAGGCCGCCGCCGGCCTGCTGAGGCTGCGCGCCACCGAGGGCTTTCGCGCCCCGGCCACCCGCGTGGCCGACCTGCCGTGCCCGCCGGCCGTGCCCTTGCTGGGCAACGCGCTCCAGCTGCCCGCCGGCACGGTGCATGCCTGCCTCGAGCAGTGGGCCCGCGAGTACGGGCCCATGTACCGTTTCCGCGCCGGCTCGCAGTCCATCGTCGTGCTCACCGACCCGGTGCTGATCGGCGAGATCCTGCGCCATCGCCCCGAGGGGTTCATGCGCGGCGCGCGCCTGACGGCCGTCATCGACGAGATCGGTCTTGCCGGGTTGTTCACCGCCGAGGGCGATCGCTGGCGCCGGCACCGCAAGCTCGTGATGCGCGCCCTCACGCCCGAGGCGGTGCGCCACTTCTTTCCGATCATCCGCACGGTCACGCAGCGGCTGCTCGAGCGCTGGCGCGCGCTGGCGGCCACCGGCGCGCCGGTCGAGGTCTCGCGCGACCTGAAGCGCTATGCGATCGATGTCACCACCTGGCTGTCGATGGGCGTCGATGTCGACACCCTGAACCACGACGACAATCCCCTGCAGGGCGACGTCGAGCTTCTCTTCGAGACCCTGGGGCGGCGCTTCCTCAAGCCCTTCCCCTACTGGCGCTGGATCCGGCTGCCCGCCGACCGGCGCGCTGACGAGGCGGTAGCCCGCCTCAACGCCACCATCGACGACCTCATTGCACGGGCTCGCGCCCGGATGGCCGCCGACCCGGCGCTGGCCGCCCGCCCGAGCAACATCCTCGAGGCGCTGATCGCCGCGCGCGACGAGCCCGGCTCGGAGTTCGACGACGACGACGTGCGCGGCAATGTCGGCACCATGCTGTTCGCCGGCGAAGACACCGCCGCCAATGCGATGGCCTGGCTGCTGATGCTGCTGGCCGGCGCGCCGCACGAAGCGGCGCAGGCGGCGCGCGAGGTCGACGCGGTGCTCGCCGGCGACGATCAGATCGGCGCCTTCGCCGATCTGGCGGGTCTGGAGTACGTCGAGGCCTGCGCCGTCGAGTCGATGCGGCTGCGCCCCATCGCCCCGCAGAACGGCGCCACCGCCCGGCAGCCGGCCGACCTCGCCGGGCTGCGGATCGACCCCGGCCAGACCCTGATCATGCTCACCCGCCCCACGGGGCTCGACGTCGCGCGTTTCCCCGATCCCCTGGTCTTCCGGCCCGAGCGCTGGCTGGGCGAGGCGGCCGAGAGCGCCGATGACACCCGGCGCACGCTGTTTCCGTTCGGCGGCGGGCCGCGCTACTGCCCCGGGCGCTATCTGGCGATGGTCGAGATCAAGATGGTGATCGCGATGGTGCTGGGCAACTTCCGGATAGCGCCCGATCCGGCGGCTCGGGTCGAGGAGCACTTCACCTTCACGATGGGCCCGTCGAGCCTGCCGCTGCGCTTCACGGCGCGCTGAGGGGCGTCGGGGGGGCGCGGGTGCTGGCCGGTGCCGGCGGGCGCGTCCGGGGGGTGTCGGCGCGCGCGATGGCGGTCGCCCGCCCCGGGGGGCGGTCTCGCACCGCGCCCGTTCAGGGCTCGATCCAGGCCGCCTCGCAGACCGGCCGGCTGTCCTGGAGGTTGCGCCCCGTGCCGCGCCCTTCGCCATCGCCGTCGGCGTTGCCATCGCGATAGCCGGCGCCCTCCGCCCACCGGAAACGCGCGCGCCGATGACCCGCCGGATCGAGCAGCAGCCAGTCGAGGGTCGTGATTCGCAGGCGCAGCAGCGCAAAGCGTGCAAAGCCGTCGTAGAGCGACCGGCTCTGGGGGCGCAGGGCGGCCCAGGCCTGCATGGCCGTCTCGTCGCCCGCGTGGATGCCGATGGGGCCGCTGGCGCGCAGCTGCGTGCGCCCGGGGCCGTCGTGGAAGACCAGGCAGGCCCGCGGGTTGGCGCGCAGCTGCGCGAGCTTGCCGGCGCGGGCATCGCTGTGCACCGCCAGTTCGCGCGCGCCTGTATCGACCGCGCGCAGCACCACCGTGCGCGCATCGGCCGAGCCATCGAGCGCGACGGTGGCCAGCACCGGCCAGTGGCAGCCGTGCGCGGGGTCGGCGCAGCCGGTCTCGAGCAGCGCCCAGGCCTGCTCGAGCACCCAGGCCAGCGCCGCATCGGCAGGGCGTGTCGGGTCGCCCGCGATCGCCACGCGCCGGAGGGGGGCGGGGTCGGCGCTCAAGCCGCCTCGACCGGCACCGCGCGCTCGAGCAGCGCCTGCCACTGCGCGGCAGTCACGGGCCAGTCGCGCTCGCCGGCGCGTGCAAGCTCGCGCAGCACCGGACCCACCTGCCAGCCCGGCGGCTGGCCCAGGCCGGCGGGCAGCTCGCGCCACAGCCGCCGCAGCACGTTCTCGGGCACGGCAAATCGCTGGGCCAGCGCCTCGATGACCGCGCGGTCCTGGCCGG
>JBILUW010000157.1:0-9166 GCA_044370795.1 Burkholderiaceae bacterium
GGCTGGCACTCGTACGAGAGGAAGGCGTAGCCGGCGTAGCTGTCGGGCAACGGCCAGCCATTGCGCAGCGCCTGCTGATAGATCGGGCTGCCGGGCAGCGCCTGGCACGGATACATGTTGGCCATCTCGGTGTTCAGCTCGAGCGCCAGATCGAGGGTCTGGCGCATCGTGTCCATGGTGTCCTCGGGGAAGCCGAAGATGTAGTTGCTGATCACGTTGATGTCGGCGGCGCGCACCGTGGCGCAGATGTCGCGGATGTTGACTTCCTGGAAGCTCCCCTTGGAGACCTCCTTGCGCACCATCTGGCTGCCGGCCTCGATGCCCAGCGCCAGCCAGCCGATGCCGGCGCGCCGGAACAGCTCGAGCGCCGCCGGACGCACCGTGTCCACGCGCGAGTAGGCCCACATCCGCAGGTCGAGCTCGCGCTCGACGAGCTGCTGCAGCAGCGGCTCGTAGTACTTGCGGTTCAGGAAGAACATCTCGTCGCTGATCCGCACCGTCTGCACGCCCAGGCGGCGCAGCTTCTCGAGCTCGCCGGCGATGAAGCCCGGGCTCCAGAACCGCATGCCGCGGGAATGCCCGGCGTGGGCATCCTCGGCCTGGTCGGTGCGGTTGACGATGTTGATCATGCAGAAGTCGCAGGCGAAGTTACAGCCCAGCGAGGTGTAGATCGCGGCAAACGGCGTGCGCTTCGCGTGGTCGAAACCGGCGTGCCAGAAATGCGCGCGGTACAGGTCCAGCGGGCGCTCGCGGTACGGCAGCAGATCCCAGGCGTAGCCGGGCAGGTCCTCGTCCATGCGCTCCTGCGGAACCACCGGCTGCGAGGGGTTCATCATCAGCACGGCCTTGCCCTGGCCGTCGCGCATCTTGTAGCCGATGCCGGCCACCTTGCGCACGTCGCTGCCGAGATCGCCGCGCAACAGGTTATGCAGCGCGTACACGCCCTCGTTCTGGAAGACGATGTCCACGAACGGCAGCGCCAGCACCTCGCGCGGCAGCGCGCTCGTGTGCGAGCCGACGAAGCCGATCGGGGTCGCGGGCATTTCCGCCTTGATCTGCTCGGCGAGCCGGGTGGCGCCGATCATGCTGGTGGTGCCGGAGTTCGGGTTCTGCCCGTAGACCACGAACACCACCAGGCGCGGCCGCAGATCGCGCACCCGGGCGACGCTCTGCTCCAGCGTGAGCCGCTCGGCGTCGCAGTCGAGGATCGCGCAGCCGAACCCCTTGGCGCGGCACGACTGGGCTAGCAGCAGCGCCCACGTGGGCGGCTCGATCGCCGAATAGGTAAGCGCCAGCCCCTGGTAGGCCTGGGCGGACGAGTCGGGCTGGATGAAGAGCACGTCGAGGCGACGCTCAGACGGCCCCTGGCTCGATGCGGTGCCGGGCATCGGGTTTCTCGCGCGCTCAGGCCGCGACGGCGTTCGCCGCGATCGCCCGCAGCAAGCGGCCAACCAGATGTTCCCAGGTGTTGGCGACCGGCGTGCTGATCTCACCGCGATGGGCAAGAACACGTCGAGCCGCCGCCCGGATCGACTCGTCGGTGAAGTGATAGGGGTAGCAGCCCGAAATCGTGTCGGTCTTCAGGTTGAAGTTGTTGGCCACCGGAATGCCCATCGCCAACGCACTCACCGCCCGCTCGTTGCTCCCATCGCCGTAGTTGGGATCGACATTGATCAAACCCGCGTAGTCCTGCACGACGTAGCTGAACGCGTGGTTGTGATCCGGGTCGGCGCTCCGCGAGCGATGGTTGGGATTACCTTCGATGTAACGCTCCCAGTTGCGACCGTAGATGTCGAGGGGGAACTCCTCGAGAGCGCGCACCACCTTCACCCGTCGATATCTCTTGAGACTGGAGTCGACGGCGCATAGCGCCACCATCCAGTCGTCCCTCTGCAGTTCCTGCAACGGGATCTCGAAGGCTTGGGAGATCGCCGTCATCCCGTGTGTGATGGTCGTCCCGCACAGCCCGTCAGCAATCGCGCGGATTCGTCCAGGATCGAAGCCCCACGGGTTGTTCTCGGTCAGGGTGACCTCGAAATCCAGGTCAAAGCGGCTGACCGCGAGTTCGGTGTGAGTCGACGCCCACATCATCAGCCGGTCGGGGTGAGCCTTGGGTTTACGGCGCCATGGCGCCGGATTGGCGCCGGTCGGCATGTGATGGACCCGCTCGCCGATGATCCTGGCATCGTTACCCTCGACGTGGGCCAGATGAAGATTGGAGCGCAGCCGCCAGGCCTCCAGGTAGTCGCGAAACGGCCTGACCCGGACATAGTCGTAGGGCCATGCATCGATGACATAGGTCACGAAATCCACCTGCGGGCCGAGCACATCCCAGACCGGCGTCTGGCCAAAGCGGATGGCCAGCGGCAGCGTGCCGGTCGTCATCACCAGCCTGACGTCCGGGTCCTGGAGCAGCGCGGGAAGGCGCTGCAGGCTGTCGTCGTTGATGTTGAAGATCGCGGCGTCGTAGCCATTGGCGTTGAGCGCGTAGGCCAGGCTCTGCGCCATCATCTCGGTGCCGCCGTAGGGATGGTGGGCGGTCAGCACGGCGGCCTTGGGGTACATGCGGATCATGGAATCTCCTGTCGAGGCTGGTCCGGTACTGGGAGTCAGACGTTGCCGTGGACGGTGTTGCGGATCATCGTGAAGCCCTTGATCAGCTCGCCGATGCCGGCGTCGAGCGACATCGAGGTACGAAAGCCGGTGGCTTCCAGCTTGGCGTTGGACACCACGTAGTTGCGCTGGTCGGGGTCCTTGCCCACCGGCGCCTCGACGAAGACGAAATCGGGCAACTGCTTCTGGATGTGCTCGCACAGTTCGCGCTTCGACACGTTGGCCTCCGACAGCCCGACGTTGTAGATCTGGCCCTTCATCGCATCGAAGTTGGCGATGCCGTGCTGGAAGACCCGCGACACGTCGCGCACGTGCACGTAGTTGCGCTTGAAGTTCGCCTCGAACAGCACGACGAAGCGGTCGTGCACGGCCCGGTAGGTGAAGTCGTTCACCAGCAGGTCGATGCGCATGCGCGGCGACATGCCGAAGACCGTGGCCAGCCGGAAGCTGATCGCGTTCTCGCGCTGCATCAGCTCGGCCTCGATGGCGACCTTCTCGCGGGCATAGGTCGAGATCGGCCGCAGCGGCGACTCCTCGGTGCAGAAGTTGTTCTCGTCACCCGTGCCATAGGCGCTGTTGGTCGTGGGCATCAGCACGCGCTGGCTTGGCGACAGCAGCCTGAGCATCATCACGATCGCGTCGTGGTTGATCGTCTTGGCGCCCACCGGATCGACGTTGCACAGTGGCGCCCCGACCAGCGCCGCCAGCGGGATCACGATGTCGGCCTTGCGCAGCAGCGGCGCCATGGTCGACTCGACGCGGATGTCGCCGCGCACGGCCGTGAAGTTCGGGTGATGGCAAACGTGGTTCAGGCTCGCCTGCCGATACATGAAACTGTCCAGCACGGTCACCTTGTGGCCCGCCGCAAGCAGATCGGGGACCAGCGTGGAGCCGAGGTAGCCGGCGCCGCCGGTGACCAGGATTTCGCAGCTCATGGGGAATTCTCCGAGATGGGTTCGCGTGCCGGCCGATCAGAGCCCGAAGATCGCCGCCTCGACGCTCTCGCAAAGGGTGTGGGCCAGCACGATGTGCAGTTCCTGAATGGTGCTCGTGGCGCTTCCCGGCACCGCGATGCAGTGGTCGGCGAGCGAGCGCGCCCTGCCGCCGCCGCGGCCGGTCAGCACGATGCTGGGCAGGCCCGCGCTGCGACAGTGCTCGAGCGCAAGCAGGATGTTCGCCGACTCCCCCGAGGTGGTAATGCCCAGAAAGACGTCCTTTTCCGTCGCTTTACCGGCAAGCTGCCGCGAGAACACCTTCTCGAAGCCGTAGTCGTTGCCGATCGCGGTCAGGATGGAGGTGTCGGTGGTGAGCGCCTCGGCCGGCAGCGGCGCGCGGTCGCGGGCGAGCTTGCTCACGAATTCGGCCGCCAGATGCTGCGCGTCGGCGGCCGATCCGCCGTTGCCGGCGATGTACAGCCGCCCGCCGGCGCGGTAGCGATCGATCACCACCGCCGTGGCCGCCGCGAACGCCGCGGTGGCCTGTTCGTCGGCGAGCAGTTGCTGCATGGCCTGCAGCGAGGCCGAAACGTTGCGGCCCAGCCGCTCAAGCGCCGTGGACATGATGCAGGGTCTCCATGTCGGGCTGGACCGCAGCCAGCACGGCAGCCGCCCGGCGAAAGTCGGCGGGCACGCCGATGTCGATGAACGCGCCGTTGCACGGCATCCCGTAGAGCCGCCGGCCCGCATCGAGCCAGGCGGGGAACAGCGCATCCTCGAGCGAGATCGGGCCGTCGTGTTCGCGCGCCTCGACCAGCACGCGCGGATGGACCAGATACACGCCGCCGTTGGCGGGGCGGCCCACGCGCTGGTCATCGTGTCTGAGCGCCCTGATCCGCCCGTCGCTCTCCACGCGCATGCCCATGAAGCGGCCGGGCTCGGTCGCCGGAAAGAGCGAAAAGCAGACGTCGGCATCGCTCGCCTGCGCGAACGACGACAGCCGCTTCAGATCGACATCGAACCAGGTGTCGCCGTTCAGCAGCAGCACCCGCTCGCCGGGCTGCGGCCGCGGCACGCCGGCGGCCAGCAGCAGCGCGCCACCGGTGCCCAGCGGCTGCTCTTCCACCGCGTAGTCGATGCGCGCGCCCATCCAGGTGTCGCCGAAGTGCTCGACGATCGCCTCGCGGCGATAGCCGACCGACAGGACGACGTGATCCACGCCCTGACCGATCCACCACGCGAGCAGGTGCTCGAGAAAGGGGCGACCGGCCACCGGCGCCATCGGCTTGGGCAGATCGGGAACGACGCTGCGCAGGCGGGTGCCGAGCCCGCCCGCGAGAACGATGGCGGTGGTCATCGCGTCGTCCTCACGCGGCGTTGACGATCGCGCAGATCGCGTCGATCTCGTCTTCGCGCAGGCTCGGGAAGTTGCCGATGTACATCCCGTAGAAGTGGACGTGCTCGGTCGCCGGGAACTCGCGATGGTGATCGGCCGGGACGATCCCGCGCAGATAGGGCTGGCGCAGCTGGTTGCCCCCGCCGGCGCTGCCGCGACGGAACTCCACGCCCTCGGCACGCAGGCGCGCCATCAGACGCGCCATCAGCTCGTCATCGGCCTCGTTGAGGATCAGGTTGAACGCGTAGTTGCTGCTGCCCTCGAGCTCGAAGTCGGTCTGGTAGCGGCGCGAGTCGATCCGGTCGAGGAAGCGGCGCAGGTTGCGGGTACGCTGTTCGACGACAGCGTCGAGCCGCGTGAGCTGGCGCCGGCCGATGATCGCGCCGATCTCGTTGTTGCGCAGGTTGTACGCCGGATACGCGAAGATGAAATCGGGGTTCAGTTCCGGATTGGCATCGCGGAAGTCCTGACGCACCGCCGGATCGTTGGCCTCGCGCACCATCCCGTGCGAGCGCAGCATCCTGACCTGCTGGTAGATCTCGGGGTCGTTCGTGCACACCATGCCGCCCTCGATGGTCGACATGTGATGGGCGTAGTAGAACGAGAAGTTCGACATCCAGCCGTAGCTGCCCAGGCGCCCGTCCCGATGGCATGCGCCGTGCGACTCGCAGACATCCTCGATCAGCGGAATGCCGCGGCGCTCGAGCTCGGCGAGCAGCCGGTCGGTCAGTCCGTTGAAGCCCTGCACATGGGTCGTGAACACGGCGCGGGTGCGATCGGTGATCTTCGCCAGGATGCGGTCGGTATCCATCGACAGCGTGCGCGGGTCGATGTCGGCGAACACCGGCGTGAAGCCGTTCTGGAGCACCGATGCCACATCCGACACCCAGGTCAGCGGCGGCACGATCACCTCGCCGCCTTCGGGATGACGCAGTCGCAGCACCGCCATCGAGAGCAGGTTGGCCGACGCCCCCGAGTTCACGAAGACGCTGAACCGCACGCCGAGCCAGCGCGACCACTCCTGCTCGAAGGCCACGCACTGCGGACCGTTGGTCAGGATGGGGTCGTCCTGCCTCAGATGCTCGATCACCGCGTCGAGGTCCTCGCGCGCGATGTTGTTGCGCATCAGCGGGTACTTGTTGGCGGACATCGGCTCACTTCTCGCTGTAGAAGTCGCCCCACTCGACCAGCAGCGTGCTGCGGCCGTCGTCGCGCAGCAGCGCGCGCTGATAGGCGGGGAAGATCTGTTCGGGTTCATCGAGCCGGATCACCTCGACCGAGCGGCACATCGACCGGATGGCCGCGGTGAAGTCGCCAACGTGCTGATGCTGCGGATGCAGCGGCCGCTCCGAGCCGATGCCGGTGCGCACGATCGCCTTGGCACGGAAACCGTCGCCCGACATCAGCCCGACCTTGTCGAGATGGTTGACCAGCTGGCTGATCGCCGAGAGCAGGAAATTCCAGCGCGGAAAGATGCTGACCGGCACCATGCCCGCCAGCGCGAGACCGGTGGTCATGCCCATCTGCATCTCCTCGGCCACCGGCAGCTCGAGCAGACGCCCCGGATCGATGTCGCGCAGCGTGTTGCTCATCGCAGTGCCGGGCACCGCCACCGCCTGCCCGATGAACAGCGTGCGGGAGTCCGCCGCCAGATACTCCATCGAGCGCTTGAGCTCGTCGAAGTACCGCAGCACCCGCGGCTCAGAACTGGACGCGCTGGCCCGCTCCGGCGTGCGGGTAACGGGTCTGGTAGGCGTAATAGTGGATGTGCTCATCGCGGCGTCCTTCGAAGCTGAGTTTTTCCTGGTTCCATGCCGATCGGGTGTCGGTGCACACCGACTTGCCGTTGTCCTCGACCACGAAGCGGATCGGCAGCTGGTGGTTGATCGCGTACTTGATCGATTCGTGGGCGATGCCGGTCTCGGCCGTCATCTCGCCGAGAAAGCAGTGCACGCGAGCCCGCTCGCCGCTGCGCTGCAGCGCCATCGCGGTGCCCACGGCGATGGGCAGCACGCCGCCGACGATCGCCGACGAGTAGACCCGGTGTTCCGGGAAGCACAGCGAGATCGAGCGCCCGGCCATGATCTCGGCGAACACCTCGTCCTCCGGCACGCCCTTGAGCAGGCACTGGTAGTGCGAGCGCCACGAGCAGAACACCCAGTCATCGGGCCCCACATCGCGGAACACCTCGATCATCTGCTCCTCGTTGCCCGAGTACAGGTGAACGGGCGCGCGGATGCGCCCCGCATTGAAAGCAGCAGCGACCCGGTCCTCGAAGGCAACCAGCTGTTGCGGCGTCATCATCGTCGGCTCCATGTCTTGGTCAGTGCAGGCCATTGGGTTGGTAGAGGACGACCCGGCTGCCCGACTCCTCGAAGGCGAACGGGACGTGCACGAGGCCCTTGAGGGCCTCCTTGACGCCGGCCTGCTGCTCGGGGCGCACGAAGAACAGCATGAAGCCGCCCCCGCCTGCGCCCAGCAGCTTGCCGCCGATCGCGCCGGCATCGCGCGCCGCCTCGTAGATGCGGTCGACCTCGTCGGTACTCACCTTCTCCGACAGGCCGCGCTTGCAGCGCCAGGCCTCGTGCAGCAGATCACCGAACTCCTCGATTGGCCGGTTCGAGGACTGCAGGATCTGCATCGCCTCCTCGACCATCTCGCGCATCCGCTTGAGCTCGCTTTCGCGCTTCTTGAGGTTCGCGATCTTCGACTTGGCCACCTCGGCGGCAATCCGCGACAGGCCCGTGAAGACCAGCATCAGGTGGCGCTGAAACTCGCGGCTGCGCTGCTTCTTGAGCACGACCGGCGACACGCTGAAGTTGCCGCTGCGCAGGAACTCGATGCGGTTGAGGCCGCCATAGGCCGCGGCGATCTGGTCCTGCGATCCCACGGCCTCGCCGATCACGTTCTGCTCGATGTGCAGTGCATCGCGGGCGAGCTGGTCCTTGGAAACGTAGCTGCCCTTGAGCGCCGCGATCGCATGCAGCAGGCCGACGGTGAACGACGAGCTCGAGCCCAGGCCCGAGCGCGCCGGCAGGTCGCCGTCGTGGTGGATCTCCAGACCCTTGTTGCAGTTCAGCGTACCCAGCACCGCCCGCACGGCCGGATGCTTGATCTCTTCCCAATGCTTGACGTGCTCGATCGCGGAGTAGACGACCCGGTGCTTGTGCTCGAAGAACGGCGGCAGGTGCCGGCAGCTGATCTGGCAGTACTTGTTGATGGTCGTGGAGAGAACCTCGCCGCCATGCTGCAGGTACCACGGCGGGTAGTCGGTGCCGCCACCGAAGAACGAGATCCGGTAAGGGGTGCGCGTGATGATCATGGCTGCGCTCGAGGAGTTGGCGGGGCGAGGGGCTCAGATGCCCGCGCGCTCGCTGCTGCGTTCCGCGAGCCGGCGCAGGCCCTCGGCCATCCCCGGAGGCAGCGGACCAGCGCCGGCGGCGGGTGCTTGCGGTGCGTGCGAGCCCGGCAGCGGGGCGAGGGTCACCGGGCCGGGACGCAGGCTGGCGGGCGAAGCCGCAGGAGCCGCGACGCGAACGAGGACCGGCCGCTCGGCAGGCAGCGCCCGCTCGGCAGGCAGCACCCGCTCGGCGGCAACCGGGCGCACGGGGTCCTCGGGCAACCGGATTCCGGGCTGCATCGTCTGCGCAACCATCCGCTCCTGCGGCGAGGTCTCGATCTTGCGCAGCAGCAGACGCATGAAGGCGGCGTTTTCGCGAGCGCATTCCCTCAGGTCCACGTCGAGGTAGCTCGAGCTGGCCATCTCGAAGCGGTGCTCGTACCAGCCCAGGTACCAGAACCATTCGGTGTAGTAGACCCACGAGTTCTCGTTCATCGCACGCACATGCGTGGGGTCCTGCCAGGCGCTCGGAGCGCCTTCGATAGGCACCTCGATCACCATCTCGCCGCCCGGCTTGAGCAGCGCGAGGCAGTTGGTCATCAGAGCCGGCAGATCGGCGACGTGCTCGAGCACATTGTTGGCGTTGACGACATCGACCTGCTCGGCGGCCAGCGCGACCGGGCCCACGGTCGGGCTGACGGCTGTCAGCGGCAGCGCGACAGGCTGCGACAGGTCGAGCACCAGATCGGGCTCGGCGCGCGCGAGAACATCGAGGTTGAGCCAGCCGCTCTGGTAGTCCTTGCCCGATCCGAGATTGATGCGGCGCGGCCGCCACGGGCCCTGGCTGCGGCTCTGCGCGTGGACCTGGGCGTAGCCGCCAGC
>JBILUW010000164.1:0-8706 GCA_044370795.1 Burkholderiaceae bacterium
CTCGACGCCCTGCGGGCGCGTTATCCGGCCCCAAAGGAGCGCGCGCTGCGCAAGCAGCTCGACCGGCTCGATAGGCACTGCCGGCGGTTCATCGCGCTGTCGCCCTTCGTGGTGCTGGCCAGTCACGGCGCCGACGGCCAGCTCGACGCGTCGCCGCGCGGCGGCGAGCCGGGCTTCGCGCATGTGCTCGACGATCGCACGCTGCTGCTGCCCGACTCGCCGGGCAACAACCGGCTCGACACGCTCACCAACATCGTGGCCACCGGCCGGCTCGGGCTGCTCTTCATGGTGCCCGGCGTCGACGAGACGCTGCGCGTCAATGGCGCGGCCAGCCTCACCGACGAGCCGGCGATGCTCGCGCCGTTTGCCGGGCGCAGCCGGCCGCCCAGGCTTGCGATCCGGGTCGACGTGGCGCAGGCCTACCTGCACTGCGCCAAGGCGCTGATGCGCTCGGCGCTCTGGGATCCGGCCAGCCGCATCGAGCGCTCGCGGCTGCCCACGATGGGCGAGATGATCCACGACCAGATCGGCGATCCATCGCCGCCCGAACCGCAGGCCGAGATGCTGCGCCGCTACGCGGCCGATCTCTGAGCGGCGGCGTATCCCGGGCCCGGCGAGCCCGGGGCGCGCCGAAAACCGGGCGCGCAGGCAAGCCCGGTTCCAAGTTCCCCGGACGGCGGCCGCGCCGGCCCCCCGAAGCTGCCAGAATCGACCGACCCGGCGCCGGCCGTCGCCGCGCCGCGCCCCGCCAGTGGGCATCCGCCCGCCTGCCCCGTCCCGGAGATTCCGATGAGCCGTCTGCGTTTCGGCGCCTTTCTCGCCCCCCATCACCCGATCGGTGAACATCCCACGCTGCAGTACCGCAGCGACCTCGATCTCGTCGAACACCTCGACCGGCTCGGCTACGACGAGTTCTGGTGCGGCGAGCACCACTCCACCGGCTGGGAGACCATCGCCTCGCCCGAAATGTTCCTCGCCGCGGCCGGCGTGCGCACGCAGCGCATCCTGCTGGGCACCGGCGTGGTGTCGCTGCCCTACCACCACCCGTTCAACGTCGCGCAACGCATCGTGCAGCTCGACCACATGACCGGCGGGCGCGCGATCTTCGGCTCGGGCCCCGGCGCGCTGCCCTCCGATGCTTACACGCTGGGCATCGACCCCGCCTTGCAGCGCGACCGCCAGGACGAGGCGCTCGGCGTCATCAAGCGGCTGCTCGAGGGCGGCGAGCGCTTCTCGCACGAGAGCGAGTGGTTCACGCTGAGAGACGCGCGCCTGCAGCTGCTGCCGCTGCAGCAGCGCATGCCGATGGTTGTCGCCTCAACCATCAGCCCCTCGGGCATGACGCTCGCCGGCAAGTACGGCATCGGCGTGATCTCGATCGGCTCCACCTCCACCGAGGGCCTGGCCGCGCTCGCCACGCAGTGGAGCTTCGCCGAGGAGTCGGCGCGCAAGCACGGTAACACCGTCGATCGCGCCAACTGGCGGGTGCTGCTGTCGTGGCACATCGCCGAAACCCGCGAGCAGGCCCGCCGCGAGGCCGGTGAAGGCCTGATGCGCTGGAACAACGAGTACGTCTTCGAGACCCTGAAGCGGCCGGGCAGCAAGTTCTTCAACAGCCCCGACGAGGCGGTCGACGAGACCGCGTTCGTGCCCGGGGCGGCGGCCGTCATCGGCACCCCCGACGACCTGGTCAAGGCCATCCGCAGCCTGGTCGAGATCACCGGCGGCTTCGGCACCGTGATCGGCTTCGTCCACGACTGGGCCAATCGCGAGAACACCCGCCGCAGCTGGGATCTGGTGGCCCGCTACGTGATTCCGGAGGTCAACGGGCTGCTCGACCATTACCGCGAGTCGCGCGAGTTCGTGATCGGCAACCGCGGCGTGTTCGAGCAGGCCGGCCGCGCGGTGCTCGACAAGATCATGGCCCACGAGGGCGCGAGCAAGGCGCTCGCGGTCACCAAGAACAGCCGGCTGGCGATGCCCGGCCACCATGCGCCCGATCTCAACCGCAAGGCCTGAGGAAGCGATCATGACCGACCTGAAGCACATCCTCGTCGACGAGCCGCTGCCCGGCGTGCGGCGCATCACGCTGAACCGCCCCGAAAAGCGCAACGCGCTCAACAACCGGCTGCGCGCCGAGATCTTCGCCACCCTCGAGGCGCACGATCGCGACCCCGCGGTGCGCCTGACCATCGTGCGCGGCGCCGGCCCGGCCTTCAGTGCCGGCTACGACCTCTCCGCCGACAACCGCGTCGAGCAGCCGTACCACACGGCCGGCGGCCTGGGGCAGTGGGCGCGCCACGTGGTCGAGGGCTGGTTCGGGGTCTGGGACCTCGCCAAGCCGGTGATCGCGCAGGTGCACGGCTTCTGCCTGGCGGGGGGCACCGAGCTGGCCACCGCCTGCGACCTGGTCTACGTGGCCGACGACGCCCAGATCGGCTACCCGCCGGTGCGGCTGATGAGCCCGCCCGACATGCAGTTCCACCCCTGGATGATGGGCATGCGCCAGGCGATGGAGTCGATGCTCACCGGCGATGCGCTGTCGGGCCGCGAGGCTGCCGAGAAGGGCTGGGCCACGCGTGCCTTCCCGGCCGAGCGGCTGGAGGCCGAGGTGCTCGCGATTGCCGAGCGCGTGGCCAAGCTGCCCAGCGAGCTGGCCGCGATCAACAAGCGCAGCGTGCACCGCGCGATGGAGGCGATGGGCATGCGCGCGGCCATCCGCGCCGGCACCGAGCTGCAGGCGCTGGCCTTCCAGACCGAGCCGAGCAAGGCCTACATGAGCCGTTTCCGGCGCGACGGTGCCAGCGTGAGCGGGCTGCTGAGCGAGCGCGACGCGGCGTTTGGCGACTATCGCGAGCGCGACAAGGACGACAAGGGCTGAACCAGAGGGCGGCACACCACCCGTGCCCGGAGCGGGGCGCCCGTGCTCAGAGGTTCTCGCTCAGCACCCGCCAGCGGCCGTCTTCCCAGGCCAGGCCATGCACCGAGCCGTAGTCGATGCGCAGGCCGCCGAAGCGCGACAGCGGCTCGCCGCGCACCCGCTTGACCACCGTCATGATGATGCCGGCGTGCGTGAGCACGGCGATGGCGGGTTGCTCGCGGCCCACTGGCGCGTTGGCGGCGTGTTCGGCCGCCAGCGACTGCAGGAAGGCCCAGCCCCGGTCGGCGAGCTCGGTGACGGTTTCGCCGCCGGGCGGGCGCCAGTGGGCGATGTCGTCGCGCCAGGCGTCGATCTCGTGGCGGGGCAGCTCGCCCCAGGGGCGCCCTTCCCAGTGGCCGAAGTGCATCTCGGCGATCCGCTCGTCGACCTCCGGCGCGGGCCACGGGTCGCCCGCGAGCGCGTGGGCCACCCGCGCGCATCGCGACAGCGGACTGGTGATGACGCGCAGCGGCGTGGGCCCGTCGGCGCTGCCGTGCAGGCCGCGCAGCCGCGCGACCACCTCGTCGAAGTGCGCCGCGTCGGTGGGCACGTCGGTGCGGCCGTAGCAGGTGCCCTCGGGCACGGCGGGTTTGGGGTGACGGATGAGCCAGAGGCGCACGGGGTTGCTCGCAGAAGTCGGGGAGGGGGATCGATGAGGTGTGCCGCGGCGGATTCGTTTCAGTCGAGGTTCTCGGGCCCCGGAATCTCGATGCTGATGCCCTCGGGCGCCAGCGCCATCGCGGCCAGCGCCGCGGCCAGGAAGGCGATCTCGGCAATCTGCTGGATCGCGCCCAGGCAGTCGCCGGTGTAGCCGCCCAGCCGCAGGCGCACCCGCCTGCGCATCCAGAGCGCGGCGACCAGCGTCGCGACCAGCCCGGCCGCGAAGATGCGCGCCTCGCCGGTGTAGAGGGCCGCGAGCAGCGATGGCGCCACGGCGAAGGCCAGCGCGATCGCGGCGTCGCGCAGCGATACGCCCTGCGCCAGCGGCTTGGCGATGCCGCTTTCTTCGGCGCGCAGGTAGGGCAGCGTGAACATCACCAGCACCGCGCCGCCGCGCGAGGCCGCCGCCGCGCACACCAGGAACACGCCGACCCAGCTCGGGTCGAGCGCGGCCAGGATCTCGTAGCGGCCCAGCAGCACCAGCACCAGGGCGGCCGCGCCGTAGGTGCCGATGCGCGAGTCGCGCATGATCTCGAGCAGGCGCTCGCGGCTGTGGTGCCCGCCCATCGCATCGCAGTAATCGGCCAGACCATCCTCGTGGAAGGCGCCGGTGAGCAGCAGGCCCGCGGCGATCGCGGCCACCAGCGCCGCCGTGTGCGGCAGCGCCAGCCCGCAGGTGGCGTAGACGGTGGCGGTGAGCCCGGCCACGACCACGCCCACCAGCGGGAAGTAGCGGGTGGCGGGCGCCAGCCACGCCGGGTCGTGGCCCAGCCAGGCGGCCAGCCTGCCGGTGACGGGCAGCCGCGAGTAGAACTGCAGCGCGACCAGGAACAGGCGCAGCTCGCGCGCGGGGCTCATCGGTCGGCGCCGCGGCTAACGCCGGCCTGCTCGAAGCTCGCCATCTCGACGAGCATGCGCGCGGCCGCGCGCAGCAGCGGCATTGCGAGCGCCGCGCCCGAGCCCTCGCCCAGCCGCATGCCCAGATCGAGCAGCGGCCGTGCCCCCAGCGCGGCGAGCGCCCGGCCGTGGCCGGGTTCGGCCGAGCGATGGGCGAAGACGCAGGCGCGCAGCACCGCGGGGTCGCGGCGCCAGGCCACCAGCAGCGCCGCGGTGACCACGTAGCCGTCGATGACCACCACGCAGCGCTCGCGCGCGGCGGCCTCGATTGCTCCCGCCATCATGGCGATCTCGTGGCCCCCCAGCGCGGCCAGCGCGGCCAGCGGGTCGGTGGCCGCCGCGTGCAGCGCGAGCGCGCGCTCGATGACCTCGCGCTTGCGCGCGAGGCGTTCGCCTTCGACCCCGGTGCCCGGTCCCACGCAGTCGGCCGCCGGCAGCCCCAGCAGGCGGGCGGTCAGGGCCGCCGCGCTGGTGGTGTTGCCGATGCCCATCTCGCCCAGGCCCAGCGCCTGCGCGCCGTGCCGCGCGATCGCGGCGCGCGCGGCCGCGGCGCCGGCCTCGAGACACGCTCGGGCCCGCTCGAGCGTCATCGCCGGCTCGCGCGCCAGGTTGCCGGTGGGCCGGCCCACGCCGGCGTCGACGACCTCGAGCGCGATGCCGTTGGCGCGGCAGAAGACGTTGACCGCTGCGCCGCCCGCGGCGAAGTTCGCGACCATCTGCGCCGTGACCTCGGCGGGGTAGGCCGATACGCCTTCGGCGACCACGCCGTGGTCGGCGGCAAAGACCAGCAGCGCGGCGCGCTCGACCTGCGGGCGTGCGGTGCCCTGCGCAAGCGCGATGGCGCGCGCGAGATCGGCGATGCCGGCCAGCGCGCCGGCGGGCATGGTCTTGGCTGCGATCGCGCGATCGATCGCCGCGGCCAGATCGGCGGGGTCGTCGGTCCGGGCGGGCGTCGGGACGGGCTGGGGCATGGGTGGCGCGCGGGGCGTGGGGCGCGCGCGGCGGCGGCGTCGCGGGCCTGTCGTAGAATCGCGCATCTTATCCGAGCGACCCTCACCCCGAGCGCTTCGCCATGAGCCCCGCACCGACTCCCGCCGTGCCCGCGATTACCGCGTCCCAGAAGGTCGCGATCCTCGCCGAGGCGATGCCCTACATCCGGCGCTTCCACGGCAAGACCATCGTCGTGAAGTACGGCGGCAACGCCATGACCGACGAGACGCTCAAGCGCAGCTTCGCCCAGGACGTGGTCATGCTGCGGCTGGTCGGCATGAACCCGGTGGTCGTGCACGGCGGTGGCCCGCAGATCGAGCAGCTGCTCTCGCGCGTGGGCAAGAAGGGCGAGTTCGTCCAGGGCATGCGCGTCACCGACGCCGAGACCATGGACATCGTCGAGATGGTGCTCGCCGGCCAGGTCAACAAGGAGATCGTCGAGCTCATCAACACCGCCGGCGGCAAGGCCGTGGGCCTCACCGGTCAGGACGGCGGGCTGATCCGCGCGCGCCGGCTCACGCTGGCCTCGCGCGACGACCCCGAGCAGCGCATCGACATCGGTCAGGTCGGCGAGATCGAATCGATCGACCCCGGCGTGATCCAGACCCTGGGGGCGTCGGGCTTCATTCCGGTCATCGCGCCCATCGGCTCGGGCCGCGACGGCGAGACCTACAACATCAACGCCGACGTGGTCGCCGGCAAGGTCGCCGAGGTGCTGCGCGCCGAGAAGCTGGTGCTGCTCACCAACACCCCGGGCGTGCTCGACCAGAAGGGCAACCTCATCACCGGCCTGAGCGCGCGCCAGATCGACGATCTGTTCGCCGATGGCACCATCTCGGGCGGCATGCTGCCCAAGATCTCGTCGGCGCTCGACGCCGCGCGCGGCGGCGTGCACTCGGTGCACATCGTCGATGGCCGGGTCGATCACTGCGTGCTGCTCGAGATCCTCACCGATCTGGGTGTCGGCACCATGATCCGCTCGCACTGAGCGCCGGCCGGGCAGCGCTGCGGTGCCGCGCCGCCATCCGCCGGTCTGGCTGCTCGACCTCGACAACACGCTGCACGACGCCGGCAGCCGCGTCTTTCCGCGCATCGACATCGCCATGACGCGCTGGGTCGCGCAGCGCCTGGCGCTGCCCGAGGCCAGCGCGAGCGAGCTGCGGCTGCACTACTGGCGCCGCTATGGCGCCACGCTGCTCGGGCTGCTGCGCCACCACGACATCGATCCGCACGCCTTCCTGCGCGAGACGCATCGGTTTCCCGACCTGCACCGCATCGTGGCGCGCGACCACGCGCTGCGCGATGCGCTGCGCCGGCTGCCCGGGCGCAAGATCGTGGTCACCAACGGCCCGCGCGAGTACGCCCGCGCGGTGCTGCGCCTGCTCGGCGTGGCGCCGCTGCTCGACGGGCTGGTCACCATCGAGGACATGCGCTTTGCCGGCCGCTGGCATCCCAAGCCCTCGCGGCGCATGCTCAGCATGATCGCGGCCCGCCTGCGCGTGCCGCCCTCATCGTGCGTGCTGGTCGAGGACTCGGTCGCCAACCTCGCCGACGCGCGCGCGGTCGGCATGCGCACGGTGCTGGTCGCACGCCACACCCATGGTGTCGCGCATCCGGCACGCCGGCCGCGGGCCGGCATCGCGAGGCGCGTCGGCGTGCAGCTACAATCAGCCGTCCTCCTGCCCCGCGTTGCGGCCCGCCTCCGATGAATGCCGAGTCCCCTCCGCAGCCGGCGCGCCGCAGCCGTCCCAAGCCCGGCGAGCGCCGCCTCCAGATCCTGCAGTCGCTCGCCGACATGCTCCAGCATCCCGGCGGCGAGCGGGTCACCACCGCTGCGCTCGCCGCCAGGCTGCAGGTGTCGGAGGCCGCGCTCTATCGCCACTTCGCGAGCAAGGCCCAGATGTTCGAGGGCCTGATCGAATTCATCGAGGCCACCGTCTTCGGCCTCATCAACCAGATCGGCAGCGAGCACGACGACGGGCTGCGTCAGGTGCAGTTCATCGTCGGCATGCTGCTGGGCTTTGCCGAGAAGAACCCCGGCATGACCCGCGTTCTCATCGGCGATGCGCTGGTCACCGAGCACGAACGCCTGCAGGCGCGCATCAACCAGCTGATCGATCGCATCGAAGCCTCGCTGCGGCAGTGCTTCCGGCTGGCGGTCGCGCAGCAGCGCCTGCCCGCCGACACCGACGCCACGGTTCGCGCCGGCATCGTGCTCGCCTACGTGCAGGGCCGCTGGCTGCGCTACGCCAAGAGCGGCTTTCGCCGTCCGCCCACCGAGCTGGCCGAGCGCCAGCTCCCGCTGCTGCTGCTCGCCTGAGCGCGGCGCCCGTCCGCTGACGGTGCCCGCGCCGCCGATCAGTCAGGGGTCTACCGACATGAGCGATGACATCACCCGGCTCGGCGCGCTCGAGCTCTCGGCCGAGATCCACGCCCGGCGCGTGTCGTGCGTCGAGGTCATGCAGGCCTATCTGGCGCGCATCGCACGGCTCAACCCGGGCCTGAACGCGATCGTCTCGCAGCGCGACCCCGACGCGCTGCTCGCGCAGGCCCGCGAAATGGACGCGCTCGCCGCCGCCGGGCGCTTCCTGGGCTGGATGCACGGCATGCCGCAGGCGATCAAGGATCTCGCCGCCACGCGCGATCTGCCGACCACGATGGGCTCGCCGCTGTACCGCGACAACCGCCCCGCGGCCGACGCGATCGTGGTGGAGCGCATGCGCGCGGCCGGCGCCATCCTGATCGGCAAGACCAACACGCCCGAGTTCGGCCTGGGGTCGCAGACCTACAACCCGGTGCACGGCGTCACCCGCAACCCCTACGACAGCACCCTGTGCGCCGGTGGCTCCAGCGGTGGTGCGGCGGTTGCGCTGGCCGCGCGCCTGCTGCCGGTGGCCGACGGCAGCGACATGGGCGGCTCCCTGCGCAACCCGGCGGCCTTCAACAACGTGTTCGGCATGCGGCCCTCGGCCGGTCTGGTGCCCAAGCATCCGGCGCCCGAGCTCTTCATCGAGCAGCTCGGCACCGAGGGGCCGATGGCGCGCAGCGTGCCCGATCTCGCCCGGCTGCTCGCCACCCAGGCTGGCGCCGACCCGCGCGCGCCGCTGTCGCGCGGGCCCGACCCGGGCATCTTCGCCGCGCCGCTCGACGCTCCGGCGCGCGGGCTGCGCGTGGGCTGGCTGGGCAACCTCGAGGGCTATCTGCCCTTCGACGACGGAATACTGCCGCTATGTCGCGAA
>JBILUW010000159.1:0-9033 GCA_044370795.1 Burkholderiaceae bacterium
TTCGACCTCGCCTCGGTGGTGCGCAACATGGCCGGCCCCTCCAACCCGCATGCCCGCGTGGCCACCACCGATCTCGCCGCGAAGGGCATCGCCGGCGCCTGGACCGAAACCCCCTGTCAGATGCCCGATGGCGCGGTCATCATCGCGGCCATCACCAGCTGCACCAACACCAGCAACCCGCGCAACGTCATCGCCGCCGGGCTGCTCGCGCGCAACGCCAACCGCCTGGGCCTCGCGCGCAAGCCGTGGGTCAAGACCTCGCTCGCGCCCGGCTCGAAGGCGGTGGCCCTCTACCTCGACGAGGCCGGCCTCACGAAGGATCTCGAGGCGCTGGGCTTCGGCGTGGTGGCCTTCGCCTGCACCACCTGCAACGGCATGTCGGGTGCGCTCGACCCGGCCATCCAGCAGGAGATCATCGACCGCGACCTCTACGCCACCGCGGTGCTCTCGGGCAACCGCAACTTCGACGGCCGCATCCATCCTTACGCCAAGCAGGCCTTCCTCGCCTCGCCGCCGCTGGTGGTGGCCTACGCAATCGCCGGCACCGTGCGCTTCGACATCGAGAAGGACGTCTTCGCGGTGGTCGACGGCCGCGAGATCCGTCTGAAGGATCTCTGGCCCTCGGACGAGGAGATCGACGCGGTCGTGCGCGCGGCTGTGCGGCCCGAGCAGTTCCGCAAGGTCTACACGCCGATGTTCGCCATCGCGGCCGAGGCCCGCGAGGCGGTGCCGCCGCTCTACGACTGGCGCGGGCAGTCCACCTACATCCGCCGTCCGCCCTACTGGGAAGGCGCGCTTGCCGGCGAGCGTACGCTGCGCGGCATGCGGCCGCTGGCCGTGCTCGGCGACAACATCACCACCGACCACCTCTCGCCGTCCAACGCCATCCTGCTCGACAGCGCCGCCGGCGAGTACCTCGCGCGCATGGGCCTGCCCGAGGAGGACTTCAACTCCTACGCCACCCACCGCGGCGACCACCTCACCGCGCAGCGTGCCACCTTCGCCAACCCCACGCTGCTCAACGAGATGGCGGTGATCGATGGCAAGGTGAAGAAAGGCTCGCTCGCGCGCGTCGAGCCCGACGGCACGGTCATGCGCATGTGGGAGGCCATCGAAACCTACATGAACCGCCGCCAGCCGCTGATCATCATCGCTGGCGCCGACTACGGTCAGGGCTCCTCGCGCGACTGGGCGGCCAAGGGCGTGCGGCTGGCGGGCGTCGAGGTGATCGTCGCCGAGGGCTTCGAGCGCATCCACCGCACCAACCTGATCGGCATGGGCGTGCTGCCGCTCGAGTTCCTGCCGGGCACCACCCGCAAGACCCTGGGCATCGACGGCACCGAAACCTTCGATGTCACCGGCGAGCGCAAACCGCGGGCCACGCTCACGCTGGTCGTGCGCCGGCGCAGCGGCGAGGTGCTCGAGGTGCCGGTCACCTGCCGCCTCGACACCGCCGAGGAGGTGTCCATCTACGACGCCGGCGGCGTGCTGCAGCGGTTCGCCCAGGACTTCCTCGAATCCAGCCGGCAGGCCGCCTGAAGGACCTCGACATGGCCCGCGTTCCCCAGATCCGCATCCCCGCCACCTACATGCGCGGTGGCACCAGCAAGGGCGTGTTCTTCCGCCTCCAGGACCTTCCCTCTGCGGCCCAGGTGCCCGGCAAGGCGCGCGACGCTCTGCTGCTGCGCGTGATCGGCAGCCCCGATCCCTACGGCAAGCAGATCGACGGCATGGGCGCGGCCACCTCCAGCACCAGCAAGACCGTCATCGTCTCGCGCAGCACCCGCCCCGATCACGACGTCGACTACCTGTTCGGGCAGGTCTCCATCGACGCCCCCTTCGTCGACTGGAGCGGCAACTGCGGCAACCTGTCGGCGGCGGTCGGGCCGTTCGCGATCGCCAACGGGCTGGTCGACGCCGCGCGCGTGCCGCACGACGGCGTGGCGGTGGTGCGCATCTGGCAGGCCAACATCGGCAAGACCATCGTCTCGCACGTGCCCATCACCGGCGGTCAGGTGCAGGAGACCGGCGATTTCGAGCTCGACGGGGTCACGTTCCCGGCCGCCGAGGTCCAGCTCGAGTTCATCGATCCGGCCGCCGAGGAAGAGGGCGCGGGTGGCGCCATGTTCCCCACCGGCAACCTCGTCGACGATCTCGAGGTGCCCGGCGTGGGCACGCTGCGCGCCACCATGATCAATGCCGGCATCCCCACCATCTTCCTCGAGGCGGGCGCGGTCGGCTGCACGGGCACCGAGCTGCAGGAGGCCATCAACGGCAGTCCGGCGGCGCTGGCCAGGTTCGAGACCATCCGCGCGCACGGCGCGCTGCGCATGGGCCTGATCGCGCACGTCGACGAGGCCGCGCGGCGCCAGCACACGCCCAAGGTGGCGTTCGTGGCGCCACCTGCCAGCTATACCGCCTCCAGCGGCAAGCGCGTGGAGGCCGCCGACATCGACCTGCTGGTGCGGGCCCTGTCGATGGGCAAGCTGCACCACGCCATGATGGGCACCGCCGCGGTGGCCATCGGCACGGCCGCGGCCATCCCGGGTACGCTGGTCAATCTCGCGGCCGGCGGCGGCGAGCGCGAGGCGGTGCGTTTCGGCCATCCGTCGGGCACGCTGCGCGTGGGCGCGCAGGCCGCGCGCGAAGGTGGCGAATGGGTCGTGCGCAAGGCCATCATGAGCCGCAGCGCGCGTGTGCTGATGGAAGGCTGGGTGCGGGTGCCCGGCGATGCGTTCTGACCCCGGGAGGGCTCGATGAAGATCACAGGCGGCTGTTACTGCAAGGGGCTGCGCTACGAGGCCGAGGGCGAGCCCATGGGCGCGCTGCAATGCCATTGTCGCGAGTGCCAGTACATCACCGGCGGCAACCCCAATGTGATCATGCTGATGCCCGACGCGGGCTTTCGCTTCACGAAGGGCGCGCCGAACTCCTTCACGCGCACCGACATCGAGAACGCCGTCACGCGCTACTTCTGTCCCGCGTGTGGCACCGCGATCGGCACGCGCTCACCCAAGCGGCCCGGCACCTTCATCCTGAAGGTGGGCACCATGGACGATCCGTCGGTCTTCCAGCCCAAGGCGGCGATCTTCACCGTCGACCGCCAGCACTTCCATCACATCCCCGAGGGGCTGCCCGCTTTCGAGCGGCGGCCGGGCTGAATGACCGTCCGCATCGCCCAGGTCAGCGATGCCCACCTCTCGGCGAGCAAGCCCGCGTTCGCCGACAACTTCGGCCGCATCGCCGAGGCGATCCGCGCCGAGCGCTTCGACATCCTGCTGGCCACCGGCGACCTGAACCTGCTGGGTGAAGACTCCGAGGAGGAGCTTGCCTATGGGGTGGCCCAGCACGCCGCGATCGGCCCCGAGATGCTGTGCGTGCCCGGCAACCACGACGTCGGCAACGATCCTGCCCTGGGCCGCAACGAGGCCACGCCCGAGCGCCTCGAGCGCTGGCAGCGTCAGGCCGGCCCAACGGCCTGGATCCGCGATCTGCCGGGCTGGCGTCTGGTCGGGCTCGACTGTCAGAGCCTGGCCTTCCACGACCCGCAATGGGAGCTCATCGGCCGGGCGCTCACCGATCTCGGCAGCCGCAGCCTTGCGCTGGTGCAGCACATGCCGCTCAGCGCGGGCGCGCTCGATGACGCCGAGAACATCTACTGGACGCCCGCGCCCGCCATGCGCGCGCGGCTGATGGCGGCGTTCGGCGCGCGCCGCCCGGCGCTGGTGATCAGCGGCCACGTGCACCAGTGGCGCGACCGCGTCGCCGATGGCATGCGCCAGATCTGGGCGCCCTCCACGGCTTTCGTGCTGGGCGACGCCTGGCAGCCGGCCTACGGCACCAAGGTGATCGGCTGGGTCGAACATGCCTTTCACCCCGACGGCACGCACGACGCCCGCCTGCGCACGGTCGACGGGCTGGCCCTGAACGACATCGGCCACATGCCGCAGGTCTACCGACCCATGCCCACGCTGGCCGAGCGCCCCGACCTCTGGAAGAAACACCCATGAACCGCTCCCGCCGCCGTCTGGCCGTCGATCTCCCGGCCGCCGGCGCGGCAGCGCTCGCTGGCGCCACGCTGCTCGGGCGCAGCCGCGCCGCCGTCGCCCAGGATGTCTGGCCGTCCCGCCCCCTGCGCTGCACGGTGGCTTTCGCCGCCGGTGGCATCCTCGACATCACCACGCGTTCGGTGGCCCAGCAGATGGCCGCGCAACTGGGGCAGCCCGTCGTGGTCGAGAACCGGCCGGGCGCCAACGGCAATCTCGGTTCCGAGCACGTGCTGCGCGCGCCGGCCGACGGCTACACCATCATGGCCTGCTCGCCCTACCTGGCCATCAACCCCCACCTGGTGGCCAACACCCGCTGGAAGACCGCCGACTTTTCCGCGATCGGGCTGATCGGTGCGCCGCCCAACCTGTTCGTGGTGCCGGCCTCGCTGCCGGTGAACTCGATGCGCGAGTTCGTCGATTACGCCCGGGCGCGCCCGGGCCAGCTCAATGTCACCAACCCCAGCGCCGGCAGCTCCAACCATCTCGGCCAGGAACTGCTGTTCGGCCTCACCGGCATCGACATGCAGAACGTCATGTACAAGACTCAGGCCGAGATGCTTCCCGACCTGATCAACGGCATGCACGCGCTGAGTCTCGTCACGCTGGCGCTGGCGCTGCCGCACGTGCGCGAAGGACGGCTCAAGGCCCTGGCGATCAGCGCGCCGCGCCGCTCGCCCGAGCTGCCCGGGGTGCCCACGCTGGCCGAGGCCGGGTACGGCGACGCGATGTTCCTGCCCTGGTTCGGCCTGGTTGCGCCCGCAACCACCCCGCGCCCCATCGTGCGCCGGCTCTCCGACGAGCTGCACAAGGCGCTGGCCCACCCCGAGGTGGTCGCGCGCCTCGACAAGCTGGGTACCCAGCTCACCCCGATGCCGGCCGAGGAGGCCGACGCCTTCATCGCGCGTGAGGGCGTGCGCTGGGCTGCCGTGATCCGGCAGCGGGGCATCAAGCCGCTCGGCTGACATCGTTGGCCACGCGCAGGGCGGCCGGCGGGCAGGCCTGCCATCCTTCGCCTCCAGGAGCCTCACGATGACCGCAGCCAAGCGACAGGAATGCCAGCCCGAGGGCGCCCCGCAGCCGATCAGCCACGACTGCGAGGCGGTGCGCCGGGGCGATCTGCTCTTCATCTCCGGCTTCGGGTCGGCCCGGCCGGCCTCCACCCTGATCGGCGTCAGGGCGCTGGCCAGGCCCGGGTTCAAGGTCGAAATCGAGGCGGTCGTCGGCCTGCGCGGCCGTTGATCGCCCGAGCGCTGCGCCCGAGACATCCGGTCAGGATGATCGCCCCATGGGACCCGACCTCGCCGCCTTGCCCGTCGCGCCGACGCCTGGCGCCGCCGCCGATCCCGCACCGCTGATCCCGGTGATCCTGTGCGGCGGGGCGGGGTCGCGCCTGTGGCCGGTCTCGCGCGAACTGCATCCCAAGCCCTTCATCCGCCTGGCCGACGGCCGCAGCCTGCTGCAGAAGGCCTTCCTGCGGGCGGTGGCCCAGCCCGGCGTGGCCGAGGTGCTCACCGTCACCAACCGCGAGCTCGTCTTCAAGACCGCCGACGACTACCGCGAGGTCGATACCCGCGGCACGCCCACCAAGCACATCCTCGAGCCGTTCGGGCGCAACACCGCGCCGGCGATCGCGGCAGCCGCGCTGCAGATCGCTGCCAGCCATGGCGAGCATGCGCTGATGCTGGTGCTGCCGGCCGACCATCTGATTGCCGATCTCGACGCATTCGCCGTGGCCGTGGCGCAGGCGCGCGCGCTGGCCGCCGACGGCCGGCTGGTCACCTTCGGTATCCGGCCCACCTCGCCCGAGACCGGTTACGGCTATCTCGAAGCCGATGGCCATCGGGTGCGGCGCTTCGTCGAGAAGCCCTCGGCCGACGTGGCCCGCGAGTACGTCGCCTCGGGCCGCTTCCTCTGGAACGCCGGCATGTTCTGCTTTGCCGCCGGCGCGCTGCTGCGCGAGATGGCCGAGCACTGCCCGGCCATCCTCGAGGCCACGCGGGCGAGCCTGGAGGGCGCACGCCGGGCAAGCGGCGCCGGCTTCGAGCAGATCGAACTCGACGCGGCCCTCTTCGCCCAGGTGCCCGAGGATTCGATCGACTACGCGCTGATGGAGCGCTCGGCGCGCGTGGCGGTGGTGCCCTGCGACATCGGCTGGAGCGACATCGGCTCGTGGAGCGCCCTGGGCGACATCGACCCGCCAGACGCCGCCGGCAATCGCACCCGGGGCGAGGTCCTGATGCGCGATGCCCGCGACTGCACGATCCACGCCGACGACAGGCTGGTGGCCGCGGTCGGGATCGACAACCTGATGATCATCGACACCCCGGATGCGCTGCTGGTGGCGCATCGCGACCGGGCCCAGGATGTCCGGCACCTGTACGCGGAGCTGAAATCGCGCGATCACCCGGCGCACCGGCTGCACCGCACGGTGCACCGGCCCTGGGGCACGTACACGGTGCTCGAGGAGGGGCCGGGCTTCAAGATCAAGCGCATCGTGGTCACGCCGGGCCGCAGCCTCAGCCTGCAGATGCACTACCACCGCAGCGAGCACTGGGTGGTGGTGTCGGGCATCGCGCGCGTGGTCAACGGCGAGCGCGAACTCTTCGTGCGCACCAACGAATCCACCTACATCGCCGCCGGCATCCGGCACCGGCTCGAGAATCCCGGCCGCCTGCCGCTCGTCATGATCGAGGTACAAAGCGGCGGCTATCTCGAGGAAGACGACATCGTTCGCTTCGACGACACCTACGGCAGGGCCGCGTCCTGACCCACGGCCGCCCTGCGGCCAGGCCCTGCTACCATCGGCGCCTCCGCCTGTCATGCCAGCGGCCCTCCGCGGGCCCGCACGTTCCATGCTCGACCCACAACTGCTGCGCAAGGACCTCGACGCTGTTGCCGCCCGCCTCGCCGATCGTGGCTACACGCTCGACGTCGCCTGGTTTCGGGAGCAGGAGGCCGCGCGCAAGGCCTTCCAGACCCGTGCCGAGGAACTTCAGGCGCGCCGCAACGCCCTCTCCAAGCAGATCGGCGCGCTGAAGGGCCGCGGCGAGGATGCCTCGGCGCTGATGGCCGAGGTGGCCGGCATCGCCGAGGCGCTGGCGGCCGCTCAGCGCGACAACGACGCGGTGCAGGCGCGGCTGGCCGACTGGATGCTCACGCTGCCCAACCTGCCGCAGGCCGCCGTGCCGGTGGGCCGCGACGAAACCGGCAACCGTGAAGTGCGGCGCTGGGGCGAGCCACGGGTCTTCGCGAACCCCGCGCGCGATCACGTGGCCATCGGCGAGCCGATGGGCCTGGACTTCGAAACCGCGGGGCGGCTCGCCGGCTCGCGGTTCGCCCTGCTGCGCGGCCCGGTGGCCCGCCTGCACCGGGCGCTCGCGCAGTTCATGCTCGATCTGCACACCACCGAGCACGGCTACACCGAGTGCTACACCCCTTATATCGTCAACGCGGCCACGCTGCGCGGCACCGGCCAGCTGCCCAAGTTCGAGCAGGACCTGTTCGCGGTGCGCAAGGGCGGGCAGCAGAGCGACGAGGAAGCGCTCTACCTGATCCCGACCTCCGAGGTTTCCCTCACCAACATCGTGGCCGGCGAGATCGTGCCGGCCGAGCGGCTGCCGATGCGGCTGACCGCGCACACGCCGTGCTTCCGCTCCGAGGCGGGGTCGTACGGGCGCGACACGCGCGGCATGATCCGCCAGCACCAGTTCGACAAGGTCGAGATGGTGCGCATCGAGCGCCCCGAAGACAGCGACGCCGCGCTCGAACAGATGGTGGGGCACGCGGAGGCCGTCCTGCAGCGCCTCGAGCTGCCTTACCGCGTGATGCTGCTGTGCACCGGCGACATGGGCTTCGGCGCGGCGCGCACCTACGACCTCGAGGTCTGGCTGCCGGGGCAGAGCGCCTACCGCGAGATCTCGTCGTGCTCCAACTGCGAGGGCTTCCAGGCGCGGCGCATGCAGGCGCGTTTTCGCAACGCGCAAGGCAAGCCCGAGTTCGTGCACACGCTCAACGGTTCGGGCCTTGCCGTGGGCCGCACGCTGGTGGCGCTGCTCGAGAACGGCCAGCAGGACGACGGCTCGGTGCGCATCCCGCCGGCGCTGCGGCCATACATGGGCGGCATCGAGCGCATCGCCGCCCCCTGAGGGGTGGCGCGCGGCGTGCGTCGGCCGGGGGCCGGGCGCACGCCCGACGCCGGGGCGTCAGGGCGGAACCGTCGATCCGTCCCAGGCCAGCACGCTGCCGCTGTCAGCGGGCGTCGCGCGCGCCATCACCGCAAGCAGGCGTGCGGCCGCATTGGCCGGCGCGAAGAGCCCGCCAGGCGCGACGTTGCCCTGGAAGGGCGCCGACAGCGAGGTGTCCACGGTACCCGGATGCAGCCCGAGGCACAGCGCCTGCGGCGCGCGGCGCGCGAGCTCGATCGACAGGCCGCGGATCATCATGTTGAGCGCCGCCTTCGAGGCGCGGTAGGCGTGCCAGCCGCCGAGGCGGTTGTCGCCGATGCTGCCTACGCGCGCGGACAGCGCGGCAAACACCGATCGTCCCTGGCGCGGCAGCAGGGGCAGGAAATGGCGGGCTACCATCGTGGGGCCGATGCAGTTGATCGCGAATACTGCGGCGAGGGTGTCGGCTCGCAGCGCCGCCCAGCTTTTCTCGGGCGCGATCCCGTCGCCGTGCAGGATGCCGGTGGCCACGATCACCAGTCGCGCCTGGCCCAGCGCTTGCGCCTGTGCCGCGGCCGAGGCGATGCTGTCCTCGTCGGTCAGATCGAGGTGGCCGGTGACGACGCCGGGCGGGGCTTCGGCGAAGGGACTGCGCGACAGGGCGAGCACGGTCGCGTACGCGGGGTCGCGCGCGAGCGCCTCGACGAAGGCGCGGCCCAGGCCGCCGGTGGCGCCGATGACGATGGCGAGGCCGGGAGCATCGGCGGGCGAGGGCACGGTCATGGTCGAGGCGAGGCAGGGAGGGGAGGGGGCCGGCCGGA
>JBILUW010000160.1:0-9022 GCA_044370795.1 Burkholderiaceae bacterium
CGCGGCGGCGTGCGGCCTCAGGCCGCGAGCGGCTCCTCGCCCTTGATGGTGGTGCGGTGCATCTCGCGGCGGTGGCCGTGGTAGTCGTTGACGGCCATGTGCTGCACCGCGCGGTTGTCCCAGATGGTGAGCATGCCGGGGCGCCAGACCACGCGGATGATGAACTCGGGCCGGATCGAGTGCTCGTGCAGATAGCCGAGCAGACCCGCGCTCTCGGGCTCGGTCATGTCCTCGAGGCGGATCGTGTAGCCCTGGTTGGCGTAGAGCGCGGTGCGGCCGGTCTCGGCATGGCGCCGCGCGATCGGATGGACGCGCTCGGCCAGCGCCTCCTCGCCGGTGCGGATCTTCATCGAGCGCAGGACACCCTTGCGGAACACGCTCTGCGGGCCGTAGGGGCGGCGCGCGCTGTGCACGCCGCGCAGCCCCGAGAGCATGCGCTGCATGCCCGGCGACAGCGATTCCCAGGCCAGGTACTGGTTGGCGAACAGCGTGTCGCCGCCCACCGGCGGCAGTTCGCGCGCGTGCAGCAGCGTGAAACTCGGCGGCGTGTCCTGGAAGCTCCAGTCGCTGTGCCAGTTGCCGCCGAAGTTGAAGCGCGTGGTCTCGTCGGCCTCCTTGACCACCGCGATCACGTTCGGATGCGTCTCGGAGCCTTCGACGAAAGGCTCGAGCCCGAAGGGCCCGAGCTTCGCCGAGAACGCCGCGAGGGCCGAGTCGTCGAGCGGCTGCTCGGGGATCGTGACGACCGTGTACTCGAGCAGCGCGCGGCGGATCTCGGCGACGGTCTCGTCGTCGGCGCCGGCGGCGAGGTTCACGCCGGTGATCTCGGCGCCCCCCGCGCCGCAGAGCTGCCGGACCTGGATGCGGCGGTAGGCCATCGCGCGACTCCCTGCAAGACGATTCGTGAGGCGACTGATGCTAGCGGCGAACGGGCCCGGCCGAGGGCACGGCAGCCGCGAAGCGAAACGACAGGGCAGGCGGCGAGACGCGCGGTGGACGAGGCCGCGCCGATCGGCGATGCTGCGCGCGACCCGCATGCCGCCGCGGTCCGCCTCATGCGGCATCGCGCGCCCCGTACCCGAGGAATCACCGCATGAGTTCACGACCCGCGCCCACCACCGCCATCTGCCACGCCACCACCGACGCGATCCACATCCGCGGCGCCAGCCTCGTCGACGAGCTGATCGGCCGCGTGAGCTTCACCGAGATGATGCTCTTCCAGCTGCTCGGCAAGCGGCCCTCGCCCGCGCAGGTGGCGGTGCTCGATGCCGTGCTGGTCACGCTGATGGAGCACGGCCTCACCCCCAGCGCGATCGCCACGCGCGTGATCTACGACTCGGCGCCCGAGGCGCTGCAGTCGGCGGTGGCCGCCGGCCTGCTCGGCGTGGGCAGCACCTTCGTCGGCACGATGGAGGGCTGCTCGGCGATGATCGAGGAGATGCTCGCCGCCCCCGAGGGCGTGGCCGCACGCGCCGCCGCGATCGCCGACCGCCTGCGCGCCGAGCGCCGGCCGGCGCACGGCTTCGGCCACCCCTTCCACAAGCCCGACGACCCGCGCTCGCCCCGGCTCTTCGAGGTCGCCCGCGCGCAGGGCGTGCCGGGCCGGCATATCGATGCGCTCCTTGCGCTGTCGCGCGAGATCGACCGCGCCTTCGGCCGTCACCTGACCATCAACGCCACCGGCGCGATCGCCGCGGTGCTGGGCGAGATCGGCATCCCGCAGCCGGTGATGCGCGGCATCGCGGTGATCAGCCGAGCCGCGGGCCTGGTGGGCCACATCTGGGAGGAGCGCGAGCGTCCGAGCGCGCGCTGGATCTGGGAGACCGTCGAGCACGGCATCGCCTACGACGCGGGAGATCGGTCATGACCCGGCGCCGCATGCTCACCGCCGCCGCCGCGGCGCTGCTCGCCGCCCGTACCGCCCGCCTCGCGGTCCGCGCCATGCCCACGGGCCTGCTGCTCGCGGGCGCGGGCGCCGCGCGCGCCCAGGCCTTCCCGGCGCGCGGCGTGAAGATCATCGTGCCGCAGACCCCCGGCGGCGCATCGGATACGCTCGCGCGCATCGTCGGCCAGCGCCTGGCCGAACTGTGGAAGCAGCCTGTCGTGATCGAGAACCGGCCGGGCGCAGGCGGCAACATCGGGATGGAGGCGGTGGCTCGCTCGCCCGCCGACGGGCTGACGCTGCTGATGAGTTATGTGGGCACGCATGCGATCAACGGCTCGCTCTACCGCAACCTGCCCTTCGACCCGGAGCGCGATTTCGCTGCGGTCGCAACCATCGCGACCGTGCCCTTCGTGATGGCGGTCAACGCGAAGAGCGGTCCGCGCAGCGTGTCCGAACTCACCTCGCAGGCGCGCGCGCGGCGCATGACCTTCGGCTCGGCCGGCAACGGCTCGGTCAACCACCTGCTGGGCGAGATGTTCAACGCGGCGGCCGGCGTGCGCATCGACCACGTGCCCTACCGCGGGGCCGCGCCCGCGCTGAATGACCTGATCGGCGGCCAGATCGACGTGGTCTTCACGAGCCTGCCCTCGGTGGCCGGTTTCATCGCGAACGGCACGATCCGCCCGCTCGCGGTCACCAGCCCGAAGCGCTCGCCGGCATTCCGCGACATCCCGACCATCGCCGAGTCCGGCATCGCCGGCTTCGAGGTCACACCCTGGTTCGGGCTGTTCGCGCCCGCGGGCACACCAGCGGCGGTGGTGCGGCAGATCAACGCCGACGTGGCCGAGGCGCTGCGCACCCCCGAAGTGGCCGAGAAGGTCGCGAAGGCCGGCGCCGACGCCTACCTGATCGCGCCCGAGGAGTTCGCGGCGCTGCTGAAGGCCGACATCGCGAAGTGGGCGAAGGTGGTGCGGGAGTCGGGGGCGAAGCTGGATTAGGTCGCGGGCGTCCGGGCGAGCTCGTCTCATCGGCCGAGGCTTCGGTGCGATGGTCATGGCGGGCTGACCGCGCCATCCTGGGCGCATGCCCCTGCGCCCCGACGCCGCCTACAAGCTGCTGTTCTCGACCCCCGAGATCGTCCGTGATCTCGTCGCCGGCTTCATCGACGACCCGTGGCTGCGCTCGCTGGATCTCGATACGCTGGAGAAGGTCCCCGCCGAGTTCATCGGCCGGCGCCTGCGACGGCGCACAAGCGACGTCGTCTGGCGGGTGCGTACCGGTAAGGGCAGCGACGAGGCCCGGCCCGCCTGGGCGTATCTGTACCTGCTGGTGGAGTTCCAGAGCCGCACCGACCGCTGGATGGCGCTCAGGGTGCTGGCCTATGTCGCGCTACTCTGGCAGGACCTGCTGCGGCGGGAAGGATTCGAGGGCCGGGCGGCGTCCGGTCGCCGCGCGCCCGTGCGGCGCGACGGCGATCCTCGCGGCCGGCATCTGCTGCCTCCCATCGTGCCGGTGGTGGTCTACAACGGCCTGCGCCCGTGGCGGGCCGCCACCGAGATCGGCGAGCTGATCGGGCCGGTCTCGCCGGGCCTGGCGCGCCACCTGCCGCGCATGCAGTACCTGCTGATCGACCAGGCGCGCTTCGATGAGGCGCACCTTTCGGCGATGCGCAACCTGATGGCCGCGGTGATGCGGCTCGACCGGCCGGCCGGTCGCGAGTCGCTGCTGTCGGCCATTGCCGATCTGCGTGCGCAGGTGGCTGGAGCGCCGCGTGTGCAGCAGGTATTCTCGGAATGGATCCAGGCGCTGTTCGCCGAGCACCCGGTGCTGGCCGACAGCGCCGAGGTCGATCTGCAGGAGACGCACATGGGGCTGAGGGAAACGCTGCGGCAGTGGGAGAAGGAGTTTCTGGCGCAGGGGCGCCAGAAGGGAAGACAGGAGGGCGAAGCGCTGCTGCTGCAGCGCCTGCTCGCCCGGCGCTTTGGTCCCCTGCCCGCGGCGATCGTCGAGCGCATCGCCGCGGCCTCGCCCGCCGACCTCGAGCGCTGGGGTGATCGTGTGCTCGATGCCGTATCGCTCGAGGCGGTGTTCGCGGGCTGAGCTGCCCGGTATCGAGCCACAGCCCGGCCCGCCCTATCCCCCCAACATCGTCCTCAGCACCCCCGCCGCCGCTTCGCTCGTCACGAGCGCCACCTGCAGGCGGGCGCGCGTGAGCGCCACGAACAGTCGCCGCCGTTCGCGCAGGCCGAAGGTCTCGAAGTCGATCTCGGTGATCACCACCGCGTCGGCGGCCTGGCCCTTGAAGCGGAAGACGGTGTCGACGAGCAGCTTCCCGTCGGTCCAAAGGGCAGCGCCCTCCGCGTCGTAGCCGGCCTGCCGACGTACCCCCAGGCCCGCGAGGCGTGCGGAACCGTGGGCGCCGGCCAGCAGGCTGGCCGCCAGCCCGCGAACGCTGAGCACGGCGATCCGGGCGGGCTCGTACCCCTGCGCGAGCAGGTCGGCCACGGCCTGCTCGGTCGCGGCCTGCACCGGATGCGCGTCGTCGAAGACATACCAGCGGGGATCGAAGCCCACGACCGCGCTGCCCGCCTCGACCGCCTCGGTGGTCAGGCCCAGCCAGTTGATGAAATCGACCAGCAGGCGTGGCGAGCGGTAATTGACGGGGCTGGCCAGCGTCACCCAGCCGGGCAGCGCGACCGGCGCGCGATCGTAGAGGGACTGTTCCGGGTCTTCGAGCCAGAGCAGCCGGCCCTCCGGGCGCGCCATCGCGACCAGGCTGTCGGCCCACGCCGGCTCGAAATCCTGTCCTTCGTCGATCACCAGCGTGTCGAAGGTGCCGGCGAACGCGGGCGCCAGTTCGATGAAGCCGCGCGCGAGGGCATCGAAGGCGTCGGGGCTGTCGAACGCGACGTCCGGGCGACCCGCCTGCGCCAGCGCAAGCCGCGCGAACTCGTGGAAGGTGACCACCGCCCCGGGATCGGGCGCGAGCTGGCGCATGGCATCGGCGAGCTGCCGGTTGAAGCAGACATAGAGCGCGCCGCACCCGGCCGCGCGCGCCTCGCGCAGCACCTGCAGAGCGAGCTGCGTCTTGCCCGAGCCGGCCGTGCCCTGCACCCTCAGTCGCCAGGGCGCCATCGACAGGCGCCCCGCCCAGGTCGAGAGCCCGCCGGACAGGCGCGTCGTGGTCTCGCGGGCCGCGCGCCCCAGCAGCCCGATGTCGGGCACCGCGCCGACGCGCTGCGTGAGGAAGGCCTCGATGTGCGGCAGGTCGTCCAGCCGGTCGTCGGACCAGCCGGCGGGCGGATCGGCGAGCAGCGCCTCGATCACCGCGACGAGCTCGGCATCGCGATGGGCGTCGACCACGCGCGCCGGGTCCACCGACGAGGGCAGCGCTCCGGCCAGCCGTGCGCCCGGCAGATACAGCAGGTGGTCGATGTCGAGCACGCGGCCGGGGTGGCGGCGCGTGAACTGCGCGCGCAGCGCATTCAGGTTGCGGTTGACCTGGGTGGTGACGCTCTTGTCGATGCCGGCGGGCAAGCCGCGCGAGGCGCGGCCCGGGTCGCCATAGCGCGCGTAGAAATCGCGGTCATCGACGAAGATCTGCCCGTCCTTCTGCTCGATGGCGAGCAGGCACCCCGCGGTTGGCGACGATGAAGTCGATCTCGCCGTAGACCGAGCCCGATCCGTCGGCCCGCGTTCAGTGCACCCCGTGATAGACGACGAAACCGTCGCCGAGGCCGTCGCGCAGGCGCAGCAGCGCGCGCGCCTCCGGCCCGTGGCGATCGCGGGCCAGGGGGTCGAGGTCGAATTCGGAGGGGATGAGGCGGGCCACGGGGGAATCTAGCACCCGACAGTCGACCGCGGGGGTGATCAAAGACGCGAAGTCGAGGGCCGAAGGGCCATGGTCGGCGCAAGCGACTTCGCGCTTAAGATCCTCCTGCCAGTATCAGGAACGCGAGTCGCGAAAGGAACGGACGAACACTCCGATCGACAGGTCATTCCGCTTGGACTCCCGCACCTTCGACTATTACGCCCTCCATGCCCGCGAAGTGGCACAGCGCTACGCGACCGCGCAGAGCGGCATCGCACGGTACGTGGCGGCCGCCTTCGTCCAGGGATCCCGGATTCTCGACATCGGCGCCGGATCCGGCCGCGATCTGGCCGCACTGCTGGCAACCGGGTTCGAAGCCTACGGTGTCGAGCCGGTACCTGACCTTGTAGCCCAGGCGGTCGCCCTGCACCCGCAGCTCTCCGGTCGGGTCGACTGCGCAGCGCTGCCGGCGATCGGCAAGCCCTTCGGCGGCGACTTCGACGGAATTCTGTGCAGCGCGGTGCTGATGCATATCGCGGAGTCCGACCTCTTCGACACCGTCTTCGCCCTGCGCGGCCTGCTTCGCAGACACGGAAGGCTGCTGCTGTCCCTGCCGCTCGCTCGCGCCGATATCGATGTCGACGAGCGCGACAGCCACGGGCGCCTGTTCAAGACCTACCGGCCAGAATACCTGCAGCTTCTTTTCGAGCGCGTCGGCTTTCAGCTGATCGGACGATGGGATAGCGATGACGGACTGGGCCGCGAGGGTGTCCGCTGGTACACCCTGCTCTTCGAACTCCGAGTCGGAAGCGCGCTGCGTGCGGTGGATAGGATCGAAGGCATCCTCAACCGGGACCGGAAGGTCGCCACCTACAAGCTCGCGCTATTTCGGGCATTGGCCGAACTCGCCACCCAGGAGCCACGGGTAGCCGCGTGGCGACCCGACGGCATGGTCGGCGTGCCGATCCGCCGGATTTCCGAGAAGTGGCTGCAGTACTACTGGCCGATCTTCGCCTCACCGCAACGGATTCCGCAGTCGCAGGCCGAAGGGGTGGGGACCCGCCAGCCGGTGAAGTTCCGCAAGGCGATGGCAACGCTCATGGCTCCATACGCGGGCAGTGGCGAGCATGGCGGACTCTCGGCGTGGCAGCTCGCGGCAACGGGCGGCCGGCTTTCCCCGGATGCGCGCCGCAACCTCGAAACCGCCCTTCGACGCATCACCGAGGCCATCCGGGACGGGCCGGTGCAGCATTCCGGGGGCTCCCTCGAGACGGGCGCCGTCTTCGCTCACGATGCAGCGGACGGGACCGTGATCATGGACGCCGATGTCTGGCGAGAGTTGAGCCTGCTCGGACACTGGATCGTCGATGCAGTCATCCTGCGCTGGGCCGAATTGACGGCGCGATTCGGTCACCGCCTGGGTATTCGAACGGCGGATGTGCTGCCGCTGCTGCTCGCGCGCCCGGAGCCCGAGCGTGCCACCCAGCTGGCCCGGCAGATATTCCTGACCCGCGGCCCGACGGTATGCACCTGGTCGGATCGCAAGCTCACCGCGGACTTCGCGGTCGACCATGTGATCCCGTTCTCGCTGTGGGGCAGCAACGACCTTTGGAACCTGCTGCCCGTGGATCCCAGGGTCAACGGGGAGAAGTCGAACAGGCTGCCAACCGCGGACCTTCTTCGCGAGCGCCAGGTCGTGATCGTGCGCAACTGGCAGATGCAGCGCGATGCGGTGCCCGAGGCATTCGACCAGCAAGCGGCCCACCTGCTGGGCCGCAGCCCGGGCGGGCCCCTGAAGTGGGAGGACGATCTTTTCGCGAGCCTGCGCGAGGCGATCGAACTCACCGCGCTGCGCCGGGGGGTCGAGCGCTGGGCGCCCGGGCGCAGGCGCGCGCGGCCACCAGCCCGGACAGCATGAGACGGGCGCGCGCCGCTGGTTCGATGGCATGGCAGCACTGACCCGCTGGCTCCAGTCGCGTTTCGCCGCGCATTGCCCGAGCGGCTGGCAATGCCGCGCCGAGGCGCCGCTGGTCAACGAGGCGGCCAGCCTTCGGCTCGGATTCGGCGCGCGCGCGGACATCCTTCTGGAGCGCGAGGGGGACGGTCGACGGATCTGGGTGGAGTTCGAGGTCAGCCGCGCCGACCCCGTGGCCAATCATGCGAAATTCGCGACGGTGCGCTTTTTCGAGCGCATGCCCGCCGATGACGTCTTCGTCTCGATGACGAGCCGGCACATCGTGCCGGGCCGGGCCGCACTGGCCGCGAGCACAGCGGTCATGATGCGCGCCCTCGGCATTCCGGCCTTCCAGGTGATGCTGCTGCCACAGATCGACGGTGTCGGGGTCAGGCGATTCAACAGCCTGTCGCTCGAGGAGCTCGATCGCTCCGGCCCGGACATCGCGCCGGAGGTTGCTCGCGTGCTCGACATCACGAGCGCGCTGGCGCTCGGTGGCGGTCACCGCATCCACCGTGCCGACAACCCCTGGACGGTCGGCATGAACGTGCGGCGGTGGAACGCCGAGCTCGCGCTGCCATCGGGCGCCGCGCTCTGGCGACGGCGGGCCGTGCAGTACTTCGCGTTCGATCCCGGTTCGGGCCTGTTCGCGCCGTCGAAGTTCTGCGCGTTCATTCCGGGGGCGGTGTTTCGCGACGCCATGGGAGTGGCCGAACCACGACCCCCGGAGTACCACGCCCGGGCGGTGCACCTCATGACCCTCGATGTCTACACCCGTCTCGACGAAGGCGACGCCCGATTCGACGGCAACATCGCCCGCAAGCATCTGGAGCTCAACCTTGGCTACCGACAACGCGCGCTCGGGGACGCTGCTCCCAGGGCAAGGGCGGCGTTCGAAGCCTGGCATGCGCGAGTCGCGGCTGCCGTGCCGTTGCGCGGACAGACGTCGATTCTGATCCCGCCGGGCTACGTCGATCGCTAGGGCCTCTCGGTAACGCACCGCACGCGAACCTCACCCCTCCTCCCACCACCCGCCCGGCCCGCCGAAGTGCCCCCACCGGGCCCACCGGCCCTCGCGCAGGCCCGCGTACTCATCGGCCCGCAGGCTCTCCACGATGGCCCGCGCGACCGCCTGGGTGGTCTGCACCCGTACCCCCTGCGGCAGAGGCACCGCCCGCCCGTCGGCCCACACACCAATCGCCTCCGGCTGCGCCGAATTCGGCCGGTACTCCAGCTGCACCCGGACCCGTTCGCCGACGCCCGCGCGCACGCACTGCAGCGCGAGCCGGCGCGCCAGCATGCCGCCGACCCGGTCGGGCTTGTGGAAGTCCTTGCCGCACCAGGCGCCGCCGCCGATCGGCACGCCCGGCCC
>JBILUW010000161.1:0-8956 GCA_044370795.1 Burkholderiaceae bacterium
CGTTCTCCCTGGTTGGCTGATGCGTCGTGCATCGATGGGAACGATTCTGGGCGCCCGCGCCCGCCGCGTCTGTGGCAACTGCGTGCGGCTTGTGTGACGGTTCGTGACAGACGCGGGGCGCGCACAGCGCGCCCCGTAACGAGCGGCGGCGGCGTCCGTGGGCCGTGCCGCCGCGCGCGCGATCGGGTGCGGCGGCGACCGCCGCGCCCGGCTCAGACCGCTGCCGCCAGCCGGCTCGCCTGGTCGATCGCTCGCTTGGCGTCGAGCTCGGCCGCCTCGAAGGCGCCGCCCACCAGCGTGGAACGGAGGCCGCGCGCGACCAGCTCGTCGTGCAGCGTGCGCAGCGGCATCTGCCCCGCGCACACGATCACGGTATCGACCTCGAACAGGCGCGGCTCGCCGTTCACCCGCGTGTGCAGGCCGGCGTCGTCGACGCGCAGGTACTCCACGCCGCTCACCATGTTCACGCCGCGGCGCGCCAGCACCATGCGGTGCGTCCAGCCGGTGGTGCGGCCGAGATTGCGGCCGAGGGCATCGGCCTTGCGCTGCATCAGCCAGATCTCGCGGTCGGCCTTGGCCACCTGGGGCGTGACGCCGGTGACGCCGCCGCGCGGATGGTTGACGAAGTCGATGCCCCACTCGCGCGCGAAGACCTCGACGTCGAGCGCACCCGAGGGGCCGGCGTGCGAGACCAGTTCGGCGACGTCGAAGCCGATGCCGCCCGCACCCATGATGGCCACCCGCTTGCCGATCGGCTTGCGCCCGAGGATGGCGTCGATGTAGCCGACCACCTTGGGATGATCGATGCCGTCGACGTCGGGGCGGCGCGGCTCGATGCCGGTGGCCACCACGACCTCGTCGAAGCCCAGTGCGGCAAGCATCGCGGCATCGACGCGCGTGTTGAGCTTCAGCTCGATGCCGTGCACCTCGATCATGCGGCGGAAGTAGCGCAGCGTCTCGCTGAACTCCTCCTTGCCGGGAATGCGCCGGGCGAGGTTGAACTGGCCGCCGATCTCGGCGGCCGCGTCGAACAGCGTGACCGCATGGCCGCGCTCGGCGGCCACCGTGGCGTAGGCCAGGCCCGCGGGGCCGGCGCCCACCACCGCCAGGCGCTTGCGCGCGCGGGTGGGCAGGTACTTGAGCAGTGTCTCGTTGCAGGCGCGCGGGTTCACGAGGCAGCTGGTCTCGCGGCGCGTGAAGGTGTGATCGAGGCAGGCCTGGTTGCAGGCGATGCAGGTGTTGATCTCGTCCTCGCGGCCCTCGCGCGCCTTCTTCACGAGCTGCGAGTCGGCCAGCATGGGCCGCGCCATCGAGACCAGGTCGGCGTCGCCGCGCGCGAGCACCGACTCGACCACATCGGGCATGTTGATGCGGTTGCTGGTGATCATCGGCATGTTCAGCTCGCGCCGCAGCCGCCCGGTCACCTGCGCGAAGGCAGCCCGCGGCACCATGGTGGCGATGGTGGGCACCGGCGCCTCGTGCCAGCAGAAGTGGGTGCTGATGATGTTGGCGCCGGCATCGCGGATCGCCTTGCCCAGCATCACGATCTCGTCCCAGGCCAGGCCGTCCTCGAGCATGTCCATGGCCGAGATGCGGAAGATCACGATGAAGTCGGGCCCGACGGCCTCGCGCACCCGGCGGATGACCTCGACCGGGAAGCGCATGCGGTTCTCGAAGGGCCCGCCCCACTGGTCGGTGCGCAGGTTGGTCTTGGTCACGAGGAAGGTCGAGATCAGGTAGCCGGCCGAGCCGATGATCTCGACGCCGTCGTAGCCGGCCTGCTTCGCGAGCGCCGCGCAGTTGGCGAAGTCGGCGATCTGCTTCTCGATGCCCGCTTCGTCGAGCTCGCGCGGCTTGTACGAGCCGATGCGCGACTTCACCGCCGAGGGCGCCACGCAGTCGGGCGTGCGCGCGAGCGGGCCCGAGTGCAGGATCTGCATGCAGATCTTCACATCGGGGTCGGCGGCGTGCACCGCCTCGGTGACGACGCGGTGCTGGGCGGCCTCCTCGGGGGTGGTGAGCTTGGAGCCCAGCCCCGACTCGGTGTTGGGCGGAATGCCGCCGGTGATGATCATGCCCACGCCGCCGCGCGCGCGCTCGGCGAAATACTCGGCCATGCGCTCGAAGCCGTTCTCGGCTTCCTCGAGGCCGGTGTGCATCGAGCCCATCAGCACCCGGTTCTTGAGCCGGGTGAAGCCGAGATCGAGCGGCGAGAACATCAGCGGATAGCGGGGATGGGTGGTGGTGGCGTTCATGGGCCTTGCTGCGGTCGGTGACGGGATGCGCCGACTTTAATCCAGATCGGCGCGGCGCCGGGCGCAATGCCATTCCGGGGCGCCGGCGCCTTGACCGCCGCCGGCGCGCCCCGGCACCATGAGACGCGGCGGCTGTGCTGATGCCGCCGGCCGCCCCGCCCGCGCAGCCAAGACCCGCAGCCCGACGGGTCGCTGCGGGCCGCCGATCCTACCGCCACGGAGACCGCCATGAACGCCCCCGCGCTACGCGAAGTCAGCCTCGAGGACAAGTACACCGCGCTCAGCGGCCCGGTGCTCATCAGCGGCCCGCAGGCCATCGTGCGGCTGGTGCTGCTGCAGCGCGAGCTCGACCGGCGCGCCGGCCTGAACACCGCCGGCTACGTGTCGGGCTACCGGGGCTCGCCGGTGGGCGGCATCGACCTGGCGATGTGGGAGGCGCAAAAGCTGCTCGAGGCCAACCAGGTGGTGTTCGCGCCCGGGGTCAACGAAGACCTCGCCGCCACCGCCATCTGGGGCACTCAGCAGCTGCGCAGCATGAAGGACGCCACCGTCGATGGCGTCTTCGGCCTGTGGTACGCCAAGGGTCCGGGCGTCGATCGCGCCGGCGATCCCCTGAAGCACGGCAACTACGCGGGCACGCACCCCCACGGCGGCGTGCTCGCCCTCTTCGGCGACGACCATCCCGGCAAGTCCTCGACCATCGCCCACCACAGCGAGCAGGTGATGGCCGCCCACGGCATGCCGGTTCTCTACCCGGCCAACGTCGGCGAGTTCATCCGCTTCGGGCTGCTGGGCTACGCGATGTCGCGCTACAGCGGATGCTGGGTGGGCTTCAAGCTGGTCAACGAGACGGCCGAGCAGACGGCCACCGTCGACGTCGATCTGGCCGCGATGCGCTTCGTGCATCCGGCCACCGGCGAGTTGCCGTCCGAGGGCATCCACTGGCGCGGCACCTACGCGCCGGCCCAGGACGAGTTCATCCTCAAGCGCCACAAGCTGCCGCTGGCGCAGCGCTTTGCGCGGGCCAACGGCATCGACCGCCTCGCGCTGGGCGATGCGCAGGCCCGCTTCGGCCTGGTCACCGCCGGCAAGGCCTTCCAGGACACCATGCAGGCGCTGGGCACGCTGGGCATCGACGAGATGCGCGCCCGCGCGCTCGGCCTGGCCGTCTACAAGGTCGGCATGATCTGGCCGCTCGAGCCCGAGGGGCTGGACGAGTTCGCGCAGGGCAAGGACGAGCTGATGTTCGTCGAGGAGAAGAACCCCTTCGTCGAGCTGCAGGCGGCCGCGCAGCTGTTCAACCGCGCGCAGCGCCCGCGCATCAGCGGCAAGCGCGACGTCGACGGCGCGCCGCTGCTGCCCAGCGACGTGCAGCTCGAGCCGGTCGAGGTGGCGCTGGCCATCGCGCAGCGCCTGCAGGCCGCCGGCCTGTGGGACGAGGCGCTCGCCGAACGGGTGGCGGCCACGCGCGCCTACCGCAGCGCGCTGCTGGCCGTGACGGGCGCGGGCGCTCGCCGGCTGCCCTATTTCTGCTCGGGCTGCCCGCACAACACCTCCACCAACATCCCGCAGGGCAGCGTCGCCATCTCCGGCATCGGCTGCCACGGCATGGCGGTCTGGGCCAAGCCCGGCACCACCATGCTGGGCACGCAGATGGGCGGCGAGGGGATCAACTGGGTGGGCCTGCACCGCTTCACGAAGACCCCGCACGTCTTCCAGAACCTGGGCGACGGCACCTACTTCCACTCCGGGCTGCTGGCCATCCGCCAGGCGATCGCCAGCGGTGCCAACATCACCTACAAGATCCTGTTCAACGACGCGGTGGCCATGACCGGCGGCCAGCCTGTCGATGGTCAGATCACCCCGGCGGCGATCGCGCGGCAGGTGCTCGACGAAGGCGTGCGCAAGGTCGTGCTGGTGAGCGATGACCCCGGCAAGCACGGCCAGGGGCTGCCGGCGGGCGTGCAGGTGCTGCACCGCGACCGGCTCGATGCCGTGCAGCGCGAGCTGCGCGAGATCGCCGGCTGCACGGTGCTCATCTACGAGCAGACCTGCGCGGCCGAAAAGCGCCGCCGTCGCAAGCGCGGCGAGTTCCCCGACCCGCCCAAGCGCATGTTCATAAACCAGGATGTCTGCGAGGGCTGCGGCGACTGCTCCACCCAGTCGGGCTGCGTGTCGATCGAGCCGCTCGAGACCGAACTCGGGCGCAAGCGGCGCATCAACCAGTCGAGCTGCAACAAGGACTACAGCTGCGTGAAGGGCTTCTGCCCGAGCTTCGTCACCGTGCACGATGCCGCGCCCCGGCGCCGCCAGAGCGCGCTGAACGACGACGCGGTGTTCGCCGGCCTGCCCGAGCCCGCGCGCGCCGCTGCCGCGGGCGGCGTGCACGGCACCATGATCGCCGGCATTGGCGGCACCGGGGTCATCACCGTGGGCGCGGTCCTGGCGATGGCCGCGCATCTGGAGGGCGGCGCAGCCTCGGCCTACGACATGACCGGCCTGTCGCAGAAGAACGGCGCGGTCTACAGCCACCTCAAGCTCGCCGCCGGCGGCGCGCCCCTGCACAGCCAGCGCATCGGCCTGGGCGAGGCCTCGCTCGTGCTCGGCTTCGACATGGTGGCCGCGCTGGGCGACGAGTCGTACCGGACCATCGCCGCGGGCTCGCGCTTCCTGGGCAACGACCGCGTGCAGCCCACCGCCGCGCTGAACTTCGACCCCGACGACCGCGTTGACACCGGCCTGCTGGTGCGCAAGCTGCGCGAGAAGATCGCCGACGGGCAGATCGCCTTCGTCGACGCCACCGGGATCGCGCTGGCGCTGATGGGCGACACCATCGCCTCGAACATGCTGATGGTCGGCGTGGCGGCGCAGCGCGGCTGGCTGCCGGTGGGTGTGCCCGCGATCGAGCGTGCGATCGAACTCAACGGCGTGCAGGTGCCCTTCAACCTGCGCGCTTTCCGGCTGGGCCGGCTGTGGGCCCACGATCCCGACGCGGTGCTGCGCCTGCTCGCCGATGCGGGCGCGATGCCGGCGCCGAACCGCGCGCCCGAGGCGCCCTCGTTCGAGGCGCTGCTGGCCGACCGGCGCGCCCGCCTGGTGGCCTACCAGGACGAGGCCTACGCCGCGCGCTACGTGGCGTATGTCGAGAAGGTGGCCGCGGCCGAACGCACGCTGGGCGCGGCGGCCGCGGGAGCGCCGCTGGCCAGCGCGGTGGCGCGCGGACTGCACAAGCTGATGGCCTACAAGGACGAGTACGAGGTGGCCCGCCTCTACACCGACCCGGCCTTCCTCGCACGCCTTGCAGCGCAGTTCGAGGGCTCACCGCGCCTGGGCTTCAACCTCGCCCCGCCGTTGCTGGCACGCCGCGACCCCGAGACCGGGCGGCTGGTCAAGCGCGAGTATGGCGCGTGGATGCTGGGCGCCATGCGCATGCTCGCGAAGCTGAAGTTCCTGCGCGGCGGCGCGCTGGATGTCTTCGGCCGCACCGACGAGCGGCGCATGGAGCGCGCGCTGATCGGCGAGTACATGGCGCTGGTCGACCGGCTGCTCGCCCGCCTGTCGGCCGAACGGCTCGCCGATGCGGTGGCGATCGCCTCGTCGGTCGATCAGATCCGCGGCTTCGGCCACGTCAAGCACGCCAACGTCGAGAAGGTGCGCGCGGCGCAGGCGCAGGCGATCGCCCGCTACGAGGGAAGCGGCGCGCCGGTGGCGATCGTGCGCGAGATCCGTCGGGCCGCCTGATCAGCGGCCCTGCGAGCGCAGCCGCCACAGCGGGTGCGTGAGCATCACGCCGATCGTCGTCAGCGCCACCCCGGCGATCGGCACCAGCACGGCGGCGCGCGCGCCCAGCACGCCGATGGTCAGGCCCATCACCAGCGAGCCCAGAGGGGCACCGCCGGCGCTGGCCACCGAGAACGCGGCCATCACCCGCGAGCGGTGACTGGCCGGCGCGTTCTCCTGCAGGATGGTGCGCGACATGCTCATGGCCAGCCCGCCGCACATGCCCCACACGAAGATGCAGGCATCGAAGGCCCACAGGCCGATGTCGGCGGCGATCGGCGTGAGCGCCGCGCAGCCGCCGAACTGCGACAGGCACAGCGCGCGGCCGGGCACCGCGACGCCGCCGCGGCGCATCAGCAGCGCGACGCTCGACAGGGTTCCGAGGGCGAAGGCCGTCAGCGCCACCGCGATGTCCTGCGCGCCCCCGCCGTAGAGGTCGCGCACCGCCAGCGGGATCAGCACCACCATCACGCCGGCGAAGAACACCCCCATGCCCACCAGCAGCAGGAAGGTGGCGCGGATCGTCACGTCGCGAAACAGCAGCGCGAAGCCGCCGCCGATCTCGCGCCACATCGAAGCGCGCCCGGCCGCCGGCGCTGCCGGTGCGGCGGCCGGCAGGCGCCACGCCGCGTAGACACCCACGGCCAGCAGCGCGGCCTGGGCCAGCAGGATGGGCGGCGCGCCCCACTGGCCAGCCCGCCCCGCGAGCAGCTGGCCCAGCATCTGCGTGCCGAACTGCACGCCGATGGCCACCGTGACCATGCGCTGGACCTGGCCGCCCGCCACCCGGTTGAGCAGGCCGTCGCGCGCCGGCAGCGCGAACGCGCTGACCACGCCCCAGGCTAGCGCGTAGGCCAGAACCATTGCCTCGCCCAGCGCGCCGGTCGCCAGCGCCACGGTCAGCGCCAGCGGCATCACGATGGCGGCGAGCTGGGCGCCGATCAGCACCCGGCGCGCATCGACCCGGTCGGCCAGCCAGCCGCCCACCATCAGCAGCAGCAGCGCCGGCAGCTGGCCGAGCATCTGCGTGACACCGAACCGTGCCGCGGGCTGGCCGAGTTCGATGGCGAGCAGCCAGGCGAGCATCACCGACTGGATGCCGGCCGGCATCATGAAGGCGGCCACGCTGGCGTGGTACCAGCGCTCGGCCGACGGGCCGGGGCGGGCGGTGTCTCGATCGGTCAGGAGAGTCTCCCTGGGCGGTGGGGCGGGGGTCGGGCGGATAGCGACCATCGGGGTGGTCGCGGCCGCGCGCGAGGCGGCAAGCGCGAGCGTAAACGATGGGGCCCGCGCGCGCCGCTTCTACCGCCGACCCCACGGGGCCTGCCGTTCGTCGCCCCGCAACCCGCCGTTCGTCCGCCGCTCTTTAGACTCGGCTTCCGTTCCAGGGAGAGCATTTCCCCAATGGACCAGCAGCAATCGAACATCGAGCCCGCCGCTTCCGAAGGCGGCATGGAGAGGCGCCAGCATGAGCGGCGCAGCATGCGGACACCGGCGGTGCTGGCCCTGCCGGGGCGCAAGCCCATCGAAATTCTGGTCCTCGACGTCAGTCTGGGTGGCCTCGGAACACTGAGCTCCACCAACGTCAATCCGGGCACTGCCTGCCGCATCTACCTGAACCTGCCGATCTCGACGCATGCGCGCGAACTCATCAGCGCCGAATGCATGGTCATGCGCAGCGTCCTGTCCGCCAAGGAAGACCGCTTCCGGGTCGGCCTGAAGTTCGTCGATCCGCCGGACCGCCTGCAGGCCCTCATCCTGCGTTTCGTCGGCTCCTGAGCCGGGCCCACCACGCCTATTCGGCGAACACATCCTCGCGCTTGCGCCGGATCGCCGGCAGCAGCACGATCACCAGCAGCAGCGCGGCCACCGCCAGCAGCGAGGCGCTCAGCGGCCGCTCCAGGAAGACCATGGGATCGCCCTGCGCATAGCGCATCGCGCGGCGCAGGTTCTCCTCCATCAGCGGGCCCAGCACGAAGCCCAGCAGCAGCGGCGTGGGCTCGAAGCCGAACTTCAGCAGCATGTAGCCCATCAGGCCGAAGCCCGCGGCCAGCATCACCTCGAAGGTCGAGTTGTTCAGGGTGTACACGCCGATGCAGCAGAACAGCACGATGGCCGGGAACATCAGCCGGTAGGGCACGCGCAGCAGCGACACCCACATCCCGATCATCGGCAGGTTGATGACCACGAGCATCAGGTTGCCGACCCACATGCTGGCGACCATTCCCCAGAACAGGTCGGGCCGCTTGGTCATGACCTCGGGGCCGGGCTCGATGCCCTGGATGATCATCGCGCCCACCATCAGCGCCATCACGGCGTTGGACGGGATGCCCAGCGTGAGCATCGGGATGAACGAGGTCTGCGCCGCGGCGTTGTTGGCCGACTCGGGGCCGGCCACGCCCTCGAGCGCGCCCTTGCCGAAGCGCGACGGATCCTTCGCGATCTTCTTTTCGAGGGTGTAGGCGGCAAAGGACGCGAGCACCGCGCCCCCGCCGGGCAGCAGCCCGAGCACCGAGCCCAGGCCGGTGCCGCGCAGCACCGCGGGCACGGCATCGCGCAGCGTGCGCATCGAAGGCCACAGGCCCGTGACCTTGTTGTCGAGCACCGAGCGGTCGGTCTCGCCGCCGCCGTCGAGGTTGCGCAGGATCTCGGCGATGCCGAACAGGCCCATGGCCAGCGCGACGAAGCTCAGGCCATCGGAGAGCTCGCCGATGCCGAAGGTGTAGCGCATCGCGCCGGTGTCGACGTCGGTGCCCACCAGGCCGAGCATCAGGCCGAAGAAGATCATCGCGAACGATTTGAGCACCGAGCCGCGGGCCATCACGACCGCCGCGACCAGCCCCAGCACCATCAGCGAGAAGTACTCGGCCGGCCCGAACTTCTGCGCGAGGCCCGCCAGCGGCGGGCCACCGGCGGCGATC
>JBILUW010000225.1:0-6575 GCA_044370795.1 Burkholderiaceae bacterium
TCGAGTCGGGCAGCCACACATGCAGCGGGAACTGCGCCGACTTGCCCATCGCGCCGATGAACAGGCAGATGCAGGTGACCGTCATCAGCGACCAGTCGGTGCCCGGGATGATCTGGATCGTGCGCTCGGCCAGGGTGGGCGCCACCTCGAAGGCCTTCGCGTAATCCATCGTGCCGAAGTGCGCGAGCACCAGGCCGATGCCCAGCGCGAAACCGAAGTCGCCGACCCGGTTGACCAGGAAGGCCTTCATGTTGGCGAAGATGGCCGTCGGGCGCGTGTACCAGAAGCCGATCAGCAGGTATGAGACGAGGCCTACCGCTTCCCAGCCGAAGAACAGCTGCAGGAAGTTGTTGGACATCACCAGCATCATCATCGAGAACGTGAACAGCGAGATGTACGAGAAGAAGCGCTGGTAGCCGTCGTCGTCCTCCATGTAGCCGATGGTGTAGACGTGCACCATCAGCGACACGAAGGTGACCACGCACATCATCGTGGCGGTGAGGGTGTCGACGAGAAAGCCGATCTCGAGCCGGATGTCGCCGATCACCGACCACGCGTAGAGCGTGCCGTTGAAGGTGTTGCCGGCCATCACGTCAGCGAAGGTGATCAGCGAGGCCACCAGCGACACCCCGACGCCGAGGATGGTCACGGTGTGTGCGCCGGCACGGCCGATGCGCCGGCCGAAGAAGCCGGCAAGCACGGCGCCGACGAGCGGAGCGAACGCCGCGAGCAGGTAGGCGGTCTTCATGCGGGCAGTCCTATCCCTTGAGCTCGTCGAGATCCTCGACGTTGATCGTATCGAGGTTGCGGAACAGCACCACGAGGATCGCCAGGCCGATCGCCGATTCGGCTGCGGCCACGGTGAGGATGAAGAAGACGAAGATCTGACCGGCCGCGTCGCCCAGGAAGTGCGAGAACGCGACGAAGTTGAGGTTGACGGCCAGCAGCATCAGCTCGATGGCCATCAGGATGATGATCACGTTGCGTCGGTTCAGAAAGATGCCGACGACGCTGATCGCGAACAGGATGGCGCCGAGCACCAGGTAATGGGCAAGGGTGAGGCTCATGGCGCGGAGTCCTGGGCGGAGTCCTTGCGTGGGGCAGCCGGCATGCGCACGAGCCGCACGCGGTCGGCGGCGCGCACGCGCACGGCCGCCGAAGGATCGTTGTAGCGGCTGTCCTTGCGCCGGCGCAGCGTCAGGGCGATGGCCGCGACGATGGCCACCAGCAGCACCACCGCGGCAATCTCGAACGGATAGACGTACTCGGTGTAGAGCAGCTGGCCGAGCGCTTCGGTGTTGCTGTAGCCGGGCGGCGTGGCTGGGGCGTCGGCGTCGCGCACCCCCGAGAACACATGCATCAGGACCGCGGCGAGCTCGAGCACGACCACGACGCCGACGAACAGCGCCACCGGCAGGTTGCGCCAGAACCCCTGGCGCATCTGGTCGAGGTTGATGTCGAGCATCATGACCACGAACAGGAAGAGCACCATCACGGCGCCCACGTAGACCAGCACCAGGGTGATGGCGAGGAACTCGGCCTTCAGCAGCATCCAGATGGCGGCCGCCGTGCAGAAGGTGAGCACGAGGAACAGCGCCGCATGCACCGGGTTGCGCGCGGTAACGACCCGCAGCGCCGACACCACGGTGATCGCGGCAAACACGTAGAACAGGAAGGTCTTGGCGTCCATGGCGGGCTGTGTGGAGTCGGGTGCGCGGTCGCGCTCAGCGGTAGCGCGCGTCGGCTTCCCGGGCCGCGGCGATCTCGTTCTCGTAGCGGTCGCCAACGGCCAACAGCATCTCCTTGGTGAAGTACAGGTCGCCGCGCTTCTCGCCGTGGTACTCGTGGATGTGCGTCTCGACGATGGAGTCGACCGGGCACGACTCCTCGCAGAAGCCGCAGAAGATGCACTTGGTGAGATCGATGTCGTAGCGCGTGGTGCGACGTGTGCCGTCTTCGCGCACATCGGACTCGATGGTGATTGCCATCGCCGGACACACCGCTTCGCACAGCTTGCAGGCGATGCAGCGCTCCTCGCCGTTGGGGTAGCGACGCAGCGCGTGCAGCCCGCGGAAGCGCGGCGACATCGGCGTCTTCTCCTCGGGGTACTGCAGTGTGATCTTGCGCGCGAAGAAGTAGCGCCCTGTCAGGCGCATGCCCTTCAGCAGCTCGGTGAGCATGAAGCTGGAGAGGAATTCGCGTACGGCTTGCATGGATGACCCGTGGGGTTCGAGGGGCGGGATCGGATTACTTCCAGATGTTCAGCGGCGTCTGCATCCAGATCGCGATCACGACCAGCCAGACCAGCGTGACCGGGATGAAGATCTTCCAGCCGAGCCGCATGATCTGGTCGTAGCGGTAGCGCGGGAACGACGCCCGGAACCAGATGAACATCGAGACCATGATGAAGCTCTTGATGCCCAGCCAGAGCCAGCCCGGAATCCAGTTGAAGACCGGCCAGTCGACGGGCGGATACCAGCCGCCGAGGAACATGATCGCGGCGAGCACCGAGATCAGGATCATGTTGGCGTATTCGGCGAGGAAGAAGATCGCGAAGGCCATGCCCGAGTACTCGACCATGTGACCGGCAACGATCTCGGACTCGCCCTCGACGACGTCGAACGGATGGCGGTTGGTCTCGGCCACGCCCGACACGAAGTACACGACGAAGATCGGCAGCAGCGGCAGCCAGTTCCAGGACAGGAAGTTCAGGCCCATCTCGGCGAACATGCCCTTGCCCTGACCGAGCACGATCTGGGTCATGTTGAGGCTGCCCGACACCATCAGGACGACCACCAGCGCGAAGCCGATGGCGAGCTCGTAGGACACCATCTGGGCCGACGCGCGCATCGCCCCCAGGAACGCGTACTTCGAGTTCGAGGCCCAGCCGGCGATGATCACGCCGTAGACCTCGAGCGAGGTGATGGCCATCAGGAACAGCAGGCCGGCATTGATGTTGGCCAGCGCCATGTCGGGGCCGAAAGGCACCACCGCCCAGGCGGCCAGCGCCGGCATGATCGTCATGACCGGCGCCAGGATGTACAGCATCCGGTTGGCCTGGCTCGGAAGGATGATCTCCTTGGTGAGCAGCTTGAGCGCGTCGGCGATTGGCTGCAGCAGGCCGAAGGGGCCTACCCGGTTGGGGCCCAGCCGGATGTGCATGAAGCCAATCATCTTGCGCTCCCAGAGCGTCAGATAGGCCACGCAACCAAGCAGCGGGAGCACGACGAGCGCGATCTTGACGAGGTTCCAGACCACCGGCCAGGCAGCGCCGAAAAGCGACTGCCCGGTGGTGGTGATGTGCAGCAGCAGACCGTCCATGGGGGCTCCTGGTCAGGCCTTGCGCACCGACACCGGGCCGGCGATCGCCGCCAGACCGGCGGTGGCGGGATGCGCGGCCGCAAGCCAGACCGCGCCGGGTGCAACACCGGCATCGGCCTGAGCAGGCAGGCAGGCGCTGCCGCCGGGTTGCTCGACGACCACCATCTCGCCTGAAGACACGCCCAGCGAGGCGAGGGTGTCGGGATGCATGGCCACGACCGGCGCCTGTGCCGCACGCGTGCGCTGCAGGCTCTCGGCGCGGCGCACGACCGGATCGGCGCCGTAAGGCATCACGTGCGCGACGCGCTGCAGACCGGCCACGGCCGCCGGCGCCGGCAGCCCCGCGTTGGCGCCGAAGGCATTGGACAGACGCGTCTCGACGGGGGTTGCGAGCACCTCATCGCGAATCTGTTCGGAGCTCTCGGCATCGAAGCCGGAAAGCTCGAGCAGGTTGGCGAGAACACGCAGCACCTTCCAGGCCGGGCGCGATTCGCCCATCGGCCTGACCACGCCGTTGAAGGACTGCGCGCGTCCTTCGGCATTGACGAAGGTACCGGCGGTTTCGCTGAAGGGCGCGATCGGCAGCAGGCAATCGGCCGCTTCGCGCAGGTCGGGCGAGTCGAAGGCGGTGAGCGCGACGACTGTGCGCGCCTGCGCGAGCGCAGCCGTCGCCCGCGCGGGCAGGCCGTGATCGAGCGAAGGCTCGAGACCCAGCAGCAGGTAGGCGGCCAGCGGCTGCTCGACCATTTGGCGGGCGTCGAGACCGCCAGAACCGGGCACGGCGCCCGCGAGCCATCCACCCACGCTGTTGGCCGCTTCGCCCACCACGCCCAGCGAGGCGCCGGTGGCTTCGGCGAGCGCGCGGGCCAGGCGGGCGATCACGCCGAAATCGTCAGCCTGGGCCGCGGCGTTGCCCAGCCAGATAGCTCGGCGTTCGCCGCTGGCCAGGGCCGCAGCCAACGCGACTTCGTCGGCCGAAGGTTCGATGCCGGCCAACTCGACCGGAACTTCGCGCTGCGCGGCGCGCAGCGCCGCCAACAGCACGCCGGCGAGCGTGCGCGCCCAGACGCCGGGCGCGACGGTGGCGCGCGCGGCCACCGGCATCAGGAGGTCTTCGGCGACCGCGTGCACGACGCCCACGCGAGCGCCGCGGCGGGCGGCTGCGCGCACGCGGGCGGCAAGCAGCGGGTGGTCCTTGCGCAGGAACGAGCCGACAATCAGCAGCGCATCCAGCGCGTTGACCTCGGCCACCGGCATGCCCAGCCAGGGCGCTCCGCTCGTGGCGGCATCGAGGGAGAAGTCGCGCTGACGGAGCCGATGATCGACGTTCTCGGAGCCCAGGCCGCGCGTCAGCCGCGCGAGCAGCGCGAGCTCCTCGAGCGTGGACTGCGGCGACGCGAGCGCGCCGATAGCGGCCGCGCCCGAGCGCTCGCGCACGTCGCGAAGCGCGTGCGCCGCGTAGTCGAGCGCTACCGGCCAGTCGACCTCATGCCAGCGACCGTCCTGCTTCAGTTGCGGGCGCAACAGTCGGCCGGTGGCGAGCCCCTCGTAGGCGAAACGGTCGCGATCGGAGATCCAGCACTCGTTGACCGCATCGTTCTCGAAGGGCACGACGCGCAACACCTTGTTGGCCTTGACCTGCAGGACCAGGTTGGAACCCAGGGAGTCGTGCGGCGACACCGAACGACGGCGCGACAGCTCCCAGGTCCGCGCCGAGTAGCGGAAGGGCTTGCTGGTGAGCGCGCCCACCGGGCAGACGTCGATCATGTTGCCAGACAGCTCGGAGTCGATGCTGCGCCCCACGAAGCTGACGATCTCGGAGTGCTCGCCACGGCCGGCCATGCCGAGCTCCATGACCCCGGCGATCTCCTGACCGAAGCGCACGCAGCGGGTGCAGTGAATGCACCGGCTCATCTCCTCGGCGGAGATCAGGGGCCCGAGCGGCTTGTGGAAGACGACGCGCTTGGGCTGGTCGTAGCGCGATGCCGAGCCACCGTAACCCACGGCGAGATCCTGGAGCTGACACTCGCCGCCCTGGTCGCAGATCGGGCAATCGAGGGGGTGATTGATCAGCAGGAACTCCATCACGCCCTTCTGGGCCTTGATGGCCTTCTCGGAGCGCGTCCAGACCTTCATCCCGCCGGTGGCCGGCGTGGCGCACGCCGGCATCGGCTTGGGTGCCTTCTCGACGTCGACAAGGCACATCCGGCAGTTGGCCGCGATGGAGAGCTTCTTGTGGTAGCAGAAGTGCGGGATGTAGATGCCGAGCTGGTTGGCCGCATGCATGACCATGCTGCCCTGGGCCACTTCGACCTTCTTGCCGTCGATTTCGAGTTCAAGCATGGGGTGGGGGCGCCCGATCGATGTCCGAGGGATGGGTCTGCGTCACACGTAGGCCGGGACCATGCAGGTCTTGTGCTCGATGTGCCAGGCGAACTCGTCCCAGTAGTGCTTGAGGAACGCGCGCACCGGCATCGCCGCGGCGTCGCCGAGCGCGCAGATCGTACGCCCCTGGATGTTGTCGGCCACCTGGTTGAGCCTGTCGAGGTCCTCGATGCGCCCCTCGCCGTGCTCGATCCGGTGGACCATCCGGTACAGCCAGCCGGTGCCCTCGCGGCACGGCGTGCACTGGCCACAGCTCTCCTCGTAGTAGAAATAGGAGAGCCGCAACAGCGACTTGACCGCGCACCGGGTCTCGTCCATCACGATGACCGCGCCCGAGCCGAGCATGCTGCCGGCCTTGGCGATGGAGTCGTAGTCCATGTCGGTGGCCATCATGATGTCGGCGGGCAGCACCGGCATCGACGAGCCCCCGGGAATCACCATCTTGAGCTTGCGGCCGTCGCGCACGCCGCCGGCAAGCTCGAGCAGCCTGGCGAACGGCGTGCCCAGCGGGATCTCGTAGTTGCCCGGCAGATTGACGTCGCCCGACACCGAGAAGACCTTGGTGCCACCGTTGTTCGGCTTGCCGGCCGCAAGGTACTGCGCGCCGCCGTTGCGGATGATCCAGGGGACCGCCGCGAAGGTTTCGGTGTTGTTGATGGTGGTCGGCTTGCCGTACAGACCGAAGCTCGCCGGAAACGGCGGCTTGAACCGCGGCTGGCCCTTCTTGCCCTCGAGCGACTCGAGCAGCGCGGTTTCCTCGCCGCAGATGTAGGCCCCGTAACCGTGGAAGGCGTGCAGCTGGAACGAGAACTGCGAGCCCAGAATGCTGTTGCCGAGGTAGCCGGCGGCTCGCGCTTCCTCGAGGGCGC
>JBILUW010000014.1:0-28301 GCA_044370795.1 Burkholderiaceae bacterium
AGCGAAGGCTCCGCGGCCTTTCGTCAGCGGGTGGCGCGCACGGCGCTGGAGTTGGCAAGCATCCGACGCAGCAGGCTCTTCAGTTGCGCCCACTCATCGCGGGTGAAACCCGCGAGGTAGCCGTTGAGCACCTCGGCAATGGCCGGCGGCACCTTGTCGGCGGCCTGCTCGCCATCGGCGGTGAGCTGGATGCGCACCACCCTGCGGTCGGCGGTCGATCGCACCCGGCGGCACAGGCCCTTGGCCTCCAGGCGATCGAGCATCCGGGTCATGGCTCCGGCGTCGGCGCGGCACTCGCGGGCGAGCTCGGCGACCGTATCGGCCGCACCCAGACGCAGCTTGAACAGCGGCATCCACTGCGCGTTCGTGAGGCCGTGCGGCTCCAGGCGCAGCTCGGTGGCCTGCGCCATCCCGTTGAGCACCTGCCGCATGAGGTGGCCGACGCTCTCATCGGCCGAGTAACGGTCGGGGCGGTAGAAGCGGGCCGGTCGGAGCGCCCGGGCCGACGCCGCCTCGGCCGGCGGCTTTCGCTCGGCGGCCGCGCCCAGCCGCGAGCGCCCGGCGACGGCCGCCCGGTCGAGATCAGTCGCCGGCACGGATGCCGTATTCGCGCACGACGCCCGCCCAGCGGGTCATCTGCGGATCGAGGAAGCGGCCGAGATCCTCGGGCGAGGAGGCCAGCAGATTCATGCCCTGGCCGACCAGCCGATCGCGGATCGCCGGATCGCGCAGCGCCGCCGCCACCTCGGCGTTGACGCGCTGGATGATCGCAGGCGGGGTGCGCGCCGGCGCGAACATGCCCCACCAGGCCAGCGCCTCGAAACCCGGGACGCCCTGCTCCGCGACGGTGGGCACGCCCGGCAGAGCGGGATCGCGTTGCGCGCTCGTGACCGCCAGCGGCACCAGAACGCCGCTGCGGATGTGCGGCGAGAGCAGCGCGCTGGTTGCGATCGCGATCGGCACATGTCCGGCGATCGCGTCCTGCGCGAGCGGGCCGCCCCCCTTGTAGGGCACGTGCGTGGTCGAAAACCTGCCCAGCGCGTTCATCTGGGTCATGGCCAGATGGGCGAGGCTGCCGGTGCCGATGGTTCCGTAGGTGATCGCTCCCGGCTTTTCCCGGGCCGCCGCGATCAGGGCGCTGAAGCTGCGGTAGGGCTGCGACGAGTGCGCGGTGATCACCATCGGCCCGGTGGCAATCAGCATCACCGGCGCGAGGTCGGTGCGCGTGTCGAAGGGCATGTTGGGGATCAGGCTCGGATTCACCGCGTGGGTGTCGAACACGATCACGAACGTGTAGCCGTCGGGCGCCGCCTTGGCAACGATGCCAGTGCCTATCGAGCCGCCACCGCCGGCGCGATTCTCGACGATGACCTGCTGGCCGAGCGCCTTCGACAGCGGCGGCGCGAGCAGCCGCGCCAGCAGGTCGGTGGTACCGCCCGGGGGAAACGGCGAGACCAGCCTGATCGTGCGGTTGGGCCAGTTGTCGGCCTGCGCCGTCGCGGTGCCGGCAAGTGCTGCCAGCGTCAGCGCTGCCAGCAGGCGCGCCATGAGGGAGAAGCTGCGCATCGGGATCTCCTCGTGCGGCCGCGGGCGACGACCCGTCGGCTTCAGAACCCGGCCTTACTGTACGCCCCAAGCAACGCCGCGCAGCCGCGACCGTGTCGCCAGCGCCGCCACCGGCGCGCTGGAGCCGGAGCGCCACTGCCCAACGGACGGGAAACGAAATGCGTCCGGGATGCCGGCTCGGCGAGGCTCAGAGGCTGCGGCCAGCGCCTTCCCAGTACGGCGCCCGGAGATCCTTCTTGAGCACCTTGCCCAGGGCGTTGCGGGGGAACTCGGCGCGCAACTCCACCTGGTCGAGCCTCTGGTGCTTGGCCAGGCGGGCGTTGGCCCAGGCGAGGATCTGCGCCGGATCGGCGGTCTGGCCAGACCGCGGGATCACGAGCGCAAGCGGGGTCTCGCCCCACTTGTCGTGCGGTACCCCGATCACGGTCACATCGGCCACCGCGGGGTGCTGCGCGACGATCTCCTCGATGTCGCGGGGAAACACGTTGAAGCCGCCGGAGATGATCATGTCCTTCTTGCGATCGACGATCGAGAGAAAGCCGTCGGTGTCGAGCCGCCCGATGTCGCCCGAACGGATGTAGGTGCGGCCCCGGGCATCGCGCCAGATCAGCGTCTCGGTCTGTTCGGGGCGGCCGTGATAGCCGGCCATGATGCCGGCCCCATAGCCGGCAATCTCGCCGATCTCGCCGCGCGGCAGTTCGCGGCCCGCCTCATCGACGATGGCGATCTCGAAGCCGAGCACCGGGGTACCCACGGTGTCGAATTTCTCGGCCGGGTGCGAGGGCTTGAGCATCGTCGCGAACCCCTCGGAAAAGCCGTAGATCTCGTGCAGCAGGTTGCCGAAGCGCGCGATCACCTCGCGCTTGGTCTCGCGCCGCAGCGGCGATCCGGCGCACAGCATCATGCGCAGCGAGGCGGTGTCGGCCGCAGGCAGGCCGGGGTCGGCCAGCACCATCTGGAACTGCGACGGAACCATGAACGTATGCGTGATGCGCTCGGCGGCTACCAGCGCCAGAAAACGGCCCGGATCGAAGGCAGGCATCACCACCAGCGTGCCGCCGGCAAACAGCACCGGCAGCATGACCAGCCAGGTTCCGTTGGAATAGAGCGAGGTGGTGGTCAGCGCGCGCGCGGCGTCGGTGAAGCCCATCTCGATCGCGTTCGACCAGGCCCAGTGCAGCCGCGCGCGATGGGTCTGGACGATCCCCTTGGGCAGACCGGTGGTGCCCGAGCTGTAGATGATGTTGAACGGGTCGTCCATGCGCAGCGCTGGCGCCGGTGGTGTATCGGGAGCGCTGATGAGGAAGTCGTCCAGCGTCGCCCAGCCTGGCGACTGCCCGTGCACCCCGACGAAACGGTCGGCACCGATCGTGTTGGCCAATGCCGCCCGCTCTGGATCGAGCCGCGCGCGAAAGTCGGCGGTGGCGAACACCGCGCAGGCGCCGCTGTCGACCACCAGCGCCGCGAGTTGCGCACCCGTGAGCAGCCCCGACAGCGGCACGGCGCACGCGCCGGCCCGCGCGATGCCGAAGATCACCTCGAGGGTCTCGACACAGTTGCCCATCAGCACCGCCACCCGATCGCCACGGCCGATGCCGCGCAGGGCCAGCGCGCCGGCCACCCGGCCTATGTTGCGATCGAACTCGCCCCAGGTGCGCCGCACATCGCCGCACACGACGGCCTCGCGTCGCGGGAAGAAGCGCGCGTGGCTGGCGAACAGCTCGGGGATGAAGACCTGCGGATCGTCGAGACCTGGCATCAGGGCGCCTGCGTGGTGGCGGAAAACACAACGCCGCGACACTGACTGCGTGCCGCGGCGCGGGAGGCGCGGCCGGCATGGCCGCGCGAACCGGTGGGCGAACCGGCTCAGCGCCGGCCCGCCTGCTTGTCGTTCAGGGTCCGTAGACCTTGCCGAAGCTCGCCCATTTCCTGCCGTCCCAGCGCACGAGCTGCTGGCGCTCGATCGGGAAGAAGTCGTTGGGCGCAGTCTTGATGTTGATGCCCGGCAGCAGCATCGGCAGCGTCATGTCGAGGCTGGCGGCCTGGCGCATCACGTTCTCGCGGGTGAGGTTGTCGCCGCACTTGCGCAGCACCTCGACGACCGTCTGCGAAACGGTGTAGCCATAGACGTTGTTGGCGTCCTTGAGATCGCCGCCAGTGTAGAACTTCTTCATGAACTCGAGCCAGTCGAGGTAGGCCTTGTCCTTTTCCCACTGCGGATCGGTCGGGTCTTTCAGGTAGTAGGCCGAGATGATGTCGCGGGCATTCTCGACACCGGCCGGCACGATGACCGAGGCCACCGACACCGACACACCGTTCAGGTAGTGCTGCGGCTTCCAGCCGATCTCGGCGGCCTTCTTGATCGCCTGCGCCGCGAACTTCGGGATCGTGATGTTGAAGAAGGTGTCGGCGCCCGAGCTCTTGAGCTCGACCATCTGGCTGTCGATGGTGGGGTCGGTGACCTCGTAGGACAGCTTCTTGACGATCAGCGCACGGCCCTTTTCACCGAGGCCATCCTCGAAGCCCTTCAGGTAGTCGCGGCCGTAGTCGTCGTTCTGGTAGATGATGCCGATCTTGGCGTTGGGCTTGGTCTCGAGGATGTGCGCGGCATAGATCTTGGCCTCCGACTGGTAGCTGGGCTGCCAGCCCATCGTCCAGGGGAAGTCCTTGGGCTCGCCCCACTTGGTGGCGCCGGTCGCGTTGAACAGCTGCGGCACCTTCTTCTGGTTCATGTAGCGGTGGATCGACGAGTTCGTCGGGGTGCCCAGCACGTTGAAGATGAACAGCACCTCATCCTGCTCGACGAGCTTGCGCGCCATCTCGACGGTGCGCGCCGGGTTGTAGCCGTCGTCGTACGAAATCCAGTTGATGCGGCGCCCGTTGATGCCCCCTTCGGCATTGACCTTGTCGAAGTAGGCCTTGATGCACTTGCCGATCGTGCCGTAGCTCGAGGCCGGGCCCGAGTAGGGGCTGATGCCGCCGATCTTGATCTCGCGGTCGGTCGCGCCCGAGTCGTAGCGCTTTTGCGCCGACACCGCCGGCGCAAGCATCGACGCGGCTGCCGCCGCGAGCATTCCGTTGACCTGTCTCCTGTCCATGCTGTGAGCTCCTTAGGGTGAGGCGGTCGGCCACCTGTTCGGGCGGCCGGGTTGGAAGGCACGCAGGCGCCAGGGCCGGCGCGCTGCATCGGAAACGGAGCCGCGGGCGATGCGGTTGACCCGCGCGCGGGCGGCGGTCAGCGAGGTTGAGCCGGCGCGGCGGCTGCGGCGGTTCGGCGCCGCAAACCGGCCCAGACCTTGGCGAGCATGCCGGCCACGCCGACGGGCATCAGGTACATGAAGACGATGAGGAAGATGCCGTAGATGGCCCAAGGCGCCGACTTCGAGATCTCGTCGGCGACGTTGGGCACGAACTGGATGAAGATCGCGCCGAAGATCGCGCCCGAAATCGAGGCCAGACCGCCGATGACGACCGCGACCAGGAAGGTGATCGAGAGAAAGACCGTGAAGCTGTCGGGCGCCACGAAGGCGACGACGATCGCGCCCAGGGCCCCCGCCACCCCGGTGAAGGCGGCCGATACGCCGAAAGCAAGCGTCTTGAAGACGGTGAGGTTGATGCCCATCGCCGAAGCCGCGATCGGGTGGTCGCGAATGGCCACCAGCGCCCGGCCCACCCGGCCGCGCAGCAGATTCCAGGCGATCAGGAACATGATCGCCGCCACGAACAGCGAGAAGAAGTACAGCCAGCGGTCGGAGTTGAAGTTCTGGTCGAGGAAGCGAAAGGTGAACGGCGGCTCGGGCTTGTTGAGCACGATGCCCTGCACGCCGCCGGTCAGGCCCTCGAGCCTCTTGTACTTCAGCAGCTGCGGCACCGCCAGCGCGAGCGCGAAGGTTGCCAGCGCAAGGAAGTGGCCCTCGAGGCGCAAGGCCGGGAACCCCATCAGGATGCCGAAGATGAAGCAGACGAGCGCAGCCAGCGGAAGCGTGGCCCAGTAGGGCATGCCGGCCTGGTCCATCAGGATGGCCGACGCGTAGGCGCCGATCGCGTAGAAGGCGCCGTGGCCGAGCGAGAACTGACCGTTGTAGCCGGTGAGGATGTTCAGTCCGAGCACCGCTATCGCATAGACGATCACGAGGTTGAACTGGAACACCCGGTAGTTCTTCACCAGGAAGGGCAGCACCAGCAGCACCGCCAGCACGGCGATGCCACCGAGCCAGATCCACTTGCGGTCGATCGAGGTGTTCATACGCGGGTCACCAGGACTTTGCCGAACAGGCCGTTGGGCTTGAGCGTGAGCGTGCCGACGATCAGCACCAGCGCAACCGAGAGCTTGAGCTCGGTGCCGATCACGTAGGCGCCGAGCAGGTTCTCGAGGACACCGACGATGAAACCGCCGATGACCGCGCCCCACGGGTTGTCGATGCCGCCGAGCAGCGCGCCGGCGAATCCGTACAGCAGGATGCCCGACATCATGTTCGGATCGAGGTAGACGATGGGGGCGACCATCATGCCGGCCACGGCACCGATCGCGGCGGCCAGGCCCCAGCCCATCGCGAGCATCCACGAAACCCGGACCCCCACGAGCCGGGCCGAGTCGGGGTTCTGGGCGGCGGCCCGCATGGCCAGCCCCAGCGGCGTGAAGCGGAAGAAGGAGAACAGCAACCCGAGCACGCACAGCATCACGAAGACCGAGCCGATCTCGTGAGCGCTGAAGTACTTGGTGACGAAGAAGGCGTCCTTGGGGAAGGGCGAGACGAAGGCCTTGATCGTGTGCTCGAACACCCAGCCGGCCACCGAGTTGAAGATGACCAGCAGCCCGATGAACACGATCACGTTGGTAAGCGCCGGCGCGCGCTCGACCGGCTTGAGGATGATGCGCTGGATCAGCACGCCCCCGGCAAACGATATGGCCACCGTGAGGAAGAACGCCGCCCAGTAGGGCATGCCGTTGTTGATGAGCGCCCAGGCGATGAAAGTGCTGAAGGTGGCCATCTCGCCCTGGGCGAAATTGATGTGATGCGTGGCCTGGTAGATCATGACGAGCGCCAGCGCCACCGACGCATAGATGCCGCCGTTGGCGAGGCCCGCGAAGATCTGGTGCAGTAGGGCTTCCATGGTCGCTTTCCGGGATCGTCAGATGCCGAGGTAGGAGCGGCGGACGTTTTCGTCGTTCTTGACCACGTCGCTCGGGCCGGAGATCGAGACCCGGCCGGTCTCGAGCAGGTAGGCGTGGTCGGCGAGATCGAGGGCCAGTGTGGCGTTCTGCTCGACGAGCAGCATGCTGACTTTGTCCTGCTGGTTGATCTCGCGCATGATCCGGAAGATCTCGGCGACGATCAGGGGCGCCAGCCCGAACGAAGGCTCGTCGAGCAGCAGCAGCCGCGGGCGCAGCATCAGGGCGCGGCTGATCGCGAGCATCTGCTGCTCGCCGCCCGACAGCGTGCCGGCCTGCTGCTGCCGGCGCTCCTTCAGGCGCGGGAATCGGGAATACATCTTTTCGAGATCGACGGCGACCTCGGCCTTGTCGCGTCGGGTGATCGCGCCCAGCCGCAGATTCTCCTCGACGGTGAGGCCGGTGAAGGTGCCCCGGCCGTCGGGGACGTGCGCGACGCCCATGCGCACGACCGCCTCGGTGGCCTTGCCGACGACCTCTTCGCTGTCGATCTTGATGCTGCCCGTGGTCTTCACGACCTGGCACAGCGCGCGCAGCGTGGTGGTCTTGCCGGCGCCGTTGGCGCCCAGGATGGTGGTGATCTTGCCCAGTTCGAGAGAGAAGCTGATTCCGAACAGGACCTGCGTGGGCCCGTAGGAGGCGCTCAGGTTGCTGACTTCAAGCAGCTTTGGCATCGCTGGGAGCCCCAAGATAGGCGGCGATCACGTCGGGGTGGTTCTGGATCTCGACCGGCGTTCCTTCGGCGATCTTGCGGCCGAAGTTCAGCACGACGATGTGGTCGGACACCGCCATCACGAGACTCATGTGATGCTCGACGAGCAGCACGGTGATCTTCAGGCGGTCGCGCACGTCGGTGATCAGCTTGCCCAGGCCATCGAGCTCTTCGTGGTTCAGGCCTGCGGCCGGCTCGTCGAGCAGCAGCAGCGAAGGATCGGCCGCGAGCGCGCGGGCGAACTCGACCCGCTTCTGGATGCCGAACGGCAGATCGCCCGCCGGACGCTGAGCGTACGGCGTGAGCTCGAGGTACTCCATGATCTCGTGCGCCTTGGCACGCAGACGCTCTTCTTCGGCGCGCACCGAGGGCAGGCGCAGCGCGCTTGCCAGGAAGCCCGCATTCGAGCGGCAGTGCGCACCGATCATCACGTTGCGCTCGACCGACATGGTCTTGAACATCGCGAGATTCTGGAAAGTGCGGCCAATGCCCAGCGCTGCGATCCGGTGGACCGGCGTCGCGGTGATCGACTGGCCCTTGAAGAAGAGATCGCCCTGCTGGTAGGAGTACAGGCGGCTGAGACAGTTGAACAGGGTGGTCTTGCCGGCGCCGTTGGGACCGATCAGACCGCACACGCCGCCACGCGGCACATCGAAGCTGACGGAGTCCAGCGCAACCACGCCGCCGAAGCGGACCGTGATCCCGCGAACGCTCAGCAAAGCGTCGTTCGCCACCTGTCTTTGTCTCCCTGGCCGTGTGCTGCCGGCCCCATCGTATGTATGCAGACCCGACAGCATTCTGTGGCGTCGGGACTCGCGTTTTCGCGAGACCGCAGTTATACGGTTGTCTTGCACGTGATGCAAGGCCGGCCGTATCGACCTCTGCGTGCGCGCTTTCTTGCCAGGGAAACGCCATGACCAGCAACGACGACGAATCTTTCCGCCTGACCTATTCGACCATGTTCGATCCGCCCGAGTCGCTGCACCGGCGCTTCGAGGCGGCGCTCGCGAAGATCGATGCGCAGGCCGGCCGCGAGCACCCGATGCACATCGCAGGCCGCGAGGTACGCGCCGCGGAGAGCTTCGAGGTGCGCTCCCCGATCGACCGCCGACGTGTGCTCGGCATCTTCCAGCGCGGCGACGCAACGCATGCGCGGCAGGCCGTGGCCGCAGCTCGCAGCGCCTGGCCGGCTTGGGCAGCCACGCCCTGGCCCGAGCGCGTCCGGCTGCTGCGACGCGCCGCGGCGCTGATCGAGGAGCGCGTGTACGACATCTCGGCGGCACTCGCGATGGAGGTGGGCAAGAACCGGATGGAGGCGATCGGCGAAGTGCAGGAAAGCGCCGACCTCATCGCCTGGTACTGCGACCGCATGGAGGAGGCCGAGGGCTACGAGCGCGCCCTGCCCGACGACCCGCTGACCGGCTGGCGCAGCCGCAACGCAACCCGCCTGCGGCCGTGCGGCCCGTGGGCGATCATCGCCCCGTTCAATTTTCCGGTGGCCCTCGCCGCCGGCCCGATCGGCGCCGCGCTGGTCACCGGCAATACCGTGGTGTTCAAGGTGGCGAGCGACACGGCCTGGAGCGGCACGCTGCTGATGGAGGTGCTGCGCGATGCCGGGCTTCCCCCCGGGGTCGTCAACCATGTGACCGGCGACGGCGCGGTGGTCGGCGCAGCCCTGGCCGACGACCCGGCCGTGGCGGGAATCACCTTCACCGGCTCATCGGAGGTCGGACTGAGCCTCGCGCAGCGTTACGCCCAGGGGCCATGGCCCCGACCCTGCATCGCCGAGATGGGCGGCAAGAACGCCACCGTCGTGAGCCGGCACGCCGACCTGGAGCGCGCCGCCACCGGCATCGTGCGGTCGGCCTTCGGGCTGCAGGGCCAGAAGTGCTCGGCCTGCTCACGCGTCTACGTCGAACGCGCGCTGGCCGAGGCACTTCGGGCGCGCATGATCGAACTGGTCGCGACCCTTCGGATCGGCGACCCGACGCGGCGCGAGAACTGGATGGGGCCGTTGATCAACCAGGCGGCCTTCGAGCGCTACGGACGCTGCATCGAGCAGGTGCGCCGCCACGGAACGATCGACGTCGGGGGCGCCAGCCTGACCGACGGCGATCTGGCGCACGGCTGGTTCGTCGCCCCGACGGTGGCCCGCGCACCCCGCGATTTCCGCCTGTGGCGCGAGGAGAAATTCATCCCGCTGGTGCTGGTCGACGAGATCGAGAGCATCGACGAGGGCATCATGCTCGCCAACGCGACGCCTTACGGGCTGACCGCGGGCTTCTACGGCGCGCCCGACGAGATCGAGAGCTTCGTCGATCGCATCGAAGCGGGCGTGCTCTACGTCAATCGGCCGCAAGGCGCGACCACCGGCGCCTGGCCAGGCTATCAGCCCTTCGGCGGCTGGAAGGGCAGCGGCAGCACCGGCAAGGCGATCGGGTCGTACTGGTACCTGCCGCTCTACATGCGCGAGCAGTCGCGCACGATCGTCGACTGAGGCCGCGGCGCCCTTGCTGGGCGCAAGCCCCGGGGCGCGAGCCCTGCCTACGCGGGCGCCACTTTGGCGCCCGCCCGGTCTAGAGCGGCTTGCGGATGATGTTGGCGATCTCGCCGATGATGCCGCGGCGGAAGGCCAGCACGCAGACGACGAAGATCAGACCCTGGACGATGGTGACCCAGGCGCCGAGCTGGGCAAGGTAGTTCTGCATCGTGATGATCACGGCCGCGCCGACGATCGGGCCGAACATCGTGCCCAGGCCACCGACCAGCGTCATCAGCACCACCTCGCCCGACATCGACCAGTGCGCGTCGGTAAGCGACGCGAGCTGGAAGACCAGGGCCTTCATGCCACCGGCCACTCCCGCGAGCATGGCCGACAGCACGTAGGCCACGAGCTTGTAGCGGTCGGTGTCGTAGCCCAGCGAGAGCGCTCGCGGTTCGTTCTCGCGGATCGCCTTGAGGACCTGCCCGAACGGCGAATGGACGACCCGCCAGATCAGGGCGAAGCACGCAAAGAAGATCACGAAGACCACGCAGTACATCGCGATGTTGCCCGAGAGATCGATCAGCCCGAACAGCTTGCCGCGGGGCACCGCCTGGATGCCGTCTTCGCCGCCGGTGAACGGCGCCTGCAGGTAGAAGAAGAAGATCATCTGCGACAGGGCCAGCGTGATCATCGCGAAGTAGATGCCCTGCCGCTTGATCGCGAGCAGCCCGGTCACCCAGCCGAGCAGCGCCGCGCAGGCGGCCGCAAAAAGTATGGCGAGCTCGGGCGTGAACCCCCACACCTTGGCCGAGTGCGCGGCCGCGTAGCCGGCGGTGCCCAGGAACATGGCGTGCCCGAACGACAGCAGTCCACCGAAGCCAATGAGCAGGTTGAACGCGCAGGCAAACAGCGCGAAGCACATCACCTTCATCAGGAAGATGGGGTAGAGCACCAGAGGCGCGAGCGCGAAGAAGCCGAGCAGCACCAGAAAGGCGACCTTCTGGTGGCCCGTGCCGGCGCCGGCACCGGCGACGATCGGAACGGTGGACGAGGACATGACGGGAGCCCCTGCGCGACTACTTCTGGGTGCCGAACAGCCCGGCGGGCTTGATCAGCAGGACGATGGCCATGATCACGAAGATCACGGTGTTGGACGCCTCGGGGTAGAAGACCTTGGTGAGGCCCTCGATCAGACCCAGCCCGAAGCCGGTGAGGATGGACCCCAGGATGGAGCCCATGCCGCCGATCACCACCACCGCGAACACGACGATGATGAGGTCGGCGCCCATCTGCGGGCTGACCTGGTAGATCGGAGCGGCCATCACGCCGCCGAGAGCGGCGAGCCCCACGCCGAATCCGTAGGTCAGGGTGATCATCCGCGGCACGTTGATGCCGAACGACTGCACCAGCGCCGGATTCTCGGTGGCCGCGCGCAGGTACGAGCCGAGCTTGGTGCGCTCGATCACGTACCAGGTGACCAGGCACAGCACCAGCGAGGCCACGATCACCCATGCCCGGTAGTTGGGCAGGAACATGAACCCGAGGTTCTTGCCCCCGGTGAGTTCGGGCGGGATCGGGTACGGCTGGCCCGAGGAGCCGAACTCGTTGCGGAACAGGCCCTGGATGATCAGACCCAGGCCGAACGTGAGCAGCAGCCCGTAGAGGTGGTCGAGCTTGTAGAGCCGCGCCAGGAACAGCCGCTCGATGATCACCCCCGATATGCCGACGACGATCGGCGCCAGGATCAGGGACCACCAGTACCCGAGCTGCAGGTAGGTGAGGCCCAGATAGGCCACGAACGCGCCCATCATGTACTGGGCGCCGTGCGTGAAGTTGATGATGTTGAGCAGGCCGAAGATGACCGCCAGGCCCAGCGACAGCAGTGCGTAGAACGAGCCGTTGATCAGGCCGATGAGCAGTTGGCCGAACAGGGCCTGGGTGGGTACGCCGAAGATCTCCATGGGAGCCGCCGCTGTGCCTGGGGGTTGGGCCGGGACTTACTTCTTGGTGACCAGCGGGCAGTTGCCCTGGTCGATCGGCCGGAAGGCCTGGTCGGCCGGGATGGTGGCGCGCACCTTGTAGTAGTCGTAGGGGCCCTTCGACTCGGCCGGCTTCTTGACCTCGACCAGATAGGCCGGGTGGATCTTGCGGCCGTCGGCGCGGATGGTGCCCTTGCCGAACAGCGCATCGTCGGTGGGCATTTCCTTCATCTTGGCCACCACCTTGGTGCCGTCATCGCTCTTGAGCGCCTCGACCGCCTTCAGGTAGTGCAGCACCGATCCGTAGACGCCGGCGTGAACCATCGAGGGGTACTTGCCGGCGTTCTGCGGCACGAAGCGCTTGGTCCAGGCGCGGGTCTGCTCGTTGAGGTCCCAGTAGAAGGTCTCGGTGAAGATCAGGCCCTGCGCCTTGTCGAGGCCCAGCGCGTGCACGTCGGGCAGGAAGACCAGCAGGCCGGCAAGGTTCTGGCCGCCGCGGGTGATGCCGAATTCGGCCGCCTGCTTGATCGAGTTCTGGGTGTCACCGCCGGCGTTGGCCAGGCCGATGATCTTGGCCTTGGACGCCTGCGCCTGCAGCAGGAACGAGGAGAAGTCCTGCGTGTTCAGGGGATGGCGCACCTTGTTGACCACCTTGCCGCCCGCCTTGAGCACGACCGCCTCGGTGTCGCGCTCGAGCGCATGGCCGAACGCGTAGTCGGAGGTCAGGAAGAACCAGGAGTCGCCGCCGGTCTTGACGATCGCCGACCCGGTGCCGTTGGCGAGCATCCAGGTGTCGTAGGTCCAGTGGATCGTGTTGGGCGAGCAGGCCGTGCCGGTGAGGTCGGAGGTGGCCGCGCCGGAGTTCAGCATCACCTTGCCCTTGGCCCGGACGATCTGATTGACCGCCAGCGCCACCGAGGAGGTGGGCACGTCGACGACGACATCGACCTTGTCGGTGTCGAACCACTTGTTGACGATGCTCGAGCCGATGTCGGCCTTGTTCTGGTGGTCGGCCGTCAGGATCTCGACCTTGAGGCCCCGCTTGGCGACGCCCGAGTCCTCGACCGCCATGCGGGCGGCGACCACCGAACCGTTGCCGGTGATGTCGGCGTAGAGGCCCGACATGTCGTTGATGACGCCGATGCGGATCACGCCGTCGGAGATCTGGGCCTGCGCGCTGGAGGCTGCCGCGAGGGCGCCGGCCAGCAGGGTGGAAATCAGGGTGCGCTTGAACATGTCGTCTCCTCGGTGTTTTGCTGGAAGTTGAAGGTGTGCCGGAGGCGGCGAACGCGGAAAGGGCTGGCGTCCGCGAACGAGGGTCACTGACCCGTTCGCGGGGTGCTCAGACCCCGAGGTATTCGTGCAGCATGCCCATCTTGGCCTGCAGTTCGGACGCCTCGAAGCCCTCGACGATGCGGCCGTGCTCCATCACGTAGAAGCGATCGGCCAGCGGCGCGGCAAAACGGAAGTTCTGCTCGACCATGATCACGGTGAAGCCGCGCTCTCGAAGCGTCTGGATCATGCGGGCCAGCGCCTGCACGATCACCGGCGCCAGACCTTCGGAGATCTCGTCGAGCAGCAGCAGCCTGGCTCCCGTGCGCAGGATGCGCGCCACCGCGAGCATCTGCTGCTCGCCGCCCGAAAGACGCGTGCCCTGGCTGGCACGACGCTCCTTCAGGTTGGGAAACATCGCGTAGATCTCGTCGAGCGACATGCCACCGGAGCCGACCTGCGGCGGCAGCATCAGGTTCTCCTCGCACGACAGGCTCGCGAAGATGCCACGCTCCTCGGGACAGTAGCCCAGGCCCATCTGCGCGATGCGGTGCGGCGGCAGCGCGATCGCCTCCGTGCCGTTGATGACGATCGACCCGGTGCGGCGTCCGACCAGACCCAGAATCGACTTCAGCGTGGTAGTGCGCCCGGCGCCGTTGCGGCCCAGCAGCGTGACGACCTCGCCCCGGTTCACGACGAGATCGACGCCATGAAGAATGTGCGACTCGCCGTAGAAGGCGTGCAGGTCGGTGATGCGCAGGTATTCGGTCTTTTCAGCCATGGGCGCCCCGCAATTCGGTGGCTTCGCTGCCCATGTAGGCCTCGAGCACTTGCGGATCCTTGGAAACGACGTCGTAGGGGCCCTCGGCGATGACCGCACCGCGCTGCAGCACGCTGATGCGGTCGGCGATGCTCGCAACGACGTTCATGTTGTGCTCGACCATCAGCACCGTGCGGTTGGCCGCGACTTTCTTGATCAGCTGCGTGACGCGCTCGACATCCTCATGACCCATGCCCTGGGTGGGCTCGTCGAGCAGCATGAGTTCGGGCTCGGTGGCCAGCGTCGTGGCGATCTCGAGGGCGCGCTTGCGGCCATAGGGCAGCTCGACCGTGACGGTATCGGCGAAATCCTGGAGACCCACCGTGTGCAGGAGCTCGCGGGCGCGGTCGTGGAGCGTCTCGAGCGAGCGCTCGGACTTCCAGAAGTGAAACGAGGTGCCGAGCTCGCGCTGCAGACCGATGCGCACGTTCTCGAGCACCGTGAGGTGCGGGAACGTGGCCGAGATCTGGAACGAACGGACGATCCCGCGCCTTGCGGTCTGCGAGGGCTTCTCGTTCGTGATGTCCTGTCCCTTGTACAGGATCTGTCCGCGGGTGACGGGCAGGAACTTGGTCAGCAGGTTGAAGACGGTGGTCTTGCCTGCGCCGTTGGGCCCGATCAGGGCGTGGATGTGACCGCGCTGGACCTTGAGGTTGACGTCGCTGACAGCGACGAAGCCCTTGAACTCCTTCACCAGCCCGCGCGTCTCGAGAATGATGTCGTCGGCCATCCGAGTAGTTCAGAAAGTGCGGCGCTGGCGCCGGAGCCGCCCCGAAGCAGGGCCGGCGGATTATGTCGAAAGCCTTACACCGAGGCAACGCCCGGCGCGCGACGATCCGCGCGCCTCAGCGGCGAAGCCCCGGAATATCAATGATTGTCGCGGGGGATTCCGTGGGTGGCGTCGATGCGCTGGTAGTTCACGGCGAAATCGAGGCAGGCGCCGCTGCTCAGCTGGCCGACATAGCGCCGCTGCAGTTCCTGCCACGGAGTCTGGTTGACCAGAACGGGGGGTTGCCAGGCCGCCCGCCGGCTCGCGAGCTCTTCGTCGGAGACAACGATGTCGGCGCGGCGCCGCTTGAGGTCGATGCGCACCCTGTCGCCAGTGCGCAGCAGCGCCAGCCCGCCGCCGACCGCCGCCTCCGGCGAGGCGTTCAGGATGGACGGACTGGCCGAGGTGCCCGACTGGCGGCCATCGCCGATGCAGGGCAGCATCGTGATTCCCTGACGCACCAGCGCATCGGGGGGCAGCATGTTGACCACCTCGGCCGCGCCGGGGTAGCCCACCGGCCCCACACCGCGGATCACGAGCAGACAGTCGGCGTCGATCGACAGTGCGGGATCGTTGACCCGCGCGTGGTAGTCCTCGGGGCCCTCGAAGACGATCGCCCTGCCCTCGAAGGCGCCCTCGTCGCCAGGTCGCTCGAGGTAGCGGGCGCGGAACTCCGCGGAAATCACCGAGGTCTTCATCACCGCCGACTCGAAAAGGTTGCCCGTCAGAACGGCGAACCCGGCCTGCGGCAGCAGCGGCTCGGCGTAGCTGCGGATCACGTCGCGGTTGCGGACCGGCGTGTCGGCATAGCACTCGCCGATCGTGCGGCCCGAGACGTTGAGCGCCTGCGGATGCAGCTTGCCGGCGGCCAGCAGCTCGTGCATGACCGCGGGCACGCCGCCGGCGCGATGGAACTCCTCGCCCAGGTACTGACCGGCGGGCATCAGGTTGACCAGCAGCGGGATGTCGTAGCCGATCCGGTCCCAGTCGGCGATCTCGAGCTCCACACCCATGTGGCGGGCGATCGCGTTGACGTGGGGCGGGCAGTTGGTGGAGGCGCCCAGCGCGCTCGCGGCGACGATCGCGTTCTCGAAGGCCTCGCGGGTGAGGATGCGCGAGGGACGAAGGTCCTCGTGCACCATGTCGACGATGCGTCGGCCGGTGAAGTAGGCCATCTGGGCGCGCTCGCGGTAGGGGCCCGGAATCGCGGCGCAGCCGGGCAGCGACATGCCCAGGGCCTCGGCCACGCTGTTCATCGAGAGCGCAGTGCCCATGGTGTTGCAGTGGCCGACCGACGGCGCCGACGAGGCGACCATCTCGAGGAACTGGTCGTAGTCGATGCGCCCGGCGGCGAGTTCCTGGCGGGCGAACCAGACCACGGTTCCGGAGCCGGCCAGGCCGCCGTTGTAGTGCCCGTTGAGCATCGGACCGCCCGACAGCACGATCGCCGGGATGTCGACGGTGGCCGCGCCCATCAGCAGCGCCGGCGTGGTCTTGTCGCAGCCTGTGGTCAGGACCACGCCGTCGAGGTGGTAGCCATAGAGCACCTCGACGAGTGACAGGTAGGTGAGGTTGCGGTCGAGCGCCGCGGTGGGGCGCTTGCCCGTCTCCTGGATCGGGTGAACCGGGAACTCGAGCGGGATGCCGCCGGCATCGCGGATGCCGTCGCGCACCCGCTGGGCGAGCTCGCGGTGGTGCCGGTTGCAGGGGGCGATGTCGCTGCCGGTCTGGGCGATGCCGATCACCGGCTTGCCGCTGTTGCGCAGCTCCTCCAGCGTGAGACCGTAGTTCATCATGCGCTCGAGGTAGAGCGCGGTCATGCCGGGGTTGTCGGGGTTGTCGAACCACGCTCGCGATCGCAGCCGGCGCGGTGCGCCACCGTCTTGCTCGTCGGCCATCTCGTTGTCTCCTCGCACTCGGAAAGGCGGCCGCAGTGTAGCAACTGCCGTGGTTGCGCGGCCGTTCGTCCGGCCGCCAGCGGCCGTCCGTCAAGCCCCCGCGGCCCAGGCCTTACCCCGACAGCCCGACCGCCCCATCATAGACGGAGCTTCACTCGGGTTCGCACTGCCCAAAGGCCCGGACACACCACCATGCCCGCCCCATCGACCTCCATCGGCGCAGCCGACATGGCCCCGACACGCCCGGGCCCGCAAGCGGATCCGGCCGACCGTCGCCGCGAGCAGCGCGATCCGGTCACGATCACGGGACTCGCCCGAGCGCTCGTGCAGCATGGCCGCCTGGACGTCGAGCGGGCTGTCGAACTGCAGACGAAAGCGCAGGAGGCCAACTCGGTCCTCCTGGATGCGCTCATCGCCCACGGACCGCTGGCAGCCGCCCAGGTCGCTCGCTTCGCCGCCGATACCTACGGCCACCCGCTGCTCGACATCTCGGCGATCGACCCCAACTCGCTGCCCGACGATCTGATCGACCCCAAGCTGGCCGTCGAAACCCGCGTGATCGCGCTGCGCCGCAGTGGCACACGGCTGTCGGTGGCCCTGTCGGACCCCACCGACCTGCAGGCGATCGACCGGATCAAGTTCCAGACCCAGTGCACGATCGACCCGATCGTCGTCGAACACGACAAGCTGCTGGCCCTGATCACCAAGCGCACCCGGTCCGATGGCGACACCCTCGACGACATCGCGCGCGAGGGGCTGGCGGACGAGGAGCAGACCGAGCCCGAAGCATCGCTGATCGACACCTCGGCCGACCTCGAGGACGCGCCCATCGTGCGCTTCCTGCACAAGATGCTGACCGACGCGATCTCGGCGGGGGCCTCCGACCTGCACTTCGAGCCCTACGAGAAGTTCTACCGCGTGCGACTGCGCATCGACGGCGAGCTGCGCGACTACGCCCAACCGCCGCTCGCGCTCAAGGACAAGCTCGCCTCGCGCATCAAGGTGATATCGCGGCTCGATATCTCGGAGAAACGCGTTCCCCAGGACGGGCGCATGAAGCTCGCCCTGTCGCCGACCCGCGCGATCGACTTCCGGGTCTCGACGCTGCCGACCCTGTTCGGCGAGAAGATCGTGATGCGGATCCTGGACCCGTCGTCGGCCAAGCTCGGCATCGACGCGCTGGGCTACGACCCCGACCAGAAGGAGCTGCTGCTGAACGCAGTCAGCCGCCCCTACGGCATGGTGCTCGTGACCGGCCCGACCGGCTCGGGCAAGACGGTTTCGCTCTACACCTGCCTGAACATCCTGAACAAGCCGGGAGTCAACATCTCGACCGCCGAGGATCCGGCCGAGATCAACCTGCCCGGCATCAACCAGGTCAACGTCAACGACAAGGCCGGCCTGACCTTCTCGGTGGCCCTCAAGGCCTTCCTGCGGCAGGATCCGGACGTGATCATGGTCGGCGAGATCCGCGACCTCGAAACCGCCGACATCGCGATCAAGGCGGCCCAGACCGGTCACATGGTGTTGTCGACGCTGCACACGAACGACGCGCCCACGACGCTGACCCGGATGATGAACATGGGCGTGGCGCCGTTCAACATCGCCTCGTCGGTGATCATGATCACGGCCCAGCGGCTCGCCCGCAGGCTGTGCACCTGCAAGCAGCCGCTCGAGTTCGATGAGGACGCTCTGCTGCAGGCGGGCTTTCGCGACGAGGACTTCGACGGCAGCTGGCAGCCATTCCGGCCGGTCGGCTGCCAGCGCTGCAATGGCAGCGGGTACAAGGGGCGCGTCGGCATCTACCAGGTGATGCCGATCAGCGAGGAGATCCAGCGGATCATCCTGTCGAGCGGCAACGCGATGGAGATCGCAGCCCAGGCCCGTCGCGAGGGCGTGCGCGATCTGCGCCGCTCGGGACTGCTCAAGGTGCGGCAGGGGCACACCTCCGTCGAGGAGGTGCTTGGCGTGACCAACGAGTGACGACGAGCCTGCTCATGCACGGCGCCGGAGACCAGCAATGACCGAACGGGCGATGGCGGGCAAGCCGCAGGGCGCCGCTGCACGCAAGCCGCCCCAGGGCAAGACGCCTGGGGGCGTCGCGGTCCAGGAGCACACCTTCCAGTGGGAGGGTCGCGACCGCTCGGGCAAGACGGTGCGCGGCGAGATGCGCGCCGGCGGTGCGGCGGTGGTCAGCACGACGCTGCGCCGGCAGGGCGTGCTGGTGACCAAGGTGAAGAAGCGCGGCTACACCCGTGGCCGCAAGATCACCGAAAAGGACATCACGCTGTTCACCCGCCAGCTCGCGACGATGATGCGCGCCGGCGTGCCGCTGCTGCAGGCCTTCGACATCGTGGCCAAGGGCACCGAGAACGGCTCGGTCGCGCGCCTGTTCAACGAGATACGGGGCGAGATCGAGACCGGCAGTTCGCTTTCGGACGCGTTTCGCCGGTATCCGCTCTATTTCGACCCGCTCTTCTGCAACCTGGTCGCGGCGGGCGAACAGGCCGGCATCCTCGACGATCTGCTCGACCGGCTCGCCGTCTACAAGGAGAAGATGCAGGCGATCAAGGGCAAGATCAAGTCGGCCCTGACCTACCCGGTGGGCGTGATCGTGGTCGCGCTCGTCGTGGTCGCCGTGATCATGCTGAAGGTGATCCCCGCCTTCAAGAGCGTCTTCGAGAGCTTCGGCGCGTCGCTGCCGGCGCCGACCATGATGGTGATCGCGATGTCCGACTTCGTGGTCGGCTACTGGTATCTGCTGTTCGGCACCCTGTTCGGCTCCGGCTACTTCGCGTGGCAGTCGTGGAAGCGCTCGGTCGCGGTGCAGATCGCGGTCGACCGGACGATGCTGCGCGTTCCCATCTTCGGCACGGTGATGCGCAAGGCCACCATCGCGCGCTGGCTGCGCACGCTGTCGACGATGTTCGCGGCCGGGGTCCCGCTCGTCGAGGCGCTCGACTCGGTCGGGCGGGCGGCCGGCAACCATGTCTTTCTGACGGCAACCCGGCGCATCCAGCAGGAGGTGTCAACGGGCACCAGCCTGACCATCGCGATGCAGAACGCCAACGTCTTCCCGAACATGGTGCTGCAGATGGCTGCGATCGGCGAGGAGTCGGGTTCGCTCGACCAGATGCTCGGCAAGTCGGCCGAGATCTACGAGCGCGAGGTCGATGAGGCGGTGGCGAGCCTCTCGAGCCTGCTCGAGCCGATGATCATGGCTTTCCTCGGCGTCGTCATCGGCGGTCTGGTGGTCGCCATGTACCTGCCGATCTTCAAGATGGGACAGGTCGTCTGAGCGAAGCGGCCGGCATGGCGTGCGCGTCGCGGGTGGCACAATGCCCGGCATGATCGATCTTCTCCAGGCGTCCGCGCCGCTGGCCGCAACCTGCGCGGGCGTGGTCGGGCTGCTCGTGGGCAGCTTCCTCAACGTCGTCATCCACCGCGTGCCCCGGATGCTCGAGCGCGAGTGGGCGCTGCAGGCTGCCGAGCAGCGCGGCGAGCAGCCGCCGGCCGAACTGCTCGAGCCCTACAACCTGGCGGTGCCCGGCTCGCGCTGCCCGGCCTGCGGCCATGCGATCACGGCGCGCGAGAACATCCCGGTGGTCAGCTGGCTGATGCTGCGCGGGCGCTGCTCGGCCTGTGCCACGCCGATCGGCGCGCGCTACCCGGCGATCGAGCTGGCCACGGGGCTGCTCAGCGCCCTGGCGGTCTGGCAGTACGGCGCAGGGCTTGCCGGCGTCACGGCCATGGTGCTCACCTGGTTCCTGATCGCGCTCACCGCCATCGACTTCGACACCCAGCTGCTGCCCGACAGCCTGACGCTGCCGCTGCTCTGGCTGGGCCTGGCGCTCAACCTCGGCGGGGTCTGGACCACGCTCGAAGCGGCCGTGATCGGCGCGATCGCCGGCTACCTCAGCCTCTGGGCAGTCTACTGGGCATTCCGGCTGGCCACGGGCAAGGAAGGCATGGGCTACGGCGACTTCAAGCTGCTTGCCGCGCTCGGCGCCTGGTTCGGATGGCAGGCGCTACCGGGCATCATTCTGCTGTCCTCGGTGGTCGGCGCGGTCGTGGGTGTCGGACTGATGCTCGGCAAGGGTCGGGGTCGCGACGTCCCCATCCCCTTCGGCCCCTACCTGGCCGGGGCGGGTCTGCTCACGCTGTACGTGGGACGCCCGATCGCCGCATACTTCGGGCTCGCCTGAAACCCGCCTCGCCGCCGTGACCGACACCTCCAAGCAGCCGGCTGCCGCGCCCGCCCCATCCGGCTCTCGGCCGCGCCTGGTCGTCGGGCTCACCGGCGGCATCGGCAGCGGCAAGACCACCGTGGCCAACCGTTTCGCCGAGCTCGGCGTGGCGCTGATCGACGCCGACCTGATCGCCCACGAACTCACGGGCCCCGAAGGCGCGGCGATGCCGGCCATCGCACAGGCGTTCGGGCCGGGCGTCGTTGCCTCCGACGGCCGGCTCGATCGGGCGGCCATGCGCACGCAGGCCTTCGCCGACCCAGGCGCCCGCAAGCGCCTCGAGGCCATCCTGCACCCCATGATACGCACCGAGAGCGAACGCCAGCTGGCGGCCGCTGCGAGCCCTTACGCGATCCTGGTCGTGCCCCTGCTGGTCGAGGGGGGGCGGCCGCGTGAGCGGGCTCAGCGGGTGCTGGTCGTCGATTGCCGCCCCGAAACCCAGATCGAGCGCGTGATGCGCCGCAACGGCCTGCCCCGCGAGCAGGTGCTTGCCATCCTGGCGGCGCAGGCCAGCCGCGAGCAAAGGCTGGCAGCGGCCGACGATGTCATCGACAACGACGGCCCGCCGGAGGGCCTCGCGGAGCGGGTACGCGCGCTGCACGAGCGCTACCTCGAGCTCGCGGCGCACGACCGCGCGCCGCCGGGCGCCGGCGCGCGCGCCTGACGCGCGCCCGTGCGCCACTCCACGAGGCGGTGGCCGCCTCGCTGCGCGTCGCCGAGTGTTTGTCATTCCCACCGGATTGAGCCAGAATCCGGCGGCCGGCGGGATTGCCACCGATCAGTTCGGACCTCGGTTTGATCCTCTACGAATTCCCCCTCAACGAGCGGATTCGCACGCTTCTGCGCCTCGAGGATCTCTTCGAGAGGCTGACGCTGTTTTCCGACCGCGACTCATCGGTCGACCACCACGTCGCCCTCACCACGCTGTTCGATCTGCTCGACGTCTCCTCGCGGGCCGATCTCAAATCCGATCTGCTCCAGGAACTCGATCGGCAGCGCCAGACGCTGCTCGCCCTGCGCAACAATCCGGCGGTCTCCGAAGCGGAGCTCGAGCGCGTGCTCGACGACATTGGCCAGGCCTGGGGCCGGCTGAACGCCCTGAGCGGCAAGACAGGGCAGCACCTGCGCGACAACGAGTGGCTGATGAGCATCCGCAGCCGCACCATCATCGCCGGCGGCGCCTGCGAGTTCGACCTGCCCTCCTATTACGCCTGGCTGCACCGACCGCCCGAGGCGCGCCGACGCGATATCGGGCTCTGGTCGGCACCGTTCCGGCCGCTCCACGACAGCCTCGCGATCGTGTTGCGCCTGCTGCGCGAGAAGGCGCTGCGCTCGACCCAGACGGCCCAGCAGGGCAGCTTCCAGCAGCCGCTCGGCGGCAAGACCTACCAACTGGTGCAGGTGCGCCTCGATCCCGAGCTGGGCGCGATTCCCGAGACCAGCGCCAACAAGTACCTGCTCTGGATCCGCTTCACGCTCCAGGACGGCGACCTGCGACCGCGCCCCTACGAAGGCACGGTCGACTTCGAACTCGGCCTGTGCAACCTGTGACGCGCCGCGCCGCCAGCCCGGCCGCGCCGGTCGTGTCGTGCCCGGGCTGTCGCCGGCCGACGACCTACACGCCGGCCAACCGCTGGCGGCCGTTCTGCAGCGAGCGCTGCAAGGTCGGTGACCTCGGCGCCTGGGCCTCGGATGCCTATGTGATCCCCGGCGCGGCATCCGAAGACGACGACAGCTCGGACATGCCGGCCGCCAACCGAACCACCCGATCCAACGACTAGCCTCGCCGCGTCGGGGCGCGGGCGGCTGCGCGCCGCCTGCGGCGGCTCAGGCAACCGACACACCGTGCGCGCCGGCGCGCGTGGCAGCACCCAAATCGCCCTCGCAGTCTGTCAGATAGACCGGAATGCGCGAGACAGGCCAGGGGTGCGGCGCGATCGCGAAATCGAGCCCCAGGTCTGCGGCGCGCTCGAAATCGCCGGGGTCGGCGCAACGGGCGCCGCAGAAGGCCGCCGAAGGGCGGGCGGCAAGGCAGCGCAGCGCGTCGGTCTCGAGCAGCACACCGCCGGCAAGCTCAGCCGCGCGGCTGGGCATGGCCGAGCAAGCAAGCAGGCAGCCGCCGAGCGCGCGCAGTGCGGCGCCAGCCGCCTGCACCTCGGCCTCGAACCCGGGCGCCGATTCCCAGGGCCCGCGGAGCAGCCGCAGCGGCACGGTGGCAGGCAGCAGCCCGGGCAGCCCGGCCTCGCCGAGCGCCAGCACCTCGCCGCGCCGATCGGTGGCCGCGACGGCATCGCCAGGACGCCAGGCCACCACGCTTGCCGGCAACCGCAGCCACGGAAACACCGGCAGGCTCGCCGGCAGCAGCGGCTCCACGAAGGGCCCCGCGCATGACTGCCAGGCGAAGGCCTGACCCTCGCGGCCGCGCGGCTCGCCCGACCAGTCGGCCCAGGCGGCGAACAGCCTGCGGAAGTGCAGGCGCACCTGCGCGTGCGGGTAGGTGAACTCGCGCACCAGCCAGGGGTGCGAGGCGCGCACCGCGAGGCCCAGTTCCTCGTCGAGCTCGCGGGCGAGCGCGGCTGCCGCATCCTCGCCCGCCTCGATCTTGCCGCCCGGGAACTCCCACCAGCCGGCGTAGGCCTTGCCGGCCACGCGCTGGCCGAGCAGCACACCGCCCGAGGCGTCGAGCACGACGCCCACCGCAACCTCGAGGCGAGTGCTCACTTGCTTCGACGCCCTCGCGTGGGATGGCGGCCCGCCCAATCGCGGGCGAACTGCCAGGCCACGCGCCCCGAGCGTGAACCGCGTTCGAGGGCGAAGCGCAGCGCCTCGGGGCGCGAGCGTTCGATGTCGCGCTCGCCGCAGCCGAAGGTGGTCAGCCAGTGCGCGACGATGCCCAGGTAGTCGTCCTGGCGGAACGGGTAGAACGACACCCACAGGCCGAAGCGCTCCGACAGCGAGATCTTCTCCTCGACCCGCTCGCCGGGATGGATCTCGCCGTCCTCCTGATGCTTGGCGTCGAGGTTCTCGGACATCCGCTCGGGCATCAGATGGCGCCGGTTGGAAGTCGCGTAGATGAGCAGGTTGTCGGACTGCGCCGCGACCGAACCGTCGAGCGCCACCTTCAGCGCCTTGTAGCCGGCCTCGCCTTCCTCGAAGGAGAGGTCGTCGCAGAACACGATGAAGCGCTCGGGCCGCCCGGCCACCAGTTCGACGATGTCGGGCAGGTCGACGAGGTCGTCCTTGTCGACTTCGATCAGGCGCAGCCCGCGGGCGCTGTAGGCGTTCAGGCAGGCCTTGATCAGCGAGGACTTGCCGGTGCCGCGCGAGCCGGTCAGCAGCACGTTGTTGGCCGGCAGCCCGCGCACGAACTGCCGCGTGTTGCGATCGATGGTCTCCTTCTGCTCGTCGATGTGTCGCAGGTCGTCGAGGCCGATCGGCGAGACGTGCCGCACCGGCTGCAGCCACGACTGCGTGCCCAGCCCGGTGGCCCGCCGGCGCCAGCGGAAGGCGACCGCCGCCGACCAGTCGGGCGCGGCAACCGCGGGGATGAGGGTTTCGAGGCGCGCGAGCATCGCTTCGGCACGCCGCACCAGCTGGTCGAGATCGGACATCGTGCGCAGGCCTCAGGAGCGGTAGTCGGCGTTGATCGAGACGTAGTCGTGGGACAGGTCGCAGGTCCAGACCGTGGTGTGCGCTGCGCCGCGACCGAGCACGACCCGCACCGTGATCTCGGCCTGCTTCATCACGCGCTGGCCCTGCTCCTCGCGGTAGCCGGGGTGGCGGCCGCCGGCGGTGGCCACGTGGACGTCGTCGAGGAAGAGATCGATGCCCGCGGTGTCGAGATCGTCGATGCCGGCATAGCCTACCGCGCACAGGATGCGGCCGAGGTTGGGATCGGAGGCGAAGAAGGCGGTCTTGACCAGCGGCGAATGCGCGATCGCATAGGCCACCGCCGAGGCCTCGGCGTCGTCGCGGGCGCCCTCGATGCGCACGGTGATGAACTTGGTGGCCCCCTCGCCGTCGCGCACGATCGCCTGCGCGAGCTCGCGCGCGACCTCGATGACGAGCGCCTTGAGCTCGGCGGCGCCAGGGTCGGTGTCGGCCTGCACGCGCAACCCGGCGGCACCGCTGGCCACCAGCACGAAGGAATCGTTGGTGGAGGTGTCGCCATCGACCGTGATGCGGTTGAAGCTCGCGTCGGCGGCTTCGCGCACCCAGCGCTGCAGCAGCGCGGGGGCGATGGCGGCGTCGGTGGCGACGAAGCCGAGCATGGTCGCCATGTTCGGGCGGATCATGCCCGCACCCTTGGCGATGCCGGTGACCGCAACCGCGGCCCCGCCGATGACCGCGCGCCGAGATGCCGCCTTGGGCAGCGTATCGGTGGTCATGATGGCTTCGGCGGCCTGCGCCCACTGCGCCGGCGCGAGATCGGCCACCGCGGGCGCAAGGCCGGCGACCAGACGGTCCATCGGCAACAGTTCGAGGATGACGCCGGTGGAAAAGGGCAGGATCTGGGCGGGCTCGCAGCCCAGGCGCGCCGCGAGCGCCTCGCAGGTGGCGCGCGCATCGGCCAGCCCCGGCTGCCCGGTGCCGGCGTTGGCGCAGCCGGTGTTGACCACCAGCGCGCGGATGCGCGAGCCGCCCTCGCCCGCCAGATGTTCGCGGCAGACCTGAACCGGTGCCGCGCAGAAACGGTTGCGGGTGAAGACGCCAGCCGCGCTCGCCCCGGGGGCGAGCTCGATCACGAGCACATCGCGGCGGCCGGGCTTGCGAATGCCGGCTCGCGCGGTGCCCAGCCGCACGCCGGCCACCGGGTGCAGGCTGGCCGGATCGGGCACGTGCAGATTGACGGCCATGAGCGAATCCTCCGGGGAAGTCGTACGATGGAAGCCCCGCATTCTACTGGCCGGCCGGCTTGCGCCCGCCCGGCCGCAGCCACGACGAAGCCGTACTGCCGATGGCCGCGACGACCGGACTGATCCTCATGGGCGGCGGCGCCCGCGCCGCCTACCAGGCAGGCGTGCTGGAAGGCCTCGCCGAGATCCTCGACCGTGCCGGCTGGCCGGCCACCCGCAACCCCTTCCCGGTGGTCTGCGGCACCTCGGCGGGCGCGATCAACGCCGCCGGCTTCGCGGCGCACTGCGACGAATGGCAGGGCGCGGTGGGGCGCATCGCCACGCTCTGGCGCACCGTCGAGGCGCACGACATCTATCGCACCGACCTGCGCGGCTCGCTGGGCAATGCCGCGCACTGGGTCGGCGCCCTGCTCTTCGGCTGGCTCGCGAGCACGCGGCCACGCTCGCTCTTCGACAACACGCCGCTGCGCGAACTGCTCGAGCGCACCATAGACACCGTGCGACTGCGCCGCTGCCTCGACGCGGGCTGCCTGCACGCGCTCGCGATCACCGCTTCGAGCTATACCTCGGGCCAGCATGTCACCTGGTACGAGAGCCGCGCCGAGGTCGACCCCTGGTACCGCACGCAGCGGCTGGCCGCGCCAGCCACTCTGGGCATCGAGCACCTGCTGGCCTCCAGCGCCATCCCCTTCGTGTTTCCGGCGGTCGCCCTGCCCATCGGCGAGCGCCAGGAATTCTTCGGCGATGGTTCGATGCGCCAGTGGGCGCCGATCAGCCCCGCGATCCACCTGGGAGCCGACCGGGTGGTCGTGATCGGCGCGAGCCGCCTCGAGACCGCGGCGCTGCAGCCCGGGCACACCGGCTCGCAGCACGGCTACCCGTCGCTCGCCCAGATCGCCGGTCATGCGATGTCGGGCATCTTCCTCGATGCGCTTGCCGGCGACGTCGAACGGCTGAGCCGCATCAATCGCACGCTGGGCGAACTCGACCCGGGCGGCGCGGGCGACGCCGGCCTGCGGCCCATCGAGCCGCTGGTGATCTCGCCCAGCCAGCGGCTCGACGGCCTGGCCGCGCCGCACGTGCGCGAACTGCCGCGCAACATCCGCATGCTGCTGCGGCTGATCGGAGCCACCGACACGCGCGGCGCGGCGCTCAGCTCCTACCTGCTGTTCGTGCCCGGCTACACGCGCCGGCTTGCCGATCTCGGTTGCGCCGACGCGCTGGCGCGCCGCGACGAGGTGCTCGGCTTCTTCGAGGATGGCTGAGGGCCGGGCGCCGCGCGATGCTCAGCCGGGGATGCGCACCGGCAGCGACGTGATCCCGTGGATGAAGTTCGAGTACAGCCGCTGCGGCGGCCCCGCGAGCTCGATGCACTCGAAGCGCGCGACGATCTCCTCCCAGAGAATCTTCAGCTGCAGCTCGGCCAGACGGTTGCCCACGCAACGATGGATGCCGAAGCCGAACGACAGGTGCTGGCGCGGCCGTGCGCGGTCGACGATGAAGCGCTCGGGCTCGTCGATCGCCTCGGCATCGCGGTTGCCCGACAGGTACCACATCACCACCTTGTCGCCCTTGCGGATGCGCTGGCCGCCGAACTCCACGTCGGCGAGCGCGGTGCGGCGCATGTGCGCCACCGGCGTCTGCCAGCGGATGATCTCGGGCACCAGGCTGTCGACGAGCGCCGGGTTCGCGCGCAGCTTGGCCCACTCGCCGGGGTTCTCGATCATCGCGAGCAGGCCGCCCGACATCGAGTTGCGGGTGGTGTCGTTGCCGCCGACGATCAGCAGCGCGATGTTGCCCAGCAGCTCGCGCGGCGACAGGTCGCGCGTGTTGGCTCCGTGGGCGAGCATCGAGACCAGGTCGTTGCGCGGCGGGCGCGCGCGGCGCTCGTCGAACAGGCGCTGGAAGTAGTCGAGGCACTCCATCAGCACCGCCATCCGCTTGGCCTCGGTGTCGATCGGGGTTCCCGCCTCCAGGTCGACCGTGGCCACGTCCGACCAGTAGGGCAGCAGGCGCCGGTCCTCGAACGGAAAGTCGAACAGCGTGGCGAGCATTCGGGTGGTGAGCTCGATCGAGACCCGATCGACCCAGTCGAAGGTCTCGTTGCGCGGTAGCTCGTCGAGCACGCTGCGGGTGCGCTCGCGGATGGTGGCTGCGAAGGTGGTGAGGTTGCCCGGCGCGACGATGGGGCTGATGGTACGGCGCTGCTCGTCGTGCACCGGCGGATCGGCGGAGATGAAGGAGGGCCGGCGGAACTCGGGCGGCTGGTCGCGCAGCTGGATGCCGCCGAACTCGATCGATGACGAGAACACCGGATGGTTGGCATCGATCGCCATGATGTCGCGGTACTTCGTGACCGACCAGTAGGAGCCGAAGCGGCTGTCGGGGCACCAGTGTACCGGCGCGTCGCGGCGCAGCCGTGCGAACCAGGCGCCGACGGTGCCATCACGAAACAGCGCCGGATCGCTGACGTCGATGCGCTCGAGCGGGGTGGTCCAGGGATCGGCGTGCTGGTCGGCGGCGG
>JBILUW010000360.1:0-3101 GCA_044370795.1 Burkholderiaceae bacterium
CGGCGCTGCGCCAGGCCTGACGCAGCGCGCCGAGCGCCAGCGGCGGCGCCAGCCCGCGCTCGGTGACCAGGGTCTCGAGGGCGTCGAGCCAGTGCTGGTAATAGCTCGTACCCAGATCGGGGTCACCGCGCGCCTGGGCCCGCGCGATGGCCCGCGACAGGTGCTGCGCCCAGTCGGCCCAGTTAAACAGACCGCGGGCGTGCAGCGCCACCACCAGTGCAAAGGCCTGGGCTTCCCAGGGCGCGCTGAACACCGGTCCGGTGGCGTCGCAGCCCGGGATCGGCGGCGCCGGGGCGGCTGGGGCGCCCCCCCCTGTCATGCGGCAGCGCCAAGGGCTGCGGCAGGCTCCAGGTAGGACTCCCAGAGGTCGAGCCGCACCGAGCCGGCGGTGGTGTCGGTGCCCCACAGTTCGGCGCCGGCGAAGGCCACCGTGTAGAGCCACTGCGGGTGTTCGCCGTCGCCACGGGCATGGGTGTCGGGGAAGACATGGGCGCCGTGCATCGCGACCACCTCTCCCACCTTGCCGCGCACATAGCGCGGCAGCCGGATGTGGCCCACGGGGTGCAGGTTGCGGGCGCGCACGCGCTCGCCAACCGCGAAGCGCGGCTGCCCCGCGATGCTGCGCTCGCTGGGGCCGCCTCGCCCGAGTATCTTGGCGACCGACTCGCGGGCGATTGGCCGCACGCCGGGGGTCGGCGGATGCAGCGCGCGCCCGGCCGCCACCTCGTCGGCACCAGCCAGCCCGCGCTCGACCAGCAACTTTTCGAGGGCGAGCGCCCAGATCTCGTAGTAGCTGCTCGCCAGATAACGCGCCGGCGGCAGCGACTCGCGGGCGAACCGCGCCATGTCGATGTTCCAGCGGCCGAGGAATCCGGCCGCCAGCGTCAGGGCGAAGGCACGGCGCTCCCAGGGCTCGTGGAACACCGCCTCGTCGGGCTCGGGCACGACAGGCCCGAAACCCATGGCGCCGCCCAGGTCCTGCGGGCCGTTCACGGCTGGCTCCCGGCCGCGGGCCGACTCGGCAGACCGGTGCCGATCATGGCGTCGCGGGTGACCCAGGCCGCGAGTTCGCTTTCGTTGAGCCCGTCGGTGCCCTCGGGGCGCATCGGCACCACCAGGTACCGGATCTCGGCGGTGGAATCCCACACGCGGATCTCGATATCGTCGGGCAGGCGCAAGCCGAAATCGGCCAGCACGCCGCGCGGATCGATCACGGCCCGCGACCGGTAGGGCGCCGACTTGTACCAGACCGGCGGCAGGCCGAGCACCGGCCACGGATAGCAGGAGCACAAGGTGCAGACGACCAGGTTGTGCACCTGGGGGGTGTTCTCGAGGGCCACCAGGTGCTCGCCCTGCCGGCCGACGAAGCCGAAGCCGGAGGCATCGCCCACCGCCGCAGTGGCGTCACGCAACAGCCACTCGCGGTAGGCGGGATCGGCCCAGGCGCGGGCGATGACCCGGGCGCCGTTGTGGGGTCCGACACGATGCTCGTAGGTCTCGATGATCTCGTCGAGCGCGGCGGAGTCGACGTAGCCTTTCTCGACGAGCAGCGTCTCGAGGGCGCGCACGCGGATGTCCATTTCAGACAGGCCTGAGGGATGCGGATGAGGGGTATCGGCTGGCATGGGTATGATTCTGCATCAGCGCGCCGTCCGATGCGCGCGATTCCGCAGCCTCGATGCCCGAACTGCTCTTGTGCACGCTGAACGCGCGCCACGCTCACGCGTCGCTCGGGTTGCGCTGTTTGCGCGCCAACCTCGGCGACCTGCGCGAGCGCAGCGCCATCATCGAGTTCGCGCTGGGCGCCGGCCCCGAAGACATGGCCGAACGCCTGCTGGCCCTGCAGCCGCGGGTGATCGGCCTCGGCGTCTACATCTGGAACGTCGAGCCGCTCACCCGCCTGGTGGCCCTGCTGCGGCGGGTCGCCCCGCAGGTGCGCATCGTGGTGGGTGGCCCCGAAGTCAGCCACGAGATCGGCGAACAGCCGATCTGCGCGATGGCCGACCACGTGGTCACCGGCGCCGGCGAGCTGGCCTTCGCCACCCTCGCCCGCCAGTTGCTCGACGGCCCGCGGCCCCTGAACAAGGTGATCGCCGGCGGCGACCCCCTGCCGACGCAGCTCGAATTGCCCGATGCGGAGTTCTCGGAATCCGACCTGCGTGAACGCCACCTCTACGTCGAGGCCTCGCGCGGTTGCCCGTTCACCTGCGAGTTCTGCCTGTCGGCGCTCGACCAGACCGCCCGCGGATTCGATCTCGACCGCGTGCTGGCAAGCCTCGCGCGTCAGCACGCGCGGGGCGCGCGGCGCTTTCGGTTCGTCGATCGCACGTTCAATCTCCGGATCGGCACCTCGACGGCCATCCTCGACTTCTTCCTCGAGCGGCAGCGCGCCACCCCCGACGACCCTGTCTTCGCGCACTTCGAACTCGTGCCCGACCGACTCCCCGAGGCGCTGAAGAGCCGCATCGCGGCGTTCGCACCGGGTACCCTGCAGCTCGAGATTGGCATCCAGACCTGGAACGAGGCCGTCCAGCAGCGCATCGGCAGGCGTCAGGACAATGCCGCCGCCGAGGCCAACCTGCGCTGGCTGCGCGCCTCGACCGCGGCCCACCTGCACGTCGATCTGATCGCCGGTCTGCCCGGCGAGGGCCTCGCGAGCTTCGGCGCCGGCTTCGACCGGCTGGTCGCCCTGCGGCCGCACGAGATCCAGGTGGGCGTGCTCAAGCGCCTGCGCGGCGCACCCATCGCGCGCCACGAGGCCGAGTGGGCAATGCATTTCAATCCGGCGCCGCCCTACAACGTGCTGACCACCCGCGATCTTCCGTTCACAGACGTGCAGCGCCTCTCCCGATTCGCCCGTTACTGGGACCTCGTGGCCAACAGCGGGCGCCATCCGCGCGCGCTCGCCCTGATCCTGGGCGAACGTCCTTTCGATGGCTTTCTCGCACTGACCGACTGGCTGCACCGCCGCCTCGACGCCACGCACCGGATCAGCGCCGAGCGGCTGTCGGAGGTGCTGCGGGAGTGGCTGCTCGAGCACCGCGCAGCCGACGACACCACCATCGAGGAAGCTGTCGCCGCCGACTACCTCGGCAGCGGCG
>JBILUW010000024.1:0-25085 GCA_044370795.1 Burkholderiaceae bacterium
CCGGCCGGGCGGCCCCCCCGCCCCCCGCGGCCGGGCCGAGCCCGCAGTGGCCCGCCCCAAACCACCCGCCACGCCACCGCGCCAGGCCCGCCACCTCGCATGACGCTCTCCGTGCTCGATGCGGCGGCCACCGCCACCGCCCTGCCCTACCCGCGACTTGCCCAGGCGCTCGAAACCATGCTCGAGCGCAAGCGGGCCGGCGTAACCGTTGCCCCGGAGCGGCTGGCCGTACCCCTGAACGGCGGCGTGCTGCTGGCGATGCCCGCGGCCGACCACGACTACGCCGTGACCAAGCTGGTCACGGTCCATGCGGGCAATGCCGCGCACGGGCTGCCCAGCCTGCTGGGCGAGGTTCTGCTCATGAAGGCCGACACCGGCGAGCGCCTGCTGATGCTCGATGGCCCGACGGTCACCGCACGGCGAACCGCGGCGCTGTCGGCGCTGGCCGCACAGCGCCTGGGCGCGCCGCGCGGCGCCGACCTGCTCGTCGTCGGCGCCGGCGTGCAGGCGCGCGCGCACATCGCGGCCTTCGTCGAGTTGCTCGGCGTGCGCTCGGTACGCATCGCATCGCGCGGCATCGTCCGCGCACACGCGCTGGCCGACGAACTGCGCGCCAGCGGCGTGCCTGCGGAGGCAGTCGCGGACGTCGCGGCCGCCGCCGCGCGATCGGCCATCGTCGTCACCGCCACGACGGCCACGTCGCCGGTGATCCCCGATGCGCTCGGCAACGACGCCTTCGTCGCCGCGGTCGGCGCCTATCGCCCCGACATGTGCGAGTTGCCCGCGAGCCTGATCGCGCGCGCGCGCGTCGTGGTCGACGACCTGCCCGGCGCCCGCCACGAGGCCGGCGACATCCTGCAGGCGCAGCGCGACTTCGCCAGCGTCGAAGCCCTCGAGGACGCCCTGTACGACGGCCGGCTGGCGCGCGACGGCCGACCCGTGGTGTTCAAGAGCGTCGGGCAGGCGCTCTGGGATCTCGCCGCCGCGCGGCTGGCCTGGGAGATCGCCGGGCCGAGGGCCGGGTCATGAGCTCCGCGAGCGCAGCGATGCCGGCCTACGACGTCGCGGTCATCGGCGCGGGCATCATCGGATGCGCGAGCGCCTGGCGGCTTGCCCAGCGCGGGCTGCGGGTCGCGGTTCTCGAGCGCGAAAGCGCACCGGCCACCGGCTCGACCGGCCGCAGCGCGGCCGGTGTGCGCCTGCAGTTCTCGGACGCCACCAACATCCTGCTGTCGGCGCACAGCCTGCGCGAGTACCGCGAGATGCCCGAGGCGGCATTCCGTCCCATCGGCTACCTGTTCATGGTTCCCGAGGAACACTGGCCGGCGCACCGCGCGGCGGTGGCGCTGCAGCGCGAACTCGGCGCGCCCGTGCAGGTGCTCAGCCCCGAGCAGGCCACGCACGTGGTGCCGGCCGACATCCGCGGCCTGGGCGGGGCCACCTGGTGCGCGCAGGACGGCATCGTCGATCCTCACGGCATCTGCCTGGCCTACGCCGCCCGCGCGCGGGCCTGCGGCGCCATCGTCATGCTGCGGGCCGGCGTCGAGGCGATCGACGAGCGCCCGGACGGCTGGGTGATCCACGCCGGGCGCGAGCGCCTGCGGGCTGCCACGATCGTGAATGCCGCTGGCGCGTGGGCAGGACGGGTGGGCGCGATGGCCGGGCTCGACGTTCCGGTGAATGCGGCCCGGCGTGTCGTCTTTGCGAGCGCACCGCTTCCCGAAGCGCTTACCCGCGCGCATCCGTACCCGCTCACGGTCGATGTCGGAACCGGCTTCTATTTCCGGTCCGAGGGCGAGCGACTGATCTTCGGCCAGAGCAATCCCGACGACGAGGGCTTCTCCGAGGGCATCGACTGGCCCTGGCTCGACACCGTCGTCGCATCGGCACTCGACCGATTCCCCTGGTTCGAGCAGGTAAGCCTCGACCGCAAGGCCTGCTGGTGGGGCTACTACGAGATCACGCCCGACCACCAACCGGTCGTCGGCATCGATCCAACCCGGCCGCGCTGGATCAACGCCTGCGGCTTTTCGGGGCACGGCGTGCAGCAGGCGGCCGCGATCGGGCAGATCGTCGCGCAGCTCGCAACCGGCTCGGATCCCATGATCGACGTGCGATCGCTGGCCATCGACCGCTTCCGTGGGCCGGCCATGGGCGCGCACCGCCCGGAGCGGCTGATCGTATGAGGCTGCCCGACCACCGGCGCGGCGTTTGCCCGCGGTTCATTCGGCATCGCGCCGCGTGACGGGCGCGCGCGCGCGCCTGCGGGCGGCGCGCCGGGCGTGCTAGGCTCGACACCGCCAGGCGGGCGCTGGCGGAGCAGACGGCGACAGGAGCAGGCATGGCAGCGGCACAGAGTACCGAGGCGTTCCGGGATGCATTTCGAGCCCAGATTCCGCCCGGCTACAGCGGTATCCGGCACGGTGGGTCGATGCTCGCATTCGGCCTCACCGTCATTGCCGCCGCGCTCTCCGGGCTGAGCACGCCGGTGAGCGTCTGGGAGCTCGCCATCCTGGTGCCGGTGATCGTCGGCTGGAACTTCCTCGAGTGGCACGGCCATCGGGCCCTGCACCGGCCGGGCACCGGCGCGCTCGCCCGCGCGCTGTACCAGCGCCACACGCTCACCCACCACCGATTCTTCACCGACACCCACGGCCAGTTGCGCGACAGCCGCGACCTTCGGATCGTATTCTTCCCCGTCTATGCGTTGCCGCTGCTCACGCTGCTCAGCCTGCCGCCGCTGCTCGCCGTCGGGTTCGCGTTCTCGCGCAACGCGGCCCTGATAGGCCTCGCGGGCGTGGTCGGCATCTACCTGCTGTTCGAACTGATGCATCTGTGCGCCCATCTTCCCGACGGCGCCTGGCCGACCCGGCTGGCCGGCGTGCGCGCGATGCGCCGCCATCATCTCGCGCACCATGATCCGCAGCGCATGATGGCGAGCAACATGAACTTCACCTTTCCGCTGGCCGACTGGATCCGCGGCACCTGGTCGCGCGGCCCGCAGGGCGGCGCGGCACCAGGCGCATCGCGCGGTGGGCGGCCCCTGCCCTGACATCCCGTGAGCGAACCGATCGCCCCCGAGCGGACCCCGCGCCGCCGCGGCACCGAAACCGATGCCGGCAAGACCGCGATCCAGGTCATCGAGCGCATGGTCGGTCTGCTCGATGCCCTGGCCGCGCAGCCCGACGCGGTGAGCCTCAAGGAGCTGTCGTTGCGCACCGGCCTGCACCCATCGACCGCGCACCGCATCCTCAACGATCTGGTCACTGCGCGCTTCGTCGACCGCGCCGAGCCCGGCGCCTACCAGCTGGGCATGCGCCTGCTCGAACTGGGCAATCTGGTCAAGGCGCGCCTGAACGTTCGCGATGCCGCGCTCGGCCCGATGCGCGAACTGCACAGGGCGACGGCCCAGCCGGTCAACCTGTCGATCCGCCAGGGCGACGAGATCGTGTATATCGAACGCGCGGTCTCGGAGCGTTCGGGCATGCAGGTCGTGCGGGCTGTCGGTGGACGCGCACCACTGCACCTCACCTCGGTCGGCAAGCTCTTCCTGGCCGCTGACGAACAGCGTCTGGTACGCGGCTATGCAACGCGCACCGGGCTTGCCGGCCACACCCGCAACAGCATCACCGATCTTTTACGGCTGGAGCGCGAACTCGCCCTGGTGCGCGCCCGGGGCTACGCCCGCGACAACGAGGAGCTCGAACCCGGGGTACGGTGCATCGCCGCCGGCATCCGCGACGACACCGGAAGGCTGGTGGCAGGGTTGTCGATTTCGGCGCCAGCCGACTTCGTCCAGGACGACTGGATCGATCTGCTGTGCCGGACGGCCGCGCAGATTTCGGAGGCGCTGGGCTACGAGCCCGCCGACACGTAGCTGGTCCGGACTGTGCCGCCAGCCGAAGTTCCGGTCGGCCGGGCGCTGGGCATGGGCAGGGCGCCGCCATCGAGCCAGTTGCGCAGACGCTGAGCATCGCCGTAGCGGGCCTGGCGGCCGGTGGCGTCGAGCAGCACCATGAGCACCGAACGCGAGGCCAGCCCGACCTGCATCACCAGGCAGCGTCCGGCCTCGGAGATGTACCCGGTCTTCTGCAGTCCGATCGACCAGGCCGCCTGATCGATCAGGCGATTGGTGTTGCGAAAGACAAGAGCCTTGTCGGCTCCGGAGGGCACCTGCAGTTCGGGTGACGTGGAGTACTCGCGCACCAGCGGATAGTCGTAGGCGACCTGCAGCATCCGGGCGAGATCGCGCGCGGTGGAGACGTTGCGCCCCGACAGGCCGGTCGGATCGTTGAAACGGCTCGAGGTCATGCCGATCTGGCGTGCCTTCAGGTTCATCGCCAGCACGAAGGATTCGAGACCGCCCGGATAGTGACGGCCCAGTGCGTTGGCAGCGCGATTCTCGGAGGCCATCAGTGCGAGGTGCAGCATGTCGGCCCGGGTGAGACGAGTTCCGGGGCGCAGCCGCGAGCGCGAACCCTTCTCGGTGTCGATGTCCTCGGTGCCGATCTCGAGGACGTCGTCGAGGGGCAACCGCGCATCAAGCACGACCATCGCGGTCATCACCTTGGTGATCGAGGCGATGGGCAGGACGGCATCGGGATTCTTGGCGAACAGGACTTCGCCGCTCGCCTGGTCCGCAACCAGGGCAACCGCCGAATTCAGATCGAGCGGATCGTCGACCGCGTGCAGGCCGGTCGCGTGAGCGACCGACATGCGCGCCGGTGCGGGTGCCGCAGCCGGCATGCGCGCCGAACTCCGGTGCGCGACCGAGGCGACGGCGACGGGGCGCGCAGCGGCGCGCGCGGCCGCCCTGACTCCGGCCGAAGCATCGGGTCGCTTGCGGGCCTGGGCGTCGCGCCGCGGCGCCCCGGAAACCGGACGTGCCGCCTGGCTGCGCCCGTCGGCGCGTTGCGGCAGAGCGCGCTCGCGCGCCGCACCGCCTGGCGCACGCTCGCGCGCGCTGCCCGCCGCGGGCGCGGCCTTGCGTACCGGCGCGATGGCGCCGTCGTCGCGGGCGCCCTGAGCGGCGGCCTGACCGCCTGATGCTGCGACCGCCAGCGCGAGCAGAGGGACCAGGAGGGATCGGCAGAAAGGCAATCGGATGATGGGCACTGCCGGATCCTCGCGAAGATCGGGGAAGGTCTGGCCAGCAAGCGGATGCGCGCTGCCGGTAGAACCACCAGACGGTAGCGGTGAGTTTAGCAAAAACCCCAGCCGCGATAGCGAGTTAGAACGGGGATTTCATGCCGGATCTCGAATCACGGGACTGCCCCTCAGCAGCGGCGAGCCCTCGACGCGGCGCAGTGCTGCGTCGCAACGTGCCACTCGGGAGGGCAGATCGAGCTCGGCAGCGCACGGCGACTGAGACAGCGCAAACCATTGACGACGCGAATAGTCAAAGCCTGGAAAGCTGCACTTTTTCACAAGATCGAGAGGATTTCCAGGAGCATCCGACGTTCACACGCAACTTGCTTGATGTTTCACTTCCCAAAGCACTTGACGAAGTTTCACTTATCAATAGAATTCGCGTTGTGCGGCGCATCATTTCGCCCTTGCTCCCTTCAACCGATTCAATCCCTCCAACTTTCCGCGAGGCCAGCATGATCCAGACTCCCGAGCAGTTCACCCAGGTCCAGAAGCTCACCTTCGAGACCTTCCAGTCGGTCGCTCTCAAGTCGCTGGAAGGCTTCGAGAAGCTCGCCGAACTCAACATGCAGGCGTTCAAGTCGTCGATGGAGGAAAGCGCCGACCAGATGCGGTCCATGATGACCGCCAAGGATCCGCGCGCCATCGGCGAGTGGTCGATGGCAGCGGCGCAACCGGCCGCCGACAAGATGGCCGCCTACGCGAAGCACGTCTACGACATAGCCGCCGGCACTGGCACCGAGATCGCCAAGCTGGTCGAGAAGCAACTCAACGAGGGCAACAAGCAGATCACCGCCTCGATCGATGCCATGGCCAAGAGCGCTCCCGCCGGCAGCGAGGGCATGGTGACCCTGCTCAAGACCGCGGTTTCGGCCGCCAACAGCGCCTACGAGCAGGTCAACAAAGCCACCAAGCAGGCCGTCGAGGCAGCCGAGGCCAACCTCGTGGCAGCAGCCAAGGTTGCCCGCCCGGCAGCGCCCCGCAAGGCCGCCTGACGACGCCTGTTGCGCACGGAGACCCGTCCGGTCTCCGGTTGGAAAAAAGGCGCGCCCATGGCGCGCCTTTGTCTTTCTGCTGCCGCCGCGGCGCGGCGCGGACTCAGTGCTCCCGACTGATCGCGATGACGCGCACCGGCGCATCGCCCGGCGCCGCAGCGCCTGCGCCCTTGCGCCAGCGCTCGAGCAGGTCGTCGCGCAGACGGGCCGCCGCCTCGCCGTGGCGAGCCTTGACATGGCCGAAGCCCCGGATGTGCTCGGGAACCGACGCGATGGCCACGGCCTGCGCGCGACGGGCGGCATCGAGCGCGGGCAGCAGCCCGGCGATGGTCGACTCGTACTCGTCGATCAGGCGGCGCTCCCAGCGCCGTTCGGCCGTGTAGCCGAACGGGTCGAGCAAGCCGCCGCGCAGCCGACGCATGCCGGCAAGCAGACGGAATGCTCCCATCATCCAGGAGCCGTACTCGCGCTTGACGAGCTGGCCCGAGGCATTGCGCTTGGCGAGGAGCGGCGGCGCGAGGTGAAAGCGCAGCCGGAAATCGCCCTCGAACTGCTCGGCGACCCGCTCGGCGAAACCGGCCTTCGCATACAGGCGACCGACCTCGTACTCGTCCTTGTAGCTCATCAGCTTGAAGAAGTAACGCGCAACCGCCTCGGTAAGAGGCCACTGTCCTGCGTCCACGGTGGATGAGGCATCGGCAGCCGGGATGTCCTGTGCCGGCGCCGGCCCCAATGCCCGCTCGGCGGCGCGAACCTTCTCGACGAGGCCGAGATAGCGCCGCGCCCAGGCCTCATCCTGATAATCGGTCAGGAAATCGACTCGCCGCGCGATGAGCTCGTCGAGCGAGGCCGACCGGCGGCGCGACACCGGCAGCGCCTGGGGCGGAACGGCCAGCGCGGTCACCTGATCGGGATCGACCGCGGCGCGCCGGCCCCAGAGGAAGGCACGGCGGTTGATGTCGACCGCAACGTCGTTGAGCTCGATCGCCCGGTCGATCGCGCGCGCCGACACCGGAACGAGGCCCTTCTGCCAGGCGTAACCGAGCAGGAACATGTTGCTGGCGATCGCGTCGCCGAGCAGCCCGGTTGCCAGCCGCGTGGCATCGACCAGCGACAGATGCTCCGCGCCGGCGGCCTCCGCGATCGCCGCCTCCATGCTGCCGCGGGGAAAGCGCCAGTCGGCGTTGCGGGTGAATTCGGCGGTCGGCGTGGCCGCCACGTTCAGCACGACACGAGTTCGCCCGGGAGCCATGCGCAGCAGCGCGTCCTTGCCGGCGGCGACGACGATGTCGCAGCCGATGACAGCGTCGGCGGCCGCCGTGCCGATGCGCGGCGCGTGCAGCGACTCGGGTTGCCGGCCGAAGCGCACGAAGCTCATGACGGCGCCGTTCTTCTGGGCGAGCCCGGCCATGTCGAGCACCGTGACGCCACGGCCTTCGAGGTGCGCCGCCATGCCCAGAACCTGCCCGATGGTGACCACCCCGGTGCCGCCTATGCCAGTGACCAGCAGCGACCAGGTGTCGGCCAGCGGCGGGATGGCGACATCAGGCAGTCCGATCGAGACGCCGTCGTCGGCCACCGCGCCACCGCGGCCACGCCTGGGCCGGCCGCCTTCAACGGTGACGAAGCTCGGACAGAAGCCGTTCACGCAGGAGAAGTCCTTGTTGCACGACGACTGGTTGATCGCGCGCTTGCGGCCGAACTCGGTCTCGACGGGCTCGATCGACACGCAGTTCGACTGCACGCCGCAATCGCCGCAACCCTCGCAGACCGCCTCGTTGATGAACGCCCGCCGATCGGGATCGGGAAAGGCGCCCCGCTTGCGCCGGCGCCGCTTCTCGGCCGCGCAGGTCTGGTCGTAGACCAGGACCGTGACCCCGTCCTCATCGCGCAGCTCGCGCTGTACCGCGTCGAGGTCGGAACGGTGACGCACGGCGACATCGGCATCGAAGTAGCCGGCCGGGTACTTCTGTGGCTCGTCGGTGACAACCACCACGCGCCTGACGCCCTCGGCCCGGACCTGACGGACGATCGCCGCAGGCGTGAGGCGCCCGTCGTGGGTCTGGCCGCCGGTCATGGCCACCGCGTCGTTGAACAGGATCTTGTAGGTCATGCGCACGCCGCTGGCCACGGCGTGGCGCACGGCAAGCGAGCCCGAGTGGTTGTAGGTTCCGTCGCCGAGGTTCTGAAAGACGTGCGGCGTGTCGGTGAAGGGCGCCTGGCCGACCCAGGTCATGCCCTCGCCACCCATCTGCGTGAACGTGCTGGTCGAGCGGTCCATCCACTGCGACATGTAGTGGCAGCCGATGCCGGCGAGCGCGCGCGAGCCCTCGGGCACGCGGGTGGAGGTGTTGTGCGGGCAGCCCGAGCAGAAATACGGAATGCGTTCGAGGATCTCGACCCGCCGCGAGGCGGCTTTCTCGCGGGCATCGAGCAGCGCCAGCCTGGCGTCGATGCGCGCCCGGGTGGCGGCATCGAGCATGCCGCGCGCCGTCTCCTCGGGCGCCCGCGCGTGCACCAGGTTCAGGCGCCCAGCCACCAGCCGGGCGCACAGGGCGGGAGAGAGCTCGCCGTATTCGGGGATGCACGGGGCGCCTTGTTCGTCGCGCTTGCCGACGATGCGTGGCCGCTCGGCCAGATCGTAGAGCTGCTCGCGCAGCTGGGTCTCGATCAGCGCGCGCTTCTCCTCGATGACCAGGACCTCGGCGGCCCCCTCGCAGAACGCGCGCATGGCCGTGGGCTCGAGCGGCCAGGGCATGGTCACCTTGCACACCTTGATGCCCAACCGTCGCGCGGTGGCGTCGTCGATGCCCAGGTCGGCCAGCGCCTGCATCAGGTCGAGCCAGGCCTTGCCGGTGCTCACGATGGCAAGCCGGCAGGGCTCGCCACCGGCGCTGATGTCGTCGCGGCCGAAGACGCCGACGTTGAGCCGGTTGGCCTGCGCGTAGGCGAGCGCGGCCGGCAGCTTGTGGCGCATCAGCCGTTCCTCGAGCTTCAGGAAGCTCTCGTCGGGCACGCGCAGGTTCAGCCCGCCCGGGGGCAGGTCGGCCAGCTCGGGCAGGACCGGGCGCACGCGATCGAGACCGACCTCGACAATGGCGGCCGTCTCGATGGTGTCGGTGACTGCCTTCAGGCCCACCCACAGCCCCGAGTGGCGCGACATCGCGAACCCGTGCAGGCCGAGATCGATGTAGTCCTGGACGGTGGCGGGCGCGAGCACCGGGATGCCGACCGCGCTGAAGATGAAGTCGGTCTGGGCGGCCATGGTCGAGGACTTGGCCCCGTGGTCGTCGCCGGCGACCGCCAGCACGCCACCGTGGCGCGCGGTGCCAGCCTGGTTGGCGTGCCTGAGGGCATCGCCGCTGCGATCGACACCGGGGCCCTTGCCGTACCAGATCGAGAACACGCCGTCGTAGCGCGCGCCGGGAAAGCAGCCCACCTGCTGGGTGCCCCAGATGGCGGTGGCAGCGAGGTCTTCGTTGAGGCCCGGCACGAACTTCACGTGATGCGCATCGAGCTGGCGTCGGGCCCGCCAGAGGGCCTGGTCGTAGCCGCCCACCGGCGAACCGCGGTAGCCGCTGATGTAACCGGCGGTGTTGAGGCCGGCGGCGAGATCGCGCTGGCGCTGCATGAGCGGCAGCCGCACCAGCGCCTGCGTGCCCGTGATGTAGACCCGGCCTTCGGTGGCGTCGTACTTGTCGTCGAGCGTGACCTGGCGCAGGCCCTGGTCGATCGGCATGTTCATGATGGCTGCACCTTGCGGTTGGATGCGGAGGATGCGCGCGCCGGCTCGGCGCGCCGCGCGGGAGAAGGGTTGCCGACGCGCCCGCCAGCCGCGGGACGCGACGCAGGCCGGGCCGGCGCAGGCTCGGTGCCGGCCGCCAGAGGCGCAACATGGCCCAGACGCTGGGATACCCGGCGCGCCGTGCGGGCGATCAGCCGGACGAGATCGGCTTCGGTTGCCTCGAAGCGGTAGGTAGGCACGGTCAGGCTGATGCCGGCGACCGCAATTCCCGTGTCGTCGAAGACCGGCGCAGCCACGCAGCTGAGCCCGGGGAAGAACTCCTCGCGGTCGACGGCCACACCGTCCTCGCGAATGCGGGCCAGCTCTTCGGCGAGGTCGGGCAGGCGGGTGATGGTGGCCGGCGTGAATCGCTTGAGTTCGGATTGGTCGAACATTCGCCGAACCTCGGCCCATGGCTGCAGCGCAAGCAGCAGCTTGCCGCACGCCGAACTGTGGGCAGGCAGGCGCAGCCCCGCACGCGACATCAGGATCTGGGTGGCGAGCGTGGCCTCGACCTTCTCCACGATCACGGCCTGGTCGCGATCGAGCACCATCAGGTGACTGGATTCGCCGTGCCGCTCGACCAGCTCCTGCATGGCCACCCTCGCCTCGCGCACGAGGGGCTTGGAGGCGAGCAGCACGTGGTTGAGTTCGAACAGGCGCCAACCGAGGCGGTAGCGGCCGCGCGACGTGCGCTCGACGAAACCGTGATCGGCCAGACTCGCGAACAGCTCGCTGACGGTGCTCTTGGCCAGACCAAGCCGCGCGCCAGCCTCGGTGACGCCCCACTCGGGGCGGTCGAACGAGTACAGCGCAAGCAGCGCGCCGAGACGGTCGATGATCTGCCTCATGGAGCGGGCCGGCGGGAACCTGCGGGTGGAGATGCGCTGGCGGCAGTATGCTCAGCGGCCCGCAACGATGCAAGACGTTCGTTCGAACTGACCGAACGACACCCGCCCTCGCTCAGACGGGCTCGATCGGCCCGAGAGTCTGCGCGCCGGCCTCGAGGTCGGGCCATGCTGCCGCAACGAGCGCAGCCGGACCCTTGACGCCCAGCTCGATGTGCCGCGCCCGCCTGCCATCGCCCACCGACGGCAGCGAGAAGACCTTGACCCCGGGAAACCGCGACTCGATGGCCTCCATCAGGGGCGTTGCCGCGGCCTCGGGCGTGTCGTAGAGGAGCAGCGAGCGCTCGGCGCGGGCCTCGCGGTGCTGCAGATGCGCGTAGTGGCGGTCGAGAACCGCTTCGATCATCGGCCAGGCCATTACCGGAAAGCCGGGCACGAACCAGTGCTCGCGGATCGAGAAACCCGGGATGCGGTTGTAGGGGTTGGGGATGATGGCCGAGCCGGCCGGAAACTCGCCCATCTTCAGCCGCTGCCGGTTCTCGGGCGTGCTCATGTCGGCGCTGCCGCGCCCCTCGCGCGCCATCTCGGCCGTGCGCTCGGCGATCAGGGCGGCCGCCTCGGGATGCAGCTCGAGCGGCACGCCCAGCGCCTGCGCGGCTGCTTGCCGGGTGTGGTCGTCGGGGGTGGCGCCGATGCCGCCGCAGGAGATGACCAGGTCGCCGCTGCCGAAGGTCTGGCGCAGCGCCGCTGCGATGCGCGCCCGATCGTCGCCAAGGTAGCGCACCCAGTCGAGCTGCATGCCGCGATCGGCGAGGATCGCGATGACCCGCGCGAAGTGCTTGTCGTGCCGCTTGCCCGAGAGGATTTCGTCGCCGATGACGATGAGGCCGAGGTTCATGACGGGGGATGCTCCCGGGCAGCGCGATGGGATGGGTCGGGAACGGAGGGTCGTGCGGCCTGCGCGTCGACGACAGGCCCGCCGCCCGGCACGGGCATGTCTTCGGGGCCAACCGGCCGGCCGGGCGGGAACGCAGTGGGCTCGGATCGAAGATCGCGCAGTGCGACCAGCGAGAAGTGGCCAAAAGCCAGCGCCGAGAGCACCGGCGTGACCAGAAAGAGCGGCGGCACGTAATTGAGCAGGGTCACGAGCATGGCCAGCGCGAGATAGCCGTGGCGATGCCGGGCGATGAGAACATCGCGCTCCTCGCGCGTGGCGTGCTCGGCGAGGCTGTCGGTGCGCAGGATGCGCGCGGTGAGCCAGCTCCACCAGAACCACGGCACCAGGAACCCGGCGAACGGAATCAACCACAGCGGAAGCGTGAGGACGTAGCCGACCACGAACACCACGAGCGCGACCAGCGCCGTGCCGATGCCGGCCAGCATCGACCACCCGCCGGCGCGGCGGATGTCGGCGTAGCCGCCGCGGGCCAGATGCCGGGTGACGATCGGGGTTGCAACCACCGACACCAGCAGCATCGCGACCACGAACATCACGGGCGCGAGCAGCATCAGCGCCATCAGGGCCGTGGCGAGCGCCCCGGTGCGCTGCAGACCCACGATGCTCATCCAGCCGACCAGGACCGGCACCCCGGTAGAGCCGAACATCAGGGCACGAAGCTGATCGTTGAGCGGCTCCCACAGCCAGATGGCCGCGGCGATCCAGAACACCAGCGTTGCGGCGAAGGGGAACACCAGCAGCGCCATCATCCGCGGATGGAGCTGGCTGCGCAGGGCGCGCGCGAACGCCGCGATCACCCGGGTCATGACCGCCCCTCGCGCTGCGCCTGCGCGACGGGCACGCCGCGGCGCGGATCTCGCGCGCTGCCCGCCAGCCGGCGCAGACCGAGCCACTGCTGGGCCCAGAAACCGCGACCGTAGCTGCGGCCCTCGAGCTGATCGGCGATGCCGGTGGGCACGAAGCCGGGGCGGAAGTCGGCGGTGCGGAACAGCACGTCCCAGACGGGGAAGAGCACCGCGAAGTTGCAGCCACCGGCCGGCCCTTCATGGCCGACACCTATCGCATGATGACGGCGGTGAAAGCTGGGGCTCACGAGCAGGCGCTCGAACCATCCGCCCCAGCGCCAGCGCAGGTTGGCGTGCTGCAGGCTCTGCAGCACGCGCGAGGCCACGACCAGGGCAATGAACTGCCCGGGCGCCACACCGATGGCCAGGGCCGCGCCGGCCAGGACCAGATCGCGCAGCAGGTCGTCGAGCAGATGGTTGCGGTTGTCGCTCCAGAAGGTCATCTGCCGCTGGCTGTGATGCACCGCATGCAGCGCCCACCACCAGCGCCATGCGTGCTGGCCCCGGTGCATCAGGTAGTCGAGAAAGTCGAGGATCACGAGATAGATCAGGAAGCTGACCCAGCCGACATCGGTGACCCCGGGCCAGAGCTGGTCGAGGTTGGGGCGCGACAGCCCGAGCAGGCGCAACTGCGTCTCGAGCCCGTCGATGACCGGCGTGAAGAGCGCAAACGCCAGCAGCGGCACCGCGCCAAGCCGATGCAGCAGCGTGTACAGGCTGTCGGTACGCACGGCGGCGCGGTCGGTCAGGGGTTCGGCCGGGTATCGCCGTTCGAGCATGCCCAGCACCAGCGCCAGCAGCGCGATCTCGACCGCGCCGATCAGGAGCCACTCGGTGGCGTCGAAGGCCATTTCGGCCAGATGGGCCAGACCGAGCGCGTAGACCAGCGGCTGGACCAGCGTCTCGAAGATCCATCCGTGAGCCAGCGCGAAGGCAGCCGCAGGCGCATCGAGCGAGGTGGACAGGAAGGACATCTCGGGCATCTCGGAAGGCGCTCAGCGGCGCGCGTAGTCGGGGTGCTCGCGCAACGTGGCAAAACACAGCCCGCGGGCCTTCAGGCCCGCGATCAGCGGATCGAGCATGGGCGCCCAGGGCACCTTGCGCGACCAGATGCCCAGATGCGCGATCAGGATGTCGCCAGGCGCGATGCCCGCCAGCGCCTGCCGCAGCAGCGCCTCGTTGGGATGGGTTTCGGAAGGCAGCTCGTCGCCGAGGAAGCCGGCGGGCGCCCAGTGCACGTGCGCATACCCGCAGGCCCGCGCCGCGGCCATGGCGGCGCCGGGAGCCCGGCCGCCCGGCGCCCGCCACAGCGGATCGAGCTTTTCGCCGGTGAGTTCGCGCCAGCGCGACTGGACGCGCTCGAGCTCGGCGCACAGACCGGCGGCATCCCAGCGCAGGTTCTGGCCGGCGCGCGCGCCGAACTGGGGCCGGGCGAGGACGATCGCTCCGTCGGCGCCCGCCGGCGCGGCCCGCAGATAGACATGATCGTAGGTGTGCGAGCCGAAGGCGTGTCCCTCGGCTGCGCGCGCGCGCCAGTACGGCGCCCAGCCGTCGTCGAGGGCGTGATCGCCCCGCGGCGTGCGCTCGTTGGCGAGAAAGAAGGTGGCGCGAACCTTGTGGCGGGCGAGCGTCTGCGCGATGGTCTCGGCCTGGCTCATGTTGCCGGTGTCCAGCGTCAGGTAGACCGTGCCCCGACACGTGGCCTGAGGCTCCGGGCCGCCGCTCGCACCGGCCGCCGGCATCATGCCGCCGGCCAGCAACGCGGCCAGGGTGACGGCCGCACGGATCAAAGCAGCGCCGCCCGGTTGCGCAGGTACACGCCGTGGGGCGAGCGACCGACCGCAATCGTGCGGATCACGCGCCCGGCCTCGAGGTCGATGACGGCCACCTGGCGGGCGAATCGCTGCGTGACCCACATGAGGCGACCGTCGTCGGTGATCTCCATGCAGTCGGGGCCGCCGGCCACCGGGATGGTCTGGACGACCTGCAGGGTGCGCATGTCGATCCGCGACACGGTGTTGGCCACCCGATTGGAAACCCACACGTTGCGGCCGTCGCCAACGCCGCGGAAGTTGTGCGCTCCGGTGCCGGTACGGATGCGGCCGACGCTGCGCCGGGCGCGCCAGTCGATGACCTCGACGTAGTCCTCGCCCATGATGCCCACCAGCAGGTGGCGGTCGTCGGGGGTGACGACGATCCCGGCCGGCTGCCGACCGACCTTGTGGCGCCAGGCCACCTCCTGCGTCTGGAGATCGATCGCGGCGACCTCGTCGCTCTCCTGCAGCGTGACGAAGGCGTAGCGGCTGTCGGCGGAGAACCAGACGTGACTGGGGGAGCGAGCCAGCGGCACCCGCCGGGCCAGCCGCAGATCGGTGCCGTCGTAGCGGTAGAGATCGACACGGTCGAGGCGCAGCCCGACGGCGACGAACCAGCGGTTGTCGGGCGAGAAGCCGATCTGGTAGGGATCGTCGATGTTGCGGATGCGCCGCTGCACCTGACCGGTGGCCGGGTCGAGGAAGTGCAGGTCGTTGCTCATCGCGTTGGCCACGATGAGCGAGCGTCCATCGGGCTTGGGGTAGAGGTGATGCGGCTCCTTGCCGACCTCCACCCGCGCGACCTCGGTATACGTCTTCTGATCGATCAGGGAAACCGTGGCATCGCGGCTGTTGAGCACGATGGCGAGCGGCGCCTGCGCGGCCGCCCGCGGCGGCGCTGCAACGAGGACCGCTAAGGAAAGCAGGAGGGCAAGGGCGTGGGGCAGCATGATGGATTGCGGCATGGGGAAGATCGACGGCGGACGCTGCGCGCGGGCCCGGGCGGATCGGCACGCGACGCGAGCCGGAACACGCCCACATTCTATTAGACTCGCGCCTCCAGGAACGGGTCCATGCTGCGCGTCCTCGAAGTCACCCTGCCCGTCTTCGCCCTCGTCTTCTGCGGCTACTTCGGTCAGCGCGGCGGCCTGCTGCCCGCGCAGGCGGTCCAGGGGCTGAATGCCTTCGTCTTCTACTTCGCGCTGCCGGCGATGCTGTTCCGCGTCATCGCCACGCAGCCGGTATCGAGCTTCACCAACTGGCGCTTCGGACTGGGCTACGCCCTTGCCGCGCTCGGGGTCTTCCTGTTCACGCGCGCGGCCGCCCTGCCGCGCCGCGACGATCCCCCCGCAACCCACGGACCGCTGCGCGCGCAGGCCACGGCCTTCGGCCTGAACGCCGCGCATGGCAACGTCGGTTATCTGGGCGTCCCGCTGGTCGCGGAACTCGGCCGCGATCTGGTTCCGGCGATCATCATGGTGCTGCTGTCCGACATCTTCCTGGTCATCACGATGGCCATCGTCCTGCTCGAGCTCGAGCGCCGGCGCAGCGGCACCCACGGCGAGCGGCCACGACATTCGGTGCTGACCACCGTGGTGCTCGGCCTGGTGCGCAGCCCGCTGGTGATGTCGATCGCCCTGGGTCTGGCCTGGGCGCTGACCGGCCCCCGGATGCCCGATGCGGCCGACAACTTCATCCGGCTGCTCGGCGCCGCCGCCGGGCCCTGCGCGCTGTTCGCGATCGGCGCCTCGCTCGGCGATCGCCGGATCGCGTTCAGTCCGGCCGTCGGTGGCCTGCTCGCACTCAAGCTGATCGCTCATCCGGCGCTCGCGGCGCTGCTGCTGTTCGGGGTACTGGACGTCGACCACCGCGCAGCGGCAGTGGGCGTGCTGGCGGCCAGTCTGCCGGCGGCGAGCAACTCCTTCATCATCGCGCAGCGCTATCAGGTGCCGGCGCACGAGATCAGTTCGGCCATCCTGGCCGGCACCTTCGTCGCGCTGGCCACGGTATCGACGGTGATCTGGCTGCTCGGCCTGCGCGCCGTCTGACGCCGACCTCAGCCGCCCGCCACGATCGCCTGCCAGGCCTTCTGCAGGCGCTTCACCGACACCGGCGTCGGGGTGCGCAGCTCCTGGGCGAAGAGCGACACCCGCAGCTCCTCGAGCAGCCAGCGGAATTCCTCGAGGCGCGGATCGGCCTGGCCGCGGCGCTGGGCGAGCGCGCGCCGCCACGGCGCCTGCAGCGCCGCCAGCTCGGCCAGCAACCGCTCGTCGCGCGCGGGGTCGGCGCGCAGCTTGTCGATGCGCAGCGCGATCGCCTTCAGGTAGCGCGGCAGGTGGGCGAGCTGGCCCGCGGGCGTGCGTCCGATCCAGCCGGCCGGCATCAGGTCCTCGAGCTGTCGCGCGACATCGGCGGCGGCGGCCGGGTACGGCCTGGCCTGCGGCATGCGGCGCAGCACGGCCTGGTGTTCGGTGAGCACTGCCTGCACCGCGCGCGCGAGCTCCTGTCCGATCAGGGCAAGGCGCGGGCGGGCCTGCGCGAGCCGCGCGGCGAACGCTTCGGCGTCGGCCGGCAGCGGCTCGGTCAGGCAGGCGCGCTCGAGCACCACGCCGATCAGATCGCGGCGCAGATCCTCGCCGCCACCGAAGGCAGCGTAGGCCACCGCGAGCTGGCGCAGCTCGGGCAGGCTGCGCTCGAAGAAGCGCAGCGGCTCGCGCAGCGCGATCGCGAACAGCCGGGCGAGCCCACGCCGATGCGCGGCCGCGGCTTCGTCGGGCGAGTCGAAGACCTGCAGCTCGACCGCGTCGTCGTCGTCGACCAGCGCTGGATAACCGATGAGGGTCTCGCGCCCGCGGCGCAGCTCCATCAGCTCGGGCAGCGCGCCGAACGACCACTCCCGGTAGCGTTGGCCCGCCAGGCCGACCAGGGCGGCCGCGCTGCCGCCGGCGTCGCGTCCGCCAGCGGGCGAACCGCTCGAATCCGGGGCAGCATCGGCAGCCGGCGCGGCAGCGGCGGCGGCGCCCCTCGCCGCGCGCCCGGCGGCTGCGGACGCAACCGTACCGCGGCCATCGCGGTCATCGCGGCCAGCCACGGTCTCGGCGGTCGCGATCCGGTTCGCGATGCCGCGCAGGGCGTCCTGGAAGCTGCCCTGGGCCCGGCTGCCATGCCGGGCGCGCAGCTCGGCGAGGTGGCGCGAGACGTCGAGCACGCCGCCATGTTCGTCGATCAGGCGAAAGACCATGAACAGGTGCGCAGGCACCGATTCGAGTCTGAAGTCGGCCGGCGCCGCGCGCAGCTGCCGGCTTTCGCGCAGATCGTCGATGAGGGCGGTCAGCAGAGGGCGCGAGCCCCAGGCGTGCTCGCCTTCGGCCGCCGCCCAGCGTTCGACGAAGGCGGCCGCATGCTCGCCGACCGGCACCAGGTGGCGGCGCAGCTTCTGCGGCAGCGACTTGAGCAACGCCGCCACCTTGTCGGCGAGCATGCCGGGCACCAGCCACTCGCAGCGCACCGCGTCGACCTGGTTGAGCGCGTACAGGGGGACCACGATCGTGACGCCATCGTCGCTCGCCCCCGGATCGAACCGGTAGTCGAGGTCGAAGCGCACGCCGCGCATCGACACGCGGCGCGGGAAGGCCTCGCTGTCGACCCCGGAGGCCTCCTTGCGCAGCAACTCGTCGCGCGACAGCTCGAGCAGCCCGGGCTGCTCGCGCACCGCCTCGCGATACCACGTCTCGAGCGCGGCGCCGCTGCAGACCTCGGCAGGTATCCGAGCGTCGAACCAGTCGTAGAGCCAGGCCTCGTCGACCAGCAGGTCGGGGCGACGGATCTGCTGCTCGAGCTTGCGCACGTCGGCCACGAGCCGACGGTTGTGGCGGAAGAAGGCCAGATCGCTGTCCCAGTCCATGGCAACCAGCGCCGCGCGGATCAGCAGCTCGCGCGCGAGCACCGGATCGCGCGGCGCGTAGTGGACCCGCCGCTGCGACCAGATCGTCAGCCCGTAGAGCACGCCACGCTCGAATGCGACCACCTGACCGGCCTTGCGTTCCCAGTGGGGTTCGCTCCAGGAGCGGCGAACGAGGTGAGCGGCGACGCGCTCGACCCAGGCCGGCTCGATACGCGCAACCGTGCGCGCGTACAGCCGGCCGGTCTCGACCAGCTCGGCGGCCATCAGCCAGCGCGGTGAGCGCCGCGCCAGCCATGACCCCGGATGCACGGCGAAGCGGGTCTCGTGCGTGCCCTGGTACAGCGGCTCGTCGGGGGCGCGCGTGCCGAGGTTGCCGAGCATGCCGGTGAGCAGCGCCTGGTGCAGCTGCTCATAGCTCGCCGGTTGCGCGTTCACGCGCCAGTGCATCTGCTCGACCGCCTCGACGAGCTGGCCGTGGACATCGGACCACTCGCGCAGCTTGCGCGGCGAGAGGAACTCGCGCTCGAGGCGGGTCTGCAGCCGACGGTTGCTCTCCTTGCGCTCGACGGCATCGCGCCAGTAATCCCAGAGTTTCACGATCGCGACGAAGTCGGAGTGCTCATCGGCAAAGCGCCGGTGCTGCTGGTCGGCGGCCTGCTGCGCATCGAGCGGCCGTTCGCGCGCATCCTGTGACGACAGCGCGGCGGCGATGACCAGCATCTCGCGCAGGCACTGGCCGTCGCGGGCCGCGAGCAGCATGCGACCGATGTGCGGATCGACCGGCAGGCGGGCGAGTTGTCTGCCCACTGCCGTGAGGTCGTTGCGCTCGTCGATGGCGTCGAGCTCGCGCAGCAGCGCGTAGCCATCGGCGATGGCCTTGCGCGGCGGGGGATCGAGGAAGGGGAAGGCCTCGATCTCGGCCAGACGCAACGCCTTCATCTGCAGGATCACCGCGGCCAGCGACGAGCGCAGCACCTCGGGGTCGGTGAAGCGCGACCGGGCGGCGAAATCGGCCTCGCTGTAGAGGCGCACGCACACGCCGTCGGCCACCCGCCCGCAGCGCCCCGCGCGCTGATTGGCGGCGGCCTGCGAGATCGGCTCGATCTGCAGCTGCTCGACCTTGCTGCGGTAACGGTAGCGCTTGACCCGCGCCGTTCCGGTGTCGATCACGTAGCGGATGCCCGGTACCGTGAGCGATGTCTCGGCGACGTTGGTGGCGAGCACCACCCGGCGTCCGCCGGAGCCGGCGAACACGCGCTGCTGATCGGCGACCGAGAGGCGCGCGTACAGCGGCAGCACCTCGAGCGGCCCGCGCGCGAGCGGCGCGCCCGAGCGGCCCGCCGAACCGCGTGCGTGCGCGCGCCGCAGGTGCTCGGCGGCGTCGCGGATCTCGCGCTCGCCCGGCAGGAAGACCAGGACGTCGCCGGCACGCTCGCGCCACAGCTCGTCGATCGCCTCCTCGATGCGCGAGGGGAGATCGTCCTCGTCGTCATCGTCGCGGGCGGCCTCGTCGAAATCGCGGTAGCGGATCTCGACCGGGTAGAGCCGCCCCGACACCTCGATGACCGGCGCCGGCTCGCCGCCGACGGCGAAATGCCGCGCGAAGCGCTCGGCATCGATGGTCGCGGAGGTGACGATGACCTTGAGGTCGTGACGGCGCGGCCCGGCGAGCAGCTCGCGCAGGTAGCCCAGCAGGAAATCGATGTTCAGGCTGCGCTCGTGGGCCTCGTCGACGATCAGCGTGTCGTAGGCGCGCAGCAGCGGATCGGCCTGGCTCTCGGCGAGCAGGATGCCGTCGGTCATCAGCTTGATCGATGCGCCGCGGCTGAACTTCTCGTTGAAACGGATCTTGTAGCCGACGTGGGTGCCCAGCGGCGAGCCGAGTTCCTCGGCGATGCGCCGCGCCACCGTGGTGGCCGCCAGCCGCCGCGGCTGCGTATGACCGATGAGGCCGGCGCGGCCGCGGCCGGCGAGCGTTGCGGCGATCTTGGGCAGCTGGGTGGTCTTGCCCGACCCGGTCTCGCCGCAGACGATCACCACCGGGTGGTCGGTGATGGCCCGCGCGATCTCGTCGCGGCGGGCGCTCACGGGCAGGGATTCGGGGAATTCGAACGCGGGCAGCGGCCGCAGATCAGGCATCACCTGCCAATTATAATGACCCGATGACGGTCTCCCCGACTCTCCCCGCGCCGCAACAGTTCGTCGACTGGCTGCGGCGCGTGGCTCCCTACATCCACGCGTTTCGCGGCCGCACCTTCGTCGTCGCCTTCCCCGGCGAGCTCGTCCAGGAAGGCCGCCTGCCCGCGCTCGTCCAGGACCTCAGCCTGCTGAGCGCCATGGGCATGCGGCTGGTGGTGGTGTTCGGCTCGCGGCCCCAGATCAACGAGCAGCTGCGGCTGCGCGGCGCCACGCCCCGCTACGCGAACGGCCTGCGGATCACCGACGCGGTGGCGATGGAGTGCGCCAAGGAGGCCTCCGGCGAGATCCGGCTCGACATCGAGGCGGCGTTCTCGCTGGGGCTGCCCAACACGCCGATGGCGCATTCGTCGGTGCGCGTGGTATCGGGCAACCTGGTCGGCGCGCGGCCGGTGGGCATCGTTGGCGGCGTCGACTACGGCCAGACCGGACTGGCGCGCCGCATCGAGACCGACACCATCCGCTTCGCGCTGCAAAGCGGCGCCATCGTGCTCCTGTCGAACATCGGCTTCTCGGCAACCGGCGAAGCCTTCAATCTCGGCATGGAGGATGTCGCAGCCACCACCGCGATCGCCCTCGACGCCGACAAGCTGATCTTCGTCACCGAGACCCCGGGCGTGCTCGATGACTCGGGTGCGGTGGTGAGCGAGGTCTCGGAAGCCGGCGCCCAGGCCCTGCTGCGGGCCGGCAGTCTGCCAGCCGAAACCGCGTGGTACCTGCGCCACGCGCTTCACGCGTGCGAGGGCGGCGTGGCGCGCGCGCACATCATTCCGTTCGGCGTCGACGGCAGCATGCTGCTCGAGCTGTTCCTGCATGACGGCGTGGGCACCATGGTGGTCGAGGAGACCCTCGAGGCGCTGCGCGAGGCCACCGTCGACGACGTCGGCGGCATCGTCGCCCTCATCCGTCCCCTCGAAGACGACGGCACGCTGGTGCGCCGCGACCGCACGCGCATCGAGCGTGAGGTCGAGAACTTCACGGTCATCGAGCACGACGGCGTGATCTTCGGCTGCGCGGCGCTCTATCCGTATCCCGACGAGGGCATCGGCGAGATGGCCTGCGTCGCCGTCGATCCGCAGGTCCAGGGCAAGGGCGATGGCGATCGCCTGGTCAAGCGCATCGAGCAGCGCGCCCGCGCCGCCGGGCTGCGCCGGCTGTTCGTGCTGACGACCCGCACCATGCACTGGTTCCAGAAGCGCGGATTCGTCGTCGCCGACGTCGATCAGCTGCCGCGCGAGCGGCGCGACCTCTACAACTGGCAGCGAAAGTCGCAGATCCTGGTCAAGGACCTGTGATCTCGCGAGGGCTGCGCTTGGGCAGCCGCGCACAACGCGCGACAATCCGGCTCCCGCTCCGATCAGAGATCTCCATGGCACGCACCGTCTTCTGTGTGAAACTCCAGCAGGAAGCCGAAGGGCTCGACTTCCCGCCCTACCCCGGCGAACTCGGCAAGCGCCTCTGGGAGAACGTCTCCCGCGAGGCCTGGCAGGCGTGGCTGAAGCACCAGACCATGCTCGTCAACGAGAATCGGCTCAACCTGGCCGACACCCGGGCTCGCAAGTATCTGGCCGTCCAGATGGAGAAGTACTTCTTCGGCGACGGCGGCGACCGCCCGGCCGGCTACGTTCCGCCCGCGACCTGACGCTGGCGCGCCCCGACAGGGCGCGCCCTCAGCCCAGGCGGCGCACCCCCTGAGCGGTGGCCACCAGCGCCACCGTTGCCGGCACGCGCGCAAACAGACCCACGGTGACCACCCCGGGCCAGTGGTCGATGGCTTCCTCGAGGGCCACCGGGTCGTCGATGACCAGGCCCGAGATGTCGATGACGAGATTGCCGTTGTCGGTCAGGAAGCCTTCGCGAACCAGGGGGGTGCCGCCGAGCAGCCGGGCCCGCGCGCAGACGAGCTCGCGCGCCATCGGAATGACCTCGAGCGGTAGCGGGAAGTGCCCGAGCCGCGCGACCTGCTTGCTGGCATCCACGATGCACACGAAACGATCGAAGGCGCTGGCGACGATCTTTTCGCGGGTGAGCGCCCCGCCACCGCCCTTGATCATGCGGAGCATGCCGTCGATCTCGTCGGCGCCATCAACGTACACCGGTCGAGGCAGCCCGCCGGCCACGGCGGCATCGAGTTCGACCACCGGGACTCCGACCGCGCGCAGGCGGCGCGAACTGGCCTCGGAACTCGAGACCGCGCCAGCGTAGCGTCCGGGCGTCTCGGCCAGCGCGTCGATGAAGAAGTTGACGGTCGAGCCCGTGCCGACGCCCACCAGCGTGCCCGGCGTCAGTTCGGCAAGCGCCGCGCGAGCGGCGGCGCGCTTGAGTTCGTTCTGGTCCATCGCGCGATTCTAGCGGCCGCGCGCCGGCCCGGGGGACGAGCCGCCCGAGCGCCTTACAGATAGTCGAACAGCGACATCTTGGCGATCTGCGCGTAGGTGCGCATGGCCGCGCTGACCGCGGTCTGGTGGTTCTGGAATTCGGTGATCGACTTCGCGTAGTCGATGTCGATCATCGAGGAGAGCTGCGACGACAGCTCGAGCTTGCCATCCTGGGCCAGCCGCAGGCGCGCCTCGAGCGCCCGCAGACTTTCGCCGACGTCGGTGCGCTGGGTCGAGACGCGCTCCATGGCGACGTCGATGTCGGCCAGCGTGCTTCGCACCAGCGTGCCGACATTCGGCGACGTCAGATTGGGATTTTCGAGCGCCGTCGCGAGGGAATCGAGCACGTCGAAGACGCTCTTCACTGCGCCGGGGCCATTGGGCAGGCTCATCAGCAGGTGACGACCGTCGAGCGCAGCCGCAACCGCGGCCTCGCCCAGGCCCACCTCGCGCTGCCCCGACTGCGCCTGGAAGAGCACCGTGCCGCCCGAATCGACGAAAGGCGCGCTGCCGCTGCCCATGCCACCGAACAGATAGCCACCATTGCCGTCGGTGCGATTGGCCAGCGCCAGCAGTTCGTCGCGCTGCACGCGCAGCTGCGTGGCGATCTGGCGGCGGTCGTTCGCGGTGTAGCCGCCGTTACCCGCCTGGATCACCGACTCGCGCACCGACTGCATGAGATCGGTGATGCTGCCGAGCACCGACTCGGCCTGACTCAGGTTGCCCATCGCGTACTCGTTGATCCGCGTCTGCGCCTCGAGCCGCCGCTGCTCGGCGCGGTTGCGCTCCGCGTTGGCCGCGACCCCGGGATCATCCGACGGCGAGATCACCTTGCGACCGCTCGACAGCTCTTCCTGCGAGCGGATGAGCTGAGCCTGACGCTGGTTCATCGCGTCGAGCGCATTCTGATAGGCATTGGCGGTAGCGATGCGCACGATCGGGCTCCTTGGGGCAGGCTATGCGAACCAGGCGGCCGAGGGCTCAGCGCTGGAGCTGCAGCAGGGTGTCGAAGACATCCCGCGCGGTGGACAGGATCTTGGCGGCCGCCTGGTAGGCCTGCTGGTACTGCAGCAGGCGCGCCGCCTCCTCGTCGAGATTGACGCCCGAGACCTCGGATCGCGCTGTCTCGGACTGTGCGAGAGCAAGCTTGGATGCCTCGTCGGCGGCGTTGGCCGACTGCGCGCGGATACCGACCTCGGCCACCAGATCGACACAGGCGTCGACCGGCTTGCGGCCGGCGACGATCCCCTGGTCGAGCACGCCCAGCATCAGGCGCGCATTGCGGTTGTCGAGCGCGGGATTGGCGGTCGCCGACACCGAGAAGGTGTCGCCGGTGGCCGCGGCACCGGCAAGCGTCATCGACCAGCCGTTGTAGTTGAGGGTCATGCCCGGCGTGTAGGTCACGCCCGTTGGGTTGCCCGTTCCGGTGCCGGTGACGTTGAAAGTGGTCGGGCTGGTGAAGGTGATCGAGACCGGCTGCTGGAGGTTGGCGTCGTTGGCCGTCACGTTGAATGCCGAGACCCGGGCATCGCTCGTATTGGCCGCGCCGCGTTGCGGCGTGGCGGCCAGACCGGTGGCCAGGCCCTGGGTGCCGGCGAGCGACATCCTGAAACCGCTCACGGTGGTCGAGGCGCCACGCACCAGGAAGCGATCGCCGGCGGCGGCGGTTCCGGAACCGAGGCTGATCTGCAGGCCATCGAGAGTGGCCGGCAAAGTGGCGCCGAGGTTGCGCGTCACCCCGTCGACGACGTTGGTCGCCTGCCACTGCGTGCCGTTGTAGCGCAGTTCGTAGTCGGTCGCTGCCATGGCCGTGCCGTCGGCGATGCTCGCCGTCAGCGTTGCCGTGCCGCTGTTGCCGGCCGCGCCGGACACCAGCGGCGAGGCGAGCGCGAACATCGCCGCCCCGCTGGCGCCGGTGGCGTCGCGGCCCAGCGCCTGGCGGTCGTTGAAGGCCTCGGCGATTGCCGCGGCGAGCTGGCCGACGCGCGCCTGCGCGGCATCGAGATCGTCGTCGCGAAATCGCAGGATGCCGGCCAGCGCGCCGCCGCCAAGCCCGGCCACGTCGATCGGCACGGCCGATGCGCCCATACCCAGCGACAGGCTGATCTTGCGCGAATCGAATTCGTCGGCGGCCGCTGTCAACTTCGATGCCTGGGTGCCGATAACAAGGGCATGACCAGTGGGCGTGTACAGATTCGCGGTGCCGTCGGCGTTG
>JBILUW010000162.1:0-8853 GCA_044370795.1 Burkholderiaceae bacterium
GCGCGGCGGCGCCCGAACCGCGCTGGGTGCGCTGGGTGAAGCTGCCGCGCGCGCTGCGGGTCGATTGCAGGAATTCGCGCAGCTGCGCGAGCGCACCACCGGAGGCCGCCGCGCCAGACGTCGGCGCACCGCCCGCGGGCGCCTGGGCTTGGACGCAGGGCCAGGCGGCGAGCCCGGCGAGCCCGGCGAGCACACACCTGCGCGCCATCGACGGCGGCTGCGCGGGCCGAACGGCCGGCGCCGGAGTCGGGATCGCCGACATCAGGTGACTTCGTCGCGCCGCGGGACCAGAATGTCGCGGTTGCCGTTGCTGGCCATGGGCGACACCAGGCCGGCCTTCTCCATCTGCTCGAGCAGGCGCGCGGCGCGGTTGTAGCCGATGCGCAGATGCCGCTGCACCAGCGAGATCGAGGCGCGCTTGTGCTGCACGACCACGGCCACCGCCTGGTCGTACATCGCGTCGGACTCGGCATCGACGCCGGCCTCGGCCAGCGTCTGCTGCAGGCCGCCGAAGCCGACCGCGCTGCCGGTGTCGGCCTCGGCAGGCACGCCGCCCTCGAGCACGCCCTCGACGTACTGTGGCTCGCCGAAGGAGCGCCAATGCGCAACCACCTTGGCGACCTCATCGTCGCTGACGAAGGCACCGTGCACCCGCATGGGCACCCCACCGCCGGGCGCGAGATAGAGCATGTCGCCCTGGCCGAGAAGCGACTCCGCACCCATCTGGTCGAGGATGGTGCGCGAGTCGATGCGCGACGACACCTGGAACGCGATCCGGGTGGGGATGTTCGCCTTGATCAGGCCGGTGATGACATCGACCGAAGGGCGCTGCGTCGCGAGGATGAGGTGGATACCGGCGGCGCGCGCCTTCTGGGCCAGCCGCGCGATCAGCTCCTCGACCTTCTTGCCGACGACCATCATCAGGTCGGCGAGCTCGTCGATGACGACGACGATCTGGGGCAGGCGGGCAAGCGGCTCGGGCGCGTCGGGCGTGAGCGAGAACGGGTTGGGAATGGTGGTGCCGCGCCGCTCGGCATCGGCGATGCGCGTGTTGTAGCCGGCCAGATTGCGCACCCCCAGCTTGCTCAGCAGGCGGTAGCGACGCTCCATTTCGGCCACGCACCAGTTGAGCGCGTTGCCGGCGTGCTTCATGTCGGTGACGACCGGCGCCAGCAGGTGCGGTATGCCCTCGTAGGTGCTCATCTCGAGCATCTTGGGGTCGATGAGGATCATCCGGACCTGTGACGGATCGCTCTTGTAGAGCAGCGACAGCAGCATCGCGTTGATGCCCACCGACTTGCCCGAGCCGGTGGTGCCGGCGACCAGCAGGTGCGGCATCCGGGCGAGGTCGGCGCACACCGGCAGGCCGGCGATGTCCTTGCCCAGGGCCAGGGTCACGGCCGAGGCGCTGTCGGCATAGACCTGCGACCCGAGTATCTCGGACAGCCGCACCGCCTGACGGCGCGGATTGGGCAGCTCCAGCCCCATCAGGTTCTTGCCAGGAATGGTCTCGACCACGCGCAGCGACACCAGCGACAGCGCTCGCGCGAGATCCTTGGCGAGGTTGACGACCTGACTGCCCTTGACCCCGGTCGCGGGCTCGATCTCGTAGCGGGTGATGACCGGACCCGGATAGGCGGCCACGACGCGCGCGGCAACGTTGAAGTCGGCAAGCTTCTTCTCGATGAGCCGCGAGGTGTACTCGAGCGTTTCGGCCGAGACCGTCTCCTGCACGGGCGGCGGCGGATCGAGCAGCGACAGCGCCGGCAGCCGGCTGCCGGCGGGCAGGTCGACGAACAGGGGCACCTGCGCCTCGACCGCGGCCCGCGAGGAAGTGACGATGGGCGCGGGCGTCTCGATGCGCACCGGCTCGGGATCGTCCTGGATGATCCGTCGCAGCTCCTCGACCTGCTCCTCCCGCTCGACGACCGCCGCCTCGCCGATGCGGCGGTCGCGACGGGCGGCCCAGGCCTGCGCCAGGCGCATGCAGCCGTTCTCGAGCAGCCCGCCGACGGTCTCGGCCAGTCCCAGCCACGACAGCCCGCTCCAGAGGCTGATGCCGGCAGCGATGATCGCGAACAGCGCAAGCGTTCCGCCGGCTGCGCCCAGCAGCTCGTGCACAGGATCGCTGGCGAGCCGGCCGATCAGGCCGCCTGGTGCCAGCGGCAGTGCCGCACCGAGCGAGTGCAGACGGGCCGACTCGAGCGCAGCGCAGCCAAGCAGCAGCATCGCAAAGCCCAGCCAGCTCTCCCAGGCCAACCGCGACGGCGGCGGCGGCGGCGCAGTCTGGGCGGCGGCCGGGGTCAGCCGCAGCGAGCGCCGGCCCGAGGCTGGCGCCGGAACGGCCCGCGGCCCCGAACCGGCGCCGCGCAGACTCGAGTAGCCGCGCCACACCCGCAGCCCGAGCAGCGCGACGAGCAGATAGGCCGACAGTCCGAACAGATAGAGCAGCAGGTCGGCGACCCAGGCACCGACCCGTCCACCGGCGTTCTGGACGACCTGGCCCGCGACCGCGTGCGACCAGCCGGGGTCGGCCCGGTCGTAGGTGAACAGGATGAGCAGCAGGAACAGCGCGAGCGCCAGCGAAAGCATCCAGCGGGCTTCGTGCATCAGTTGCACCGCGCGCTCGGGCAGCGCGAGCGCTGCCGCTGGCGGGCGTCGTGCGCCTGGAGAGCCGGCTGCCGTGCGGATCATGGAAGAGTTGCCGATCGGTGCCCGCGGGTCAGCTGATGTAGTTGCTCAGCTTCTCGCGAAGCAGCAGCTGGCCCTGAGGCATCGACACGATGTAGCCGTCGATCTCGAGCCCCTTCATCACCCGCGAGACCATCTCGCGCGATGCGCCTATCATCTTGGCGATCTCCTGGCGCGGCAGCTTGTTGCGCACCACGCGCTGGCCACCAACCACCTCGGAGAAATCGAGCAGCACCCGGGCCACGCGACCGTAGACGTCGAGCAGTGCGAGGGTCTCGATCTTCATGTCGGCCTCGCGCAGCCGGCGCACCAGGCCGCGCATGACCGCCATGCTGGTCTCGGGGCTCTGCATCAGCACATTCTTGAAGGCTTCCTTCGTGATCGCCATGAATTCGCAGGACTCGAGCGTGATCACGCTGGCCGACCGGGGGGCGTCGTCGATCAGGCTCATTTCACCGAAGAACTCACCCGAGCCGATGACGGCCAGGATCACCTCCTTGCCCTCGGAATCGGAGCGCTGCACCTTGGCGCGGCCCGCGAGCAGGATGTACATCGACTGCGACGCCTCGCCCTCGGCAACGATCGTGCGGCCCTTGGGATAGCTGCGCCTCGCGCTGCCGGCCGCAACGCTGTCGAGTTGCATCTCCGTGAGACTGGAGAACAGCGGCACCCGGCGAAGGAAGGCCTTGTTTTCCTCGTGCGCCATGACCACCTCCAAGGTTGGGAATCCCTATAATTTTGCACGAAGACCGGCCCATTTGAAAAACAAACTTCAACAAAACACGCTAAGTCGATGATTTGTTGAGATTTCCGCAACGAAACGGTACCTGATGCCCACCCCTGTCCACCATCGCCTCCTCATCCTGGGCTCCGGGCCCGCCGGCTACACCGCGGCCGTCTACGCCGCCCGGGCCAATCTGCAACCCGTCGTGATCACCGGCATCGCCCAGGGCGGCCAGCTGATGACCACCACCGAGGTCGACAACTGGCCGGCCGATGCGCAGGGCGTGCAGGGGCCCGACCTCATGGCGCGCTTCCAGGCGCACGCCGAGCGCTTCGGCACCGAACTGGTCTTCGACCAGATCCACACCGCCCACCTGGACGAGCGGCCGGTACGGCTGGTGGGCGATTCCGGCGAGTACACGGCCGACGCGCTGATCATCGCCACCGGCGCCTCGGCGCGCTACCTCGGGCTGCCTTCCGAAGAGGCGTTCATGGGCCGCGGCGTGTCGGCGTGCGCCACCTGCGACGGATTCTTCTACCGCGGTGACGACGTCTGCGTGATCGGCGGCGGCAACACCGCCGTCGAGGAGGCGCTCTATCTGTCGAACATCGCCCGCAAGGTCACCGTGGTGCACCGGCGCGACCGCTTCCGGGCCGAGCCCATCATGATCGACAAGCTGATGGAGAAGACCCGCGGCGGCAATGTCGAGGTGCGCTGGTTCAGCGAACTCGACGAGGTGCTCGGCGACGACACCGGCGTCACCGGCGTGCGGCTGCGCGATGCCCGCGACGGCAGCCGCAGCGAGATCGCCCTCAAGGGCGTGTTCGTCGCGATCGGCCACACCCCCAACACCGCGATCTTCGCCGGCCAGCTCGACATGGCCAACGGCTACATCGTCACGCGCAGCGGTCTGCAGGGCCAGGCCACGGCCACCAGCGTGCCGGGCGTATTCGCCGCCGGCGATGTCCAGGACCACGTCTACCGGCAGGCCATCACCAGCGCCGCCACCGGCTGCATGGCGGCACTCGACGCGCAACGCTACCTCGAGTCGCAGCAGGCGGCCTGAGCGGTCGTGGCTCCCGGCGCATGGGCCTGAAGGACTTCAGCCAGCTTGCCGGCCTGCGCGAAGCGCTGGCCGATCGGGCCCGCGACGAGGCCCGCCGCCGTGAACTCGCCCGCCGCGAGCAGGAGCGGCTCGCCCGCGAGGCGGCCGTGTTCCGGGATGCGGTCGCCGACGCCGTGCCGTTGCGGCGCGAGCCGCGCGCGCCTGCGGCCCGCACGCCAGCCGACCCCCAGCCGCGCATGCGCGAGCGCGACGAACAGCTCGCGCTCGCGCAGTCGATGTCCGACGAGATCGACATCGAGAGCCTGCTCGAGACCGACGAGAACCTGTCGTACCGCCGCGAAGGCGTGGGCGTCGACGTCGTGGCCCGGCTGCGGCGCGGCCAATGGACCGTGCAGGCGCAGATCGATCTGCACGGCAAGCGCGTCGACGAGGCGCGCGCGGCCCTGGTCGAGTTCCTCGCCGACAGCCAGCGCAGGCAGCGCCGCTGCCTGCGCATCATCCACGGCAAGGGCCTGGGCTCGATCGCTCGCGAGCCGGTGCTCAAGGGCAAGGTGCTGCGCTGGCTGGTGCAGCGTGACGAGGTGCTGGCGTTCTGCCAGGCCCGGCCCAACGATGGCGGCGCGGGCGCGCTGCTGGTTCTGCTGCGTGGCGTCTGAGCCCGGCGCGGTTGCGCGGGCCGTTCAGCGGCGCCCGGCAGCCAGCGCCATCGCGGTCAGGTAGCCCGATGACCAAGCCCACTGGAAGTTGTAGCCGCCCAGCCAGCCGGTGACGTCGAGCACCTCGCCGATGAAGTGCAGCCCGGGCGCCCGGCGCGATGCCAGGGTGCGCGGGTCGAGTTCGGCGGTGGCCACGCCCCCCGCCGTCACTTCAGCCTTGCGATAGCCCTCCGAGCCGGTCGGGCTGATCTCCCAGGCGCGCAGCGCCTGCGCGAGCGCCGACAGGTCGCGGTTGCCCAGCTCGGCAAGCCGCGCCTGGGCCTGCAGTCGCGGATGAGCCTGCGCGAGGCCCTCCAGCCAGTGGGTCACGAGCCGTCGCGGCAGCCGTTCGGCGAGCAGCGTGCCCAGCTGCTGGCGCGCCCCCTCGCGCGTGCCGCGCAGCCACTGCATCAGGTCGCCGCCGCCGTCGACGTCGGGCGCGAGGTCGATGGTCAGGCTGCCCCCCGGTCGCCAGAATGTGGAGGCCTGCAGGACCGCCGGCCCCGACAGCCCGCGATGCGTGAACAGCAGGTCCTCGAGAAAGACCGGCGCCTCGGGGCGCTGCGGGCAGGCGATGCGCACCGTTTGCGACACCCCCGCCAGATCGGCCCAGGGCGCCCAGCGGGCGGCGTCGAAGACCAGCGGCACCAGCGCTGGTCGGGGCTCGACGATGCGGTGGCCGAACTGGCGGGCGATCCGGTAGCCCAGGTCGGACGCTCCCAGCTTGGGGATGGACAGGCCGCCCGTGGCCACCACCAGCGACCGCGCAAGCAGGGTCTCGCCACCCGCATCCACCGCATAGCGGGCGCCGGCGGGCTGCTCGCCGCCCAGCGCGCGCACCGCATCGATCGTGCAGCCCAGCCGCCAGCGCACGCCACCGGCATCGGCTTGCGCGCGCAGCATCGCGACGATGCGAGTCGCCGGTTCGTCGCCGAAGAGCTGGCCGAGGTGCTTCTCGTGAAAGCCGATCCGGTGGGCACGCAGCAGATCGACGAAGGCCGCCGGTCGGTAGGCACGCAGCGCGTGGCGGGCGAAGCCGGGGTCGGCGCTGTCGTAGCGCTCGGGCCGATCGCCCAGCACGTTGGTGAAGTTGCAGCGGCCCCCGCCCGAGATGCGGATCTTGGCGCCGGGCTCATCGGCATGATCGACCAGCAGCACCTTCAGGCCCCGCTGGCCGGCCACACCGGCGCAGAACATGCCTGCGGCGCCGGCACCGACGACGATCGCGTCGAAGACCATCAGGGCAGCTCGACCCGCGGGGCGCCCGGCATCGTGGCCAGCACGACGAGATCGTCGAGGGTGTCGAGGTCGGTGGTGCACGCGGCGTGCGCCACGGGCATCCGGCAGACCGCTTCAGGGTGCGCGTCGAGCCAGGCGCGCGGGCCGCCCTCCTCGGCGGCGAGCGCCGCGCACAGGCCTGCCTCGAAGATCACCGGGTTGCCGCGCCGGCCGGCGTGCCATGGCACCAGCACCCGGGCCTGCCCACGCGCCGCGAAGCCGGCCGCCAGTTCGCGCAGGTGGTCGGGCTGCAGCAGCGGCAGGTCGGACAGCGACACCACGACGCCCTCGACCCCGGCCTGCGCCAGTTGCGGCGCGAGCGCCGCAAGCCCCGTGCGCACCGAGCCCTGCTGGCCGTCGCGCCAGCGTTCGTTCTCGACGATGCTCACCGGCAGGCCCTCGAGCAGACCGGCGATGCGCCCGGCCGCGTGGCCCAGCACCACGACCAGGGGCGCCACGCCAGCGGCGATCAGGGTGCGCGCGGTGCGGCGCACCAGCGCCTCGCCGTCGATGCGCATCGCGAGCTTGTTGGGCCCGGCCATGCGGCGCGACTCGCCGGCCGCAAGCAGCACCCCGGCCAACCGGGGCTGCGGCTGCGGCTGCGGCTGGGATGCAGAAGGTACGCGCGGGTCGGTCATGTCAGCCCCAGGCCGCGAGCACCCGCTCCCGCGCCGACGCCAGATGCTTGTACGCGATCACCGCCTCGCTCATCGAGCGCAGGCTCGCCACCAGCCGCGCACGGCGCGCGGCGTCGGCCGCCACCTCGAGCAGGGGCGCGACCAGCACACGGATCAGGAACAGGCTCGCGCCGGCCGCCGGCAGCGGCAGGGTGACCTGGCGCTCGGCGCGGAACCAGAGGTCGGAGAGATCGGCGAAAGGCTCGGCCGGCGGGGCCGGATCGCCGGGCCAGCGCGCCGGCGACGCATCGCCGGCCAGGCTCCAGACGTAACGCACGTAGGGCCCCTTGTCGACCATGGCCCGCGACAGCGCGAGCGAGGCCAGGCGCAGCCGGTCGCCGTCGCCCACCGGCGCATGGAGGGCTGCCAGCGGCTGGCCGATCCGTTCGGCAGGATCCCAGCCGCTGGGCGCGATCACGGAGCCGGCAAGCGCAACCAGCCCGGCGGCGGCAGCCGGGTCGCCGGGCTGCCCGGCGGGGCCGTCACCCGGCCAGCCCATGAGCACGAGATCTTCCTGCAGCGCGAGCGACACCGCCGCGAGCACGCGCGGCACCGGCGCCTCGTCGGCCAGACGCTGCGCGAGGGTCGCGGCCTCGGGACCATCGGCGCTGACGGCAGCGGCCTCGGGGTGCACGGTGAGGCCGGCCGGCAGCAGCCGGTAGGTGCCCGGCGAGGCCGCCTGCGCGACGATGTCGGGATGCGCGGCAGCCAGCGCGGCGAGACCGCCAGCGAGCGCGCGCCGCAGCCGCGGGTCGGACGCGCCCGCCGCCACCCGCACCAGGGGTCTGCGCCGATCGTCGAGATGCGCACGCTTGCGCCCGAGCCACAGCGGCCGCTGATCGTCGACCACGAGCAGCCCGGGGTGCGGATCGTCGGGGTGGCGGGCGTCGAGGCGCAGCAGGTCGGGGCCGACCCGGAACGGCGCGCCGACCGCGAAGGGCACCGCGGCGCCCGCGGCTGCAGGTGCCCGGAGAAGCATCGACCTCAGACGGCCGACTCGCCCGTCTCGCCGGTGCGGATGCGGATCACTTCCTCGACGTTGGAGACGAAGATCTTGCCGTCGCCAATCCGGCCGGTGCGTGCGGCCTTGCAAACGGCGTCGATGGCGCTCTCGACTGCGCTGTCGGCGAGGATGACCTCGACCTTGACCTTGGGCAGGAAGTCGACCACGTACTCGGCGCCGCGATAGAGCTCGGTGTGGCCCTTCTGACGGCCGAAGCCCTTGCACTCGGTGACGGTGAGGCCGCTGACGCCGATCTCGGCCAGCGCCTCGCGAACTTCGTCGAGCTTGAAGGGCTTGATGATCGCGGTGATTCTCTTCATCGATGTCTCCTGGGGGCTGTCGGTCCGGGCTTCAGGCAGGGCGACTCCGGGCCGCGGCCTCAGTCGCGAAACCTCGAGGTGATCGGATAGCGCCAGTCGCGGCCGAACGCGCGCTGGGTGATGCGTATGCCCACCGGCGCCTGGCGGCGCTTGTATTCGTTGACGCGGATCAGGCGCACCACGCGCTCGACGGCCGCGCGCGGATAGCCGGCAGCCAGGATCTCGTCGCTGCCGCGCCCCTCCTCCATGTACATCTTCATGATGCCGTCGAGGATGTCGTAGGGGGGCAGCGAGTCCTGGTCCTTCTGGTCGGGGCGCAGCTCGGCGCTGGGCGGACGGGTGAGGATGCGTTCGGGAATGACGGGCGCGACGGCATTGCGCCAGGCGCACAGCCGATAG
>JBILUW010000163.1:0-8811 GCA_044370795.1 Burkholderiaceae bacterium
CGCAGGGGGGAACGGATCATCACTGTCTCCTGGGGGGGTGTTTTCGAGCGGCAGTATTATCACCATCGCGCTGGCGCCAACGGCCTGCGCCCCTGCCAGGGAGTCTCCTTTGCTGCATCTGCCCGCCCTGCCCGACGCGAACGCCGATCTCGCCCCGTTTCTCGCCGGCACCCCCTTCTTCGACATCGACCACCCGCGGGTTCAGGCCTTCGTGCGCGAGGCAGTGGCCGGCGCATCGGGCGCTCGCGAGCAGGCGGTGGCGCTCTTTTACGCAGTGCGCGATCGCATTCGCTACGACCCCTACAACCTGGTCTACGACGAGCGCGCCTACCGCGCGAGCACGGTCATCGACGACGCGCGCGGCTGGTGCGTGCCCAAGGCCGGCCTGCTCGCCGCCTGCGCGCGCGCGGTGGGCATCCCGTCGGCCGTGGGTCTGGCCGACGTGGTCAACCACCTGAACACCGAGAAGCTGCGCGCCACGATGGGCACCGATGTCTTCTACGATCACGGCTACACGGCCCTGCTGATCGATGGCGTGTGGGTCAAGGCAGTGCCGGCATTCAACATCGAGCTGTGCCGGCGCTTCGACGTGTCGCCCACCGAGTTCGACGGCCGCGCCGATGCCCTCTATCAGGAACACGACGCCCTGGGCCGGCGCCACATGCAGTACCTCGCCGACCACGGCGTGTGGTCCGACATGCCGCTGGCACGCATCATCGACGACTTCCGTGTGCGCTATCCGGGCATCCACGAACGCGCGCAGTCGCGGGCCCGGGCAGGCGCGCCCGGGCAGCCCGGCGCGCCGGGCGCCGATGCAGGATCCGACGATCTGTTCGGCGGCTGAGCCGCCCGCAATCATTCCCAGGAGTTCCCCGGTGTCCTTCGCTTCGACGCTCGCGACGGCCTGGCGCAACGCGGGCAGCATGCTGTGCGTCGGGCTCGACCCCGACCTCGCACGCATCCCCGCCGCGGTGCGCGCGCGCCCCGACCCGATCTTCAGCTTCTGCCGCGACATCGTCGATGCGACCGCCGACCTCGTCTGCGCCTTCAAGCCCCAGATCGCCTACTTCGCCGCCCACCGCGCCGAGGATCAGCTGCAGGCCCTGATCGGCCACATCCACGCGCACCATCCGGGCATCGCGGTGGTGCTCGATGCCAAGCGCGGCGACATCGGTTCGACCGCCGAGCAGTACGCGCGCGAGGCCTTCGAGCGCTACCGTGCCGATGCCGTCACGATCAATCCGTACATGGGCCAGGACTCCATCGAGCCCTGGCTGCAATGGACCGACCGCGGACTGTTCGTGCTGTGCCGCACCTCCAACCCCGGCGGCGCCGACCTGCAGGCGCTGGAGGTGGGCGGCGAGATGCTCTACGAACGGGTGGCGCGCCTGGCCCGCGAGCGCTGGAATCCGCACGGCCAGACCGGGCTGGTGGTGGGCGCCACCGCCCCGCGCGAGCTGCGGCGCGTGCGCGAACTGGTTGGCGACATGCCGCTGCTGGTGCCGGGCATCGGCGCGCAGGGCGGCGACATCGACGCCACCGTGCGCGCCGGCTGCCTGCCCGACGGCACGGGCATGCTCGTGAACTCGTCGCGCGCCATCCTGTATGCCAGCGCCGGCGACGACTACGCCGCGGCTGCCCGGCGGGTTGCCGCCGAAACCCGCGATGCGCTGCGCGCGGCGGCTGCAAGGAACGGCGAAACGGCAGCACCGAACGGCGATTGACCCTGTCTCAGACAAGGTCATAAACTGGGGCAGTGGCCCGGCAACGGGTCGCGGAGACCTCATGCGCATCCTGCTGGCCGAAGACGACGAAGTCCTTGCCGACGGGCTGAGCCGCTCGCTACGCGGTGCGGGGCATGCCGTCGATCACGTGGCCGACGGCGGTCAGGCCGATGCCGCGCTTAGTCTGCACGGCTACGACCTCCTCATCCTCGACCTGGGCCTGCCGCGTCTGTCGGGAGCCGACGTGCTGCGGCGGCTTCGCGCCCGCAACGCGGGGGTGCCGGTGCTGGTGCTCACCGCCGCCGACTCCGTGCAGCAGCGGGTGCGCATGCTCGATCTGGGCGCCGACGATTTCATGGCCAAGCCCTTCGCCCTCACCGAGCTCGAGGCACGGGTGCGCGCGCTCGTTCGACGCAGCAACGGCGCAGCCAGCTCGCGCCTGCGCTGCGGCGCGCTCAGCTTCGACCAGACCGGCCGCATGGCGTGGCTCAACGAGCAGCCGCTCGAGCTGTCGGCGCGCGAGGTCGGGCTGCTCGAGATCCTCCTGCAGCGCGCCGGCAGGCTGGTCAGCAAGGAGCAGATCGTCAGCCATCTGTGCGAGTGGGGCGACGAGGTGAGCAACAACGCGATCGAGGTCTACATGCACCGCCTGCGGCGCAAGCTCGAGGGCGGCGGCGTGCGCATCGCGACGGTGCGCGGCCTCGGTTACTGCCTCGAGCGGCCGCTCGACGCCAGCGACGGCGCGTGAGCCGCGGCGCGGCCGGCCGCCGATGAAATCGCGGGCGCGCCCGCCGGCGCCAGGTGGCACGCAGTCGGCGCTGCGCGATCTGCTGACCACCCACGAGTCGTCACCCGCGCCCCTCGAAGGGCCGGCGTGGCGCCGGCGCAGCGACGGCCTGCAACCGCGCTCGCTGTTCGTCGAGATCCTCGACTGGATGCTCGCGCCGCTGCTGCTGCTGTGGCCGCTGTCGGTGGCGATCACGTTCATCGTGGCCCGCTCGCTCGCCGACGAGCCGTTCGATCGCGCGCTGGTCGATCACGCGCGGGTGATCGCCGAGGAAACCCGCAGCTACCTGAAGGGCGGGCCGCTGCCCGAGAACCGGGCGCTGGGCAATCTGCTGCCTGGCCTGCAGAGCGGCGACATGAGCTACCAGATCATCGCGAACGATGGCGAGATGCTGCGCGGCGACGCGGCGATGCCGCCGCCGGCCCTCTACGACTTCCCCGAGCCGGGGCGCGTGAAGCTGCGCACCGACCTCCTCGAGGGCGACGAGGTACGCATCGCCTACGTCCACCTGATTGCCGACGAAGCCGAGGGCGCCGAGCCCTTGCTGCTGGTGCAGATCGCCGAGAAGCTGGGCAGCCGCGAGGCGCTGGCCAACCAGATCATCCGCGGCATCATCTTTCCGCAGTTCGTGATCCTGCCGATCGCGGCGCTGCTGGTGTGGCTGGGTCTGATGCGCGGGCTGCGCCCGCTCGCGCGGGTGCGCGAGCGGCTGCACGACCGCGGCTCGGACGACCTCTCTCCCATAGACCCGGCCAGCGTGCCGGCCGAGATCGTGCCGATGGTCGATGCCTTCAACGAACTGCTCGGCCGGCTCGACGACCGTGTAGGCGCGCAGAAGCGATTTCTGGCGGACGCCGCGCACCAGATGAAGACGCCGCTGGCCGGCCTGCGCATGCAGGCCGAGCTCGCGCTGCGCGAGCGCGATCCGGCGTCGCTGCGGCGCAGCCTCGAGCAGATCGCGATCGGCTCGGATCGGGCGGCGCGCCTGATCGGGCAGCTCCTGTCGCTGGCGCGCACCGAGAACCAGCGGGCCATCGCCCACTTCGAGGAGCTCGACCTGGCGACGCTGGCGCGCGCGACCGTCGCCGAGTGGGCCCCGGCGGCGCTCGCCCGCCGCGCCGACTTCGGCTTCGAGCACGATGCGCGGTCGGCGCCCATCCGCGGCAGCCCGGTGCTGCTGCGCGAGCTGCTGGGCAACCTCATCGACAACGCGCTGCGCTACACGCCGCAGGGCGGCCGCATCACGGTGCGGCTGCGCCGCGACGCCGAGCATGCGGTCGTCGAGGTCGAGGACAGCGGCCCGGGCATCGCGGCGGCCGACCGGGCGCTGGTCTTCGAGCGCTTCTTCCGCGTGATGGGCGCGCCCGGCGACGGTAGCGGCCTGGGCCTGGCCATCGTCAAGGAAATCGCCGAGCAGCACGGCGCCACGGTGGCAGTGGGCGGTGCCGAGCCGCGCGAGCCGCATCTCGAAGGCGCGGGCGCGCCCGCCGCGACAACCGCGCCCGATGCCGCGGCAGCGATCGCCGACCCACCCGGCGGCGCATCCGTCAGCAGTCCGGGCGTCGGCGCGCTGTTCACCGTGCGTTTTCCGTGCGCCGAGACCGCTCCGGCCCCACGAAGTGCCGCACGCTTTGACAGCCCGCGCGGGCTCGGGCTATAGTTCGCGCCCTTTGGCGCATTAGCTCAGTTGGTTAGAGCGACGGAATCATAATCCGCAGGTCCGGGGTTCGAGTCCCTGATGCGCCACCAGATCCGTCGTGCACATGGCCCACCCTCGCGGTGGGCTTTGTGTTTTTGGGCCCGGGCCGCCAACGGCGCCCCGGGCGCCCGGCCTTCAGTAGCGCGCCGTGAGCGCGGACCCACCCTGCTGGAACTCCTCCGTCAGGCGGGTGAGCGAGCCTGCGGGCGTCATCCGGAAGGTGGCGATGGTGGTCGCGCTCACCGCGCCGCCAGAGGTCCTCTCGGTGATGACGACCCGGAGCAAGGCCGTCGAGGCGGTATCGGGCTGGACGGCGTAGCCGACGGACCCCGTGCCCAGCAGGACGGTCTTCGAACTGCTGGTGTACCGGTTGAAGGTGTACAGCGTCCCGGCGTCGTTGACCCGCGCCGTCTGCGGGATGGCAGGCGTGCCGGTCACGAGCCAGTACTCGTCGGCAACCCTCCCGAGCGGCAGGTAGTTCGCATCGACATGGAAGGCCTGGGTGGAGCCCCACGGCAATGTCTGGCCGCCGGCGACGAGCGAGCCGGTCAGCACCGTGGTCCTCGACAGGGCCGGCCTGCCCTCGAAGACCGACCCGGCCAGGGCGCCGAAGGTGGCGCTGCCCGACCCGCTGACGGCGACGCCGTTCACGCTGCCGGAAATCGTGAAGCCGCGCGTACCGCTCTCGGAGACGGAGTTCACCCAGGCGGCCCGGGTCTGGTAGGTCTCGGCAGACGTCGTGGGCGGCGTGTCGCCCGCGCCGCCTCCGCCGCATCCGGCAAGCAGCAGGGGCGCGACGAGGATCGCGATCGTCAGGGTGCGTCGGGTCATGGGGGAACCTCCGTTCTCGTTGGGTGTCGCCTAGGCTAGGAATCCGTCGGCCCACCCGAGAAAGTTCCCCTCCGGTCTTACCTCGTCGCGCCTTGCTGCGGCATCACCCCCAGCAGCAGGCTTTCGAGCATGCCCCGCGCCGTTGCCGACACCGTGCCGCCGTCGCGCTCGGCAATGGTCTCGAGAGCGGCCTTCATCGGCTCGGGCAGAAACAGGCGCAGGTTCTCGCGCCTGTTCGCGGATGGCGCAGGCGCTGGCGGTGGCGCCGCGGGCACCTGCGCCGCGGCCTGCGGGCTCCGCTTGAGCGAAAACAACACGCGCTCTCCCGACTCGAGCTCGCCTGGCGCCCGGGGCAAGCCTCGCCGCTCGCTCAGCAGTTGCGCGTAGGCGTAGTGCCCGTAGAGGCCGATGAAAAGGAGGTCCCGGATGACCTCGGAGCGCGACTGGTCGCGGTACGCGGCGAGGTGGTCGAGGCGCCATGCGCTCTCGGCCGTGAGCCACACCTTGATCGACGGCCAGGACTCGGCGTTCTCGAACGCCGACCAGTCGCGACCCGAGGGCGGCATCGGGTTGATGCGGGCGAGCGTCGAAGGCGGGTCGGTGCGGCGGCGCTTCCAGGAGAAAAGCATCGTTGCGACTACGTCTGCGGCGCGAGCGGCTTGCGCAGCAGCACCAGCGCGTGCAGGTAGGGGCGCCGCAGCCAGAGCATGCGGTGCGCGTGCGAGAGCCAGCGGCGTGGCCGCACGAATGGCACCAGCAGCCGCGCCAGCTTGCGCGTGCGCTTCCAGAGGCTGCCGCGGCGAAACTCGGGGCCGTAGCCTTCGGCGCTCACCAGCGTCCGATCCACAACCTCCCAGTCGGGCAGCAGGGCCGCGAGCTGGTCGGGATCGGGCCGCGCCATGTTGTCGATGGGATCGGGGTGGTAGGGATAGGAGTGGGGCGCGGCGAGCAGCAGCAGCGCTCCGGGCGGCACCACGGCATCGAGCGCGCCCGGCAGCGCCGGCAGCCGCGCCGCGGGCAGATGCTCGAGCACGTTGCAGAACATCACGAGCGATGCGTCGAGCGCGCGCAGCCGCGCCTGCAGCGCCGGATCGAACAGGTCGCCGGGGAGGTCGACGCCATCGGCCGGAACCAGGTCGCTGTGCACTACCCGAAAGCCCGCCTGCTCCAGCGGCCGCAGGGTGTGGATGTGGACATGCGGCTTGTTGACCTCGCGCGCGCGGCGCGAGCCGCTGCCCAGGTTGATCACGGCACGGCCAGCGGCCGCCGGCCCGCCGCTCAGGTGGCGCGCCAGCGCCTGCCCGATCCAGAGCGCTTCCTCGATGCGCATCGCGCGTTCCCGTCGTGTTGGCCCGTCGCGGGCAGCCGAAGCTGCCCCGCGCATGGGTATTGCGCCGGCTCAAACAGGCCACCGGCGCCTCCTCGGACAATGACTCTGCCAGCCGGCCCGTCGGCCGGCATCCATTGTCCCTGAAGGAGAACGAGTATGCGCACCCCAGCATGGAGCATCGCGGCCGCCGCGATCGGTGGCCTGTGGCTGGTCGGCACCAGTCTGGCCCAGGGCCAGCAGCAAGGCGGCGAACCGGAGGTCTGCCAGAAGACCCGCGCCGAGGTGCGCGCCGAGTGCACCGACTTCCTGCGCAAGCACCGCTGGGACGAGATCTCGAACAACTGGATTCTGAAGTCCGGCGAGCGCCCGCCCGAGGGCGTTGTCCCGCGCGAGCAGATCCGCGCCGAACGCGACAGCTTCCTGAAGGGCAACCGCTGGAACGAGATCGAGAACCGCTGGGATCCGGTGGGCAGCGCGCCACGCGACCTCGCGCGCCGCAGCCGCTCGGAGGTGCGCAAGGAAACCGCCGCCTTCATGCGCACCCACCGCTGGGACGACGAAAGCGGCCGGTACATCGAGCGCAGGGTCAATTGACGCCGCTCCCCTAAGCGCCACATCGTGCCGGCGACCGCGCCATCAACCCGCAAAGCGGGCAGACGCCGACTCCTCGCGACCCTGGTCGCGCTGCCCGGCGTCTGGCTCGGGCCGACGGCACGCGCCCTCGAACGGGGGCGCAGCGAGGCCGGTGCCGAGTGGATCAGTGGCGGGGTCGGAACGTCGGAGCGCGAGGAGATGCTCGCGCCGCCCCGCAGGCACCGGCTCTGGCTCACCACCGCGGCACGGCACTCGGGCGCCTATCTGAGCGGCGCCCAGGTGCGCATCGTCGATCTGGCCAGCCGCATCACGGTGCTGGCGATCACGATGGACGGGCCATGGCTGCTCGCAACCCTGCCCGACGGCCGCTACGAGGTGCAGGCCGACTGGCGGCCCACCGACGAGGCGCCCGCGCAGAGTGCGCGCGGCGTGGCGCGCCTGACCGGCGAAGCCACGCGGCGTCTGGTGCTCTATTTCGACGATCCGCTCGAAAGCGCCCTGCCCTCACCCTGGCGCCTGCCGCCGATCGACCGCGGCCGCCAGCTCCCGAAGCCCCGCTGAGATGCGCACCGGGTAGGGCTGTCCTGCCGGCTCGAGGCTGCGCAGCGCATCGGGCAGGCAGGCGAGTTGCCAGGCGCAATGCCGGCGCGACCGCTCCAGCGGTACCGGCTCGCCCAGTCGCCGACCGCCGACCATGACCGGCTGCAGCAGGGGCGCGCCCACGCCTGGCTCATCGGCAAGCCCGACCTGATCGGCCGCGATGCGGCCCTGGGCGTCGAACTGGCGCCACACCTGCTTCAGGCCCGGCCACGTGGCCTTGCCTTCGGAGCGCTTGCGGCGCGCCACGCCGGCATAGTCCTGCAGCTTGTACACGGCATCGAGGGCGGGCTCGTCGCGCGAGGTGGTCAGGGCAGTGCCCACGCCGTAGCCGTCGATCGGCGCGCGCGAGGCCACGAGCCGCGCCACGCGCCACTCGTCCAGGTTGCCGCTGGCGACGATGCGCACCTGCTCGAGCCCGGCGCCATCGAGGATGGCCCGCACGGCGCGCGCGTGGGCGCCAAGATCGCCGCTGTCCAGGCGCACGCCTCCCAGCGTCACCCCCTCGGCGGCAAGCGCCGGGGCGAGCCGCGCCACGGTACGGGCCGCAGCCTCGGTGTCGTAGGTGTCGATCAGCAGGATGGGCTGGTGCGGGCGGGCACGCGCGAACGCGAGGAAGGCGGCGCTCTCGTCCGGATGGGCTTGCACGAACGCGTGGGCCATCGTGCCCTGCACCGGAATGCCGAAGCGCAGGCCGGCCTGCGCGGTTGCCGTGCCGTCGAAGCCGGCCAGCCAGGCCGCCCGGGCGGCAAACAGGGCGGCCTCGGCGCCATGGGCTCGGCGCATGCCGAAATCGACCAGTTGCCGCCCGCCGGCGGCCAGCACCATCCGCGCCGCCTTGGACGCGATCAGCGTCTGGAAGTGCACCAGATTGAGCAGCCGGCTCTCGACCAGCTGGGCCTGGGGCAGCGGCGCGGTCACGCGCAGCAGCGGCTGCTGGGCGAAGCACACCGTGCCCTCGGGGATCGCATGCACGGTACCCGTGAAGCGCAGGGCGGCCAGCGCCTCGAGCGTGGATGCCGGCAGTCCCGCGTGCTCGCGCAGCCAAGCGATCTCGTCGCTGTCGAAAGCGAGGTTCTCGAGAAAGTCGAGCGCCTGCTCCAGCCCGGCCGCGACCAGGAAATTGCGTCCGGCCGGCAGCCCGCGAACGAACAGCTCGAAGGTTGCGTCGCGCTCCATGCCGGCGTCGCGATAAGCCTGGAACATGGTCAGCTGGTAGAAGTCGGTCAGCAGCGCGCTCATCGTCGGG
>JBILUW010000165.1:0-8636 GCA_044370795.1 Burkholderiaceae bacterium
CGCCGGGCGCGCTTGAGCGCATCGAGCCGATCGCCCGCGCCCGTGGCGTGGCGCACGTCCATACGCTGGGCGAGCATCAGGAAGGCACGCTGCTGCCCGCGGCCGCCGGCCAGCCCGATCGCTTCGTCACGGCCAGGCGCGAGGCCACCGACCTCGCCGCCATCCTCTACACCTCGGGCACCACCGGCCGCAGCAAGGGGGCGATGCTCTCGCACGGCAACCTGTCGGCCAACGCGCAGGTGCTGCACCGCTACTGGCGCTGGCGCGCCGGCGATGTCCTGCTGCACGCCCTGCCCATCTTCCACGTGCACGGCCTGTTCGTCGCCAGCCACGGCGCGCTGCTGTCGGGCAGCAAGACGATATGGCTGTCGCGCTTCGACGCCGCCGAGGTCGTGCGTCACCTGCCGCGTGCCACCGTCTTCATGGGCGTGCCAACCATGTACGTGCGCCTGCTCGACCACGCCGCGTTCGACGCCCGCTGTGCGGCCGGCGTGCGGCTGTTCATCTCGGGCTCGGCGCCGCTGCTGCCCGACACCTTCCGGCAGTTCGAGGCGCGCACCGGCCAGCGCATCCTCGAGCGCTACGGCATGTCCGAAACCGTGATGCTCACCTCCAACCCTTACGACGGCAACCGGGTGCCCGGAACCGTCGGCCTGCCGCTGCCCGGGGTGTCGGTGCGCGTGACCTCGTCCTCGGGCGAGGCCTGCGGCGTCGACGCGATCGGCGCAATCGAGGTGCGCGGCCCCAACGTCTTCTCCGGCTACTGGCGCATGCCCGAGAAAACCCGCGAGGAGTTCACCGTCGACGGCTGGTTTCGCACCGGCGACGTCGGTCGCTGGGACGCCAACGGCTACCTGTCCATCGTCGGGCGCAGCAAGGACCTGATCATCTCCGGCGGCTTCAACGTCTATCCGAAGGAAATAGAGTCCTGGCTCGACGACATGCCCGGGGTGCTCGAATCGGCCGTCATCGGCGTGCCACATCGCGACTTCGGCGAGGCGGTCACCGCGGTGGTGGTGCCCAGGCCGGGCGCCAGCCTCGATGAGGCGGCCCTCATCGCCGAACTCAAGGGGCGCATCGCCTCGTTCAAGGTGCCCAAGCGCATCCACGTGGTAACCGACCTGCCGCGCAACGCGATGGGCAAGGTCCAGAAGAACCTGCTGCGCGAGCGCTACGGCGGCTGAAGGCCTGCGGCGGCCCTCAGCGCGGGCAGCCTATGCCCAGCAGCAGCGGCCGCGCGAACAGGCGGTCGGCCTGTGCGCTCTCGATGCCAGGGGCCCACTTGGGCAGTGTGGCGGCCGCGTTGATCATCGAGCCCACCATGTAGGCCGCCACCGTGGGGTCCAGGGGTCTGATCGAGCCGTCGATCAGACCGTCGACCAGAAACCAGCGCAGGCGCTCGTTCAGTCTGTCCTGGGTCTGCAGCACCCGGATGCGGCGCTCCGGCGGCAGGGCGCTCACGGCGTTGATGCGCAGCAGCGGGCCCTGCTCCGACAACTGATGACGCACCAGCAGGCGGCAGGCGCGAGTCAGGCGCTCCCAGCCGCTGCCACCGGCGGCGCTCGACGACGCGATGGCCGCCGCCATCGTAGCCTGCGAGCGCTCGAAGCAGGCTACGATCAGGTCTTCCTTGTTCTCGTGGTGGTGATAGAACGAGCCCTTGGTCAGGTTAAGGCGCGCCGAGATTCTTTCGACCGACGCGCCCCGGAAGCCCTGCTCGTTGATGAGTTCGGTGGCCGCGCGCAGGAAGTCCTGCTCGGGCCCATCCTGCGCGCCGGGCGCAACCACCGGCGGTGCAGCGGCCTGGTCGTCGGGCCAGGCCGAGGCCGTGCCCGCGATGCCATTGAGCACGATGTCGCAGACCCGCTCGGCCATCAGGCTGATGTCCTCGGGGTCGACGCGCCGCGCCAGGGCCCGTGAATTGGCGAGCGACAGCAACAGGTGGGCACGCGCGTTCAGCGGCGCCCGCGTTTCGGCGCCCGCGACATTGCCGAGCAGCCGGCGCACCTGACGGAACATCGTCGCGTAGGCCTCGAACACGGTTTCCGCATGGGAAGGCGGCAGCGCGCGTATCTCGTTGTAGGTGACCAGCGCCGGCCGGCGTGCCTGGGCGATCTGCTGTTCGATCTCGTAGCAGCCGCGAATGAAGGCGGTCACGCGTTCGCCCGGTGTCGCATGGGCGCCGGCGGCCAGCGCGATTTCGTTCTGCGCGTCGATCGCGCGCAGGAAACAGGCGCTCGCGAGGTCTTCCTTGCGCTTGTAGTAGTAGGTGATGCTGTTGGTGGCCAGGCCCAGCTCGTGGGCGACCGCCGACAGCGTGGCGCCCTTCACGCCGTGCTCGTTGAAGACGCGCGCGGCCGCATCGAGCGCGGCCTCGCGCTTGCGCATGAAGCGCGGCGTCTGCGCGGCGCGCGCCGATGCCTGGTCGAGTCGGTCGTTCATCGTGCTTGGTGCGAATGTGCGGGGGTCATGCCGCGTGCAGGTGGCAGGCGACCGTTCGGCCGCCGGCATCGGCGCGCAGCACCGGCTCCTCGGTGCGGCAGCGTTCGGTGGCGTGTGGGCAGCGGGTGTGGAAGCGACAACCGCTGGGCGGCGACAGCGCGCTGGGCACCTCGCCCGAGACCACGATGCGCTCGCGCCTGGCCTCGACCGCGGCGTCGGCCACCGGGATCGCGGCGAGCAGCGCCTGCGTGTACGGGTGCAGCGGCTGGCGGTAGAGCTCGTCGCGCGAGGCGATCTCGACGATCTTGCCCAGGTACATCACTGCGATGCGATCGCTGATGTGACGAACGACCGCGAGGTCGTGGGCGACGAAGACGTACGACAGGCCCAGGCGCTGCTGCAGGTCCATGAAGACGTTGACCACCTGCGCCTGGATCGACACATCGAGCGCCGACACCGGCTCGTCGCACACGATGAGCCCCGGTTCGAGCGCGAGGGCGCGGGCGATGCCGATGCGCTGGCGCTGCCCGCCCGAGAACTCGTGCGGGTAGCGTTCGGCCATGTCGGGCAGCAGCCCGACCATCGCCAGCAGCGCCGCGATGCGCGCCTCGCAGGCCGCGCGGTTGGCGTCGAGGCCGTGCACCTGCAGAGGCTCGCCGACGATGTCGCGGACCCGCATGCGCGGGTTCAGCGAACCGTATGGGTCCTGGTAGACCATCTGCATCCGGCGTCGCACCGGCCGCATCTGCGCGCGATCGAGCCGGGTGATGTCCTGGCCTTCGAAGACGATGCTGCCCGCGGTGGGTTCGAGCATGCGCAGGATGGCCAGGCCGGTGGTCGACTTGCCGCAGCCGCTCTCGCCGACCAGCCCCAGCGTCTCGCCGCGTTTCAGGCTGAACGAGACGCCATCGACCGCGTGCACGGTGGCGACCCGCCTCTGCACGATCACGCCCTTGGTGATCGGGAAGTGCACCTTCAGGTCGCGTACCGTGAGGATGTCATCGGCCGCCGAGGCGGCCGATTCCGGATCGCGACGGATGTCTTGGGCGGTCTCAGTCATCGACGTGGCAAGCCTTGTGGTGATTGACGCCGATCTGGCGCAGCACCGGCCGCTCGGTGCGGCAGCGCTCGCTGGCGAGCTTGCAGCGCGGCGCGAACGCGCACCCCGGCGGCAGCGCCGACAGATCGGGCGGCGAGCCCTCGATCGGCACCAGCCGCTGGCGGGTGTCGCCGTCGAGCCGTGGGATCGACGCCATCAGGCCGCGCGTGTACGGATGGGCCGGCTTCGCATACAGCGTGGCCGCCGGGGCGGTCTCGACCACCCGTCCGCCATACATCACGATCACCCGGTTCGCGTAGCGCGCCACCACGCCGAGGTCGTGCGTGATCAGGATCAGCGCCGAGTTGGCCTGCCGCGCGAGGTCTTGCAGCAGGTCGAGGATCTGGGCCTGCACGGTGACGTCGAGCGCGGTGGTGGGCTCGTCGGCGATGATCAGCTGCGGCTCGCAGGCCAGAGCCATCGCGATCATCGCGCGCTGGCGCATCCCGCCCGAGAACTGGTGCGGGTAGGCGTTGACGCGCGCCGCCGCGTCCGGGATGCGCACCATGCCCAGCAGCTCGCGTGCGCGCTCCAGGGCCTGCGCCCACGGCGTGCCGCGGTGCAGGTTGACCGGCTCGCCGATCTGGCGCCCGACCGTGATCGCCGGGTTCAGCGACGACATCGGCTCCTGGAAGATCATCGCGATCCGGTTGCCGCGGATCGCGCGGATGCCGCGGTCGTCGAGCCCGAGCAGATCGGTGCCGTCGAACAGGATCTGGCCACCGACGATCCGGCCGGGCGGGTCGGGGATCAGCCGCAGGATCGACAGCGCGGTCACGCTCTTGCCCGAACCCGACTCGCCGACGATGGCCACGGTCTCGCCGGCGTGGACGTCGAACGAGACGTCGTCGACGGCGGTGACCGTGCCGCGTTCCGTGCGAAAGCGGGTGGTCAGACCGCGCACGCTGAGCAGGGGCTCGCTCATGCCGTAAGGCTCGTCGGGCGGGCGGGCCGGGCGCTTGCGATCACTTGAAGCCCATCTTCTGCTTGAGCTCCTGATCGACCCACATCCGCGCGTAGATCGGACCCGGGCGTACCGCGCCGGCGCGCAGCTCGCCGCCGTAGTTCTTCACCCAGGGCCACCACGCGGTGTAGGTGTAGCCGGTTGGCAGCCAGATGTAGGGCGCCTTGTCGAGCACCTCGCGGGTCATCTCCTTGAGCATCTGCTGGCGCTTGCCTTCGTCGCGCTCGGCGTACATCGCCCAGACCCTGCGATCGAGCGCCGGGTCGGAGTACTTCGAGGGGTTCCAGAGCTGGCCGGTGACGAAGCTCTTGCGGATCGAGGTGCTCGGGTTGGTGTGACCGTTGTCCATGAAGTAGCCGGGCCCGTGCGTGCTCGAGGTCATGCGCGACAGGAAGGCGCCGTACTCCATCGGCTCGATCTGCACCTTGACGCCGACCTTCTCGAGGTAGGCGGCCACCATCGGCAGCAGGTCCATGTGGATCGGGCTGCACGAGCACACCTGCACCTTGAAGCTGAAACCGTTGGGGTGGCCGGCCTCGGCGAGCAGGCGCCGGGCCTTGGCCGGGTCGAAGGTGAACAGCTCCTTGACCGAATCGGGCATCGCCGACAGCGGCTCGTAGTAGCCGGTGTAGTCGGGATGCATCGGGTAGCCGAGCATCTCGGCATTGCCGCCCCAGAACGCCTTGACGATCTCCTGCTTGTTGACTGCCATGTTGAGCGCGCGGCGCACGCGGATGTCGTCGAAGGGCTTCTGGTCGACCCGCATCGCGAGAAAGGTGCCCACCATGGCCAGCGAGCGGTCCCACTTGAGCTGCGGCGCGTTCTTCCTGAGTTCGTCGACCGCGCTCCAGCGCACCGCCTCGTGGATGTCGAGCCGGCCGGTGCGCAGCGCCGCGTAGCTGGCTGCTTCGTCCTTGATCGTGCGGTACACGACGCGGTCGACGAAGGGAATCCTGTACTGCTGGCCGCCGATGGTCTCGCGGTCCCAGTAGATCGGGTTCCTGGTGAACGTGGTCTGGTTGCCGTTGACGAAGTCGGTCAGCATGAACGGACCGGTGCCGTTGTGGTTCCTCCAGTCCTTGGCGCCTGCGGCCACCACCTCGCGCGGGAAGATGCCCGAGTAGTAGCCCCAGCCGAAGCGGTAGTCCCACTCGGCGAAGTAGTCCTTGAAGGTGAACATCACGGTATGGCGGTCGGTTGCCTCGACCTTGGTGATGTGATCGAAGAAGGTGGGCACCTTCTTGGGGCTGGTGTTCAGGTGGTTGTAGGTGAAGACGACGTCGTCGGCGACCAGCTCGCGCGCGGCCATCACGCCTTTCTTCTCGGGGAACATCACGCCCTTGCGCAGCCTGATTTCCACGCGCAGCGGGTTCTCCATCCAGCGCCAGCTCTCGGCGAGCTCGCCGCGGATGGCGTCGAGTGGCAGCCAGGCGTCGGCGACGAACTGGTGCTTGCCGCCGCGGCTGCGGGCCTTGCTCAGGTCGGCCGCGAACAGCTGCTCGAAGTACTGGCCGCTGTCGTGGTTGGCCTTCCAGTTCCAGTCGGCCGGGTCCCAGGTGAGCGCGCTGATCGTGTAGTAGACGTTGGCGATGTTGACCGTGCCGCCGTACTGCGGCCGCTCGGCTGCCGGTTGCGCCGCTGCCGGCTGCGCCGCTGCGAGCAACGCGGCCCCCAGCGCGCCCGCGCGCAGTGCCCGGGTCAGGGTGGATAGCTTCATGGCTGTCTCCTTCGGGTTGGCGATCGGCCTGACGAGGCCGCCGGTTGCTCGATCAACGATGCCCGCCTGTCAGCGGAAACCCATCTTCTGCTTCAGTTCCTGGTCGATCCACAGCCGCGCGTAGATCGGGCCCGGGCGCACCGCGCCGGCGCGCAGCTCGCCGTTGTAGTTCTTCACCCACGGCCACCAGGCGGTGTAGATGTAGGGCGTGGGCAGCCAGACGTACGGCGCCTTGTCGACGATCTCGCGCGTCATCTCCTTGAGCATCTGCTGGCGCTTGCGCTCGTCGCGCTCGGCGTACATCGCGGCCACCTTGCGATCGAGAGCCGGGTCCGAGTAGTTCGACGGATTCCAGGTCTGGCCGGTGACGAAGCTCTTGCGGATCGTGGTGGTCGGGTTCGTGTGCCCGTTGTTCATGAAGTAGCCGGGGCCGTTGGTCTTGGAGGTCATCCGCGACAGGAAGGCGCCGTACTCGAGCGGCTCGAGCTGCATCTTCACGCCCACCTTCTCGAGGTAGGCGGCGACCATCGGCGCGAGCTCCATGTGCACGGGGTTGTTCGCGTTGACCTGCGCGCGGAACGTGAAGCCCTTCGGAAAGCCGGCCTCGGCCAGCAGCCTCTTCGCCTTCTCGGGGTCGTAGGTGAACAGCTCCTTCACCGAATCGGGCATCGCCGACAGCGGCTCGTAGTAGCCGTCGTAGTCGAGGTGCATCGGATAGCCGAACAGCTCGGCGTGGCCGCCCCAGAACGACTTGACGATCTCCTGCTTGTTGACCGCCATGTTCAGTGCGCGGCGCACGCGGATGTCGTCGAAAGGCTTCTGGTCGACCCGCATCGCAAGGAAGGTGCCGTCGGTGGCCAGCCAGCGCGACCATTTCAGCTGTGGCGCGTTCTTCTTCAGCTCGTCGACCGCGCTCCAGCGCACCTGCTCCATGATGTCGAGCTTGCCGGTGCGCAGCGCCGCGTAGGCGGCGGCCTCATCCTTGATCGTCCGGTAGACCAGCCGGTCGATGAACGGCAGCTTGTACTGCTGGCCGCCGATGGTCTCGCGGTCCCAGTAGCCGGGGTTCTTCGCGAACGTGGTCTGGTTGCCGTTGACGAAATCGGTCAGCATGAACGGACCGGTGCCGTTGTGGTTCTTCCAGTCCTTGATCCCGGCGGCTACCACCTCGCGCGGGAAGATGCCCGAGTAGTAGCCCCAGCCGAAGCGGTAGTCCCATTCGGCGAAGAACTCCTTGAAGGTGAACAGCACCGTGTGACGGTCGGTGGCCTCGACCTTGGTCAGGTGGTCGAAGTAGGTCGGAATCTTCTTCGGGCTGTTGTTCAGCGTGTTGTAGGTGAAGACCACGTCGTCGGCGACCAGTTCGCGCGCGGCCATCACCCCCTTCTTCTCGGGGAACATCACGCCCTTGCGCAGCCTGACCTCGAGACGCAGCGGGTTCTCCATCCAGCGCCAGCTCTCGGCCAGCTCGCCGCGGATCGCATCGAGTGGCAGGTAGGCGTCGGCGTAGAACGGATGCTTGCCGCCGGCCTTGCGCGACTTGGAGAGGTCGGCAGCGAACAGTTGCTCGAAGTACTGGCCGGTGTCGTGGTTGGCCTTCCAGTTCCAGTCGGCCGGGTCCCAGGTGAGCGCCGAGATCGTGTAGTAGACGGTCGCCACGTTCAGTGCGCCGCCGTATTTCGGTGCCTCGACCGGCGCTTGCGCCGAGGCGCCGCCCGAACCCAGGGCCAGGGCGGCGGCGGATGCCGCGGCGGCCGCCAGGAATCGCAGGGATCGAATCGTCATCGCCATCTCCTTGTCGTGTCGTCCGGCGGGCCGCCGCGTCAGCGCGAGCCGCGCAGCCGAGGGTCGAGCAGGTCGCGCAGCGCGTCGCCGAACACGTTGGTTGCGTACACAACCACCGTCAGGCACAGCCCCGGCGCGAGCGCCAGCCACGGGCCCTGGAACATGTAGGTGCGTCCGCTGCCCGAGAGCATGCCGCCCCAGGTGGGTGCCGGCGGCGGCACGCCCAGGCCCAGGAACGACAGCCCGGACTCGGCCAGGATCACGGCGCCCACCCGGGTGGTGAACAGCACGATGATCGGCGGCAGGATGTTGGGCAGGATGTGGCGCAGCAGGATGCGCCCGGTGCTGGCGCCTATCGACTGCGCGGCGTGCACGTACATGTTCTCGCGCACCGACACCACCGCGCTGCGGATGATGCGTGAGCCTGCGATGCCCAGCAGCAGACCCAGCGTGCCGATGATCTGCGGCATGCCGGGCCCGAGCACCGAGACGACGACGATCAGGATGATCAGGTCGGGAAAGCTCATCCAGGCGTCGACGAAGCGCTGGGTGACCAGGTCGGTCTTGCCGCCGAGGTAGCCGGTGAGGATGCCGATGACAACCGACACCACGGTGGCCAACGTGGCCGC
>JBILUW010000015.1:0-27387 GCA_044370795.1 Burkholderiaceae bacterium
CGCGAGGCCGGCCGCTGCTGGAGAAACCGACGATCTCCTTCTCGCGCAGTTCGTCGAGCACTTCGAGGCGCGCCTGGGCCTGGGTGGGCTGCTCGACGAGGCGGGTGCCACCCTGCACCCGCAGCAGCCGACGAAACTCGGCGCCGGTGGGCGAGTTGGGGGGAAAGCTCGCGTGCAGCGTCTCGAAGGGCAGCTCGGCGCTGCCGCGCAGCTGGAATCCGCAGCCGGCCAGACCGAGCGCGGCGCCGGCCAGCAGCAGGCGCCGCCGCAAGGCTTGCAGCTGCGGGCGTGCGCCGGCGCCGGAGCGGGCGCGGTGCACGCCTGGCGTGGACGGACGGGGGGAGGACACGGCCGGCGCGGATGGTTCGGGTGGCTCAGACCACCACGTTGACCAGGCGGCCCGGCACGACGACGACCTTGCGCGCCGCGCGGCCTTCGGCGTGGCGCGCGTAGGCCTCGCTTGCCAGCGCCGCCGCCTCGATGGCGGCCTTGTCGGCGTCGGCGGGCACGCTGACCGAGCCGCGCACCTTGCCGTTGATCTGCAGCACCAGTTCGAGGGTGTCCTGCACGAGCGCGGCCGGATCGACCGTGGGCCAGGGCGCATCGAGCAGCTCGCCGTGCGCCGCCGCATAGCCGAGCTCCTGCCACAGCGCGTGGGTGACGTGGGGCACGACCGGATAGAGCATGCGCAGCAGCACCGACAGGCACTCGCGCAGCACGGCCGCCGAGGTCTCGCCGGGGGCGAGCCTGGCGCCCTCGAGCGCGTTGAGCATCTTCATGGCCGCCGACACGACCGTGTTGTACTGCAGCCGCTGGTAGTCGTAGTCGGCCTGGCGCAGCACCGTGTGGATCTCGCGCCGCAGCGCCTTCTGATCGGCATTCAGAGCCCCGGGTGCCGGCAGCGTGGCCGGCGCCTGCGCGATCACGGCGCTCCGGGCCTGGGCAAACGCCCACAGCCGGCGCAGGAAGCGGTTTGCGCCCTCCACGCCGGTGTCCGACCATTCGAGCGTCTGCTCGGGCGGACTGGCGAACATCACGAACAGCCGCGCGGTGTCGGCGCCGTAGCGGTCGATGAGGGCCTGCGGGTCGACGCCGTTGTTCTTGCTCTTGGACATCGTGCCCACGCCGCCGTAGTCGACGGCGCTGCCGTCGGACTTCAGGCGCGCGCCGGTGATGCGACCGGTCTCGTCGTGGACGTTCTCGACGTCCTCGGGCCAGAAGTACTCGAGCGCGCCCTTGTCGGTGCGCCGCGAGTAGATGTGGTTGAGCACCATGCCCTGGCACAGCAGCCGGGTGAAGGGCTCGTCGCAGGTGACCAGGCCGCGGGCCGGATCGCCGGGCACCTGGCCGGTGATGTCGCGCATCACCTTGGTCCAGAAGCGCGCGTAGAGCAGGTGCAGCACCGCGTGCTCGATCCCGCCGATGTACTGGTCCATCGGCATCCAGTAATCGGTGCGCGCATCGACCATCGCCGTGTCGTTGTCGGGCGAGCAGTAGCGCATGTAGTACCAGGCCGAGTCGATGAAGGTGTCCATCGTGTCGGTCTCGCGGCGCGCCGGCTTGCCGCACGAGGGGCAGCGGCAGGCGAGGAATGACTCGCACTTGGCCAGCGGGTTGCCCGAGCCATCGGGCACCAGGTCTTCGGGCAGACGCACCGGCAGATCGGCCAGGGGCACCGGCACCGCGCCGCAGTCGTCGCAGTGGATGATGGGGATGGGCGTGCCCCAGTAGCGCTGGCGCGAGATGCCCCAGTCGCGCAGGCGCCACTGCGTCTTCTTCTCGCCCAGGCCGCGCGCGGCGAGGTCGGCGGCGATCGCATCGACCGCGGCCACGTGGCCCAGGCCGTTGTAGGGGCCGGAGTTCACGCACACCCCGCCGGTCTTGTCCTCGTACCAGGCGGCCCAGTCGGTGGCCGAGAAGGGCTGGCCGCCGACGTCGATGACCTGGCGGATCGGGAGGTTGTAGCGGCGCGCGAAGGCGAAGTCGCGCTCGTCGTGCGCGGGCACGCCCATCACGGCGCCGTCGCCGTAGCTCATCAGCACGTAGTTGCCCACCCACACCGGGACCTGCTCGCCGGTGATCGGGTGCGAGACCTGCAGGCCGGTGGGCACGCCCTTCTTCTCCATGGTGGCCATGTCGGCTTCCATGACCGAGCCGCGCCGGGCCTCGGCGACGAAGGCGGCCACGCCGGGGTCGCGGGCGGCGGCGATCTCGGCCAGCGGATGCTCGGGTGCCACCGCCACGAAGGTGACGCCCATGATGGTGTCGGCGCGCGTGGTGAACACATGCAGCCTGCCGTCGCCGGCGAGCGCGCCCTGCGCATCGCGGATGGTGTGCGGGAAGGCGAAGCGCACGCCGGTGGAGCGGCCGATCCAGTTCGACTGCATCGTGCGCACGCGGTCGGGCCAGCCATCGAGGCGGCTTTCGACATGCTCGAGCAGTTCGGCCGCGTAGTCGGTGATCTTGAGGTAGTAGCCGGGGATCTCGCGCTTTTCGACCAGCGCGCCGGTGCGCCAGCCGCGGCCGTCGATCACCTGCTCGTTGGCGAGCACGGTCTGGTCGACCGGATCCCAGTTGACGACCTGTGTGCGCCGGTAGGCGATGCCGCGCTCGAGCATCTGCAGGAACAGCCACTGGTTCCACTTGTAGTAGGCCGGGTCGCAGGCGGCGATCTCGCGGCTCCAGTCGATCGCGAAGCCCATCGCCTGCATCTGCTTCTTCATGTAGGCGATGTTGTCGTAGGTCCATTTCGCCGGCGCCACGTTGTTCTTCATGGCGGCGTTCTCGGCGGGCAGGCCGAAGGCGTCCCAGCCCATCGGCATCAGGACGTTGTAGCCCTGCATGCGCAGGTGCCGGTACATGACGTCGTTGATCGTGTAGTTGCGCACGTGCCCCATGTGCAGCTTGCCGCTGGGATAGGGCAGCATCGAGCAGGCGTAGAACTTGCCCTTCGGAAAGCGCGGGTCGTTCTCGCGGGCGCGGTAGGCGTCGATCGCGGTCCAGTGCGCCTGGGCGGCGCGCTCGACCTCGCCGGGAGCGTAGCGTTCTTGCATGGGAGGGGTGCCTGGGACGGGTTCGGGCTAACCTGCCATTATAAGGGGCGGGCCTCGGCGGGCAGCCCGCCAGCGCCGGCCCGCTCGGCGCGTCGCGACGCCCGGAAGGCGAGCATGCCGGCGACCACGAACGTGGCCGCCACCGCCGGCAGCGACCAGGCGCCGACGTGCAGCCAGGCCTGCGCGGCCGCGGCCGCGCCCATCGACATGCCCACGTACAGCGCCGACGCGTTCATGGCGAGCAGCAGGTTGCGCAGCGCCGGCGCGAGTTCGATGAGCCGTTTCTGCTGCGGCGCGTAGAAGGTCATGCCCAGCATCGACCAGACCGCGAAGGCGGCCATGCCCACGGCCGGATGCGCCGGCAGCAGCAGCACGATCAGGAAGGCGGCCAGCAGGCTGCCGGTGGACAGGGCGAGCGTTCGCGAGGTGCCCAGCCGATCGCCCAGCCGGCCGACCGCCAGATTGCCCAGCACGCTGAACGTGCCGGCCAGCAGGAAGGCGAGCGGCAGCAGCCGCGGTTCGACGCCGAAGCGCTGCTCGAGGAAGGGGGCGACCAGCGCGTACAGCGAGAAGATGGCCGCCATCTGGCACATCGCCATCGCGATCGCCCAGGCGGCCGCGCGATGCCGCAGCACCTGTCCGAAGCTGGCCAGCGACACCGCCGGGGCGGGGCGGCGGTCGCCGACCACCACCGCGACCAGCAGCGCGATGAGCACGCTGGCCACGGCCAGCCCGGCGAAGGCCCAGCGCCACCCCAGCAGCGCGCCAGCCCAGGTGGCCAGCGGCAGGCCAAGCACGGTGGCGAAGGTCATGCCGCTGAAGACGATCGCCAGCGCCCGACCCTGGCGTTCGGGTGGCACCAGACCCGCGCCCAGCGAGGAAGCCACCGGCCCGACCGCGGCCGAGCCCAGGGCGAGCAGCACCCGGGCCGCGGCCAGGCTCGCGTAGCTGGTGGCCAGGGCCGTCCAGAGGCTGGCCACTGCCATGGTCAGCAGACCCGCGAGCAGCAGCGTGCGACGCGGCAGGCGCCCGGCCGCCACCTGCAGCAGCGGCGCGAGTACCGCGAAGGTGAGAGCGAACAGCGTGACGACCGCGGCGATCGCGGGCTTGGAGACCGCGTAGGCGGCCGCGATGTCGTGGATCAGCCCGACCAGCGCGATCGCCGAGGTGCCCATCGCGAAGTAGGCCAGGCTCAGCGACCAGAGAGCCAGGGTGGGGTGGCGGGTGGTGTCCAAGGCGGCGTTCGGGCGGCCGGCGCGCAGGGTCAATGCCTGCCAACGCCGCCGCGGGCATGGTAGCGGACTCCCGCTGCCGCCGCCCGATCGAGCCGATGCCCAGCCTGCCCAATCTCGTGCCGCCCGCACCCGACGCTGCCGCCGCCGCCGCGGTCCTGGTGGGCCGCTTCCAGCCTATCCACCTCGGTCACCTTGCGCTGCTCGAGCGGGCGCTGGCCGCGGCGCCACGGGTGATCGTCGTGATCGGCTCGGCCTGGCTGGCGCGCAGCCCGGCCCAGCCCTTCTCCTGGCGCGAGCGCGCGGCGATGATCGCCGCGGCTGTCGGCGATCGCGCCGATCGGCTGGCCTTCGTGCCGGTGCGCGATTGCGGCGACGACGCGCGCTGGCGCGCCGCCGTCGAGCGCGCGGTGCGCGAGCTGGTCGGCGAGCGCGAGCCGGTGCGTCTGGTGGCGGCCCGCGGCGGGCCGGCGCAGGAGGCGCTGCGCGGGTTTCGCGGCTGGGAACTCGAGATCATGCCGCGGCGCCCGGGCGTGGGTTCGGGTGCGCTGCGTCGGGCGCTGTTCGCCGGCGCCACCAGCGCCGCGGGGCTGGCGGTGCTGCGCGATCATCTGCCGGCGCCCGTGCTCGACTACCTGCGCGCCTGGGTCGAGCTGCCGTGGCTGCCGGCGCTGACCGCCGACTGGCGCGAGTTGCGCATCGAGGGCGAGCGCTGGGCCGGCGCGCCGCAGCTGCCGCTGCGGGTGAGCGCCGATGCGGTCGTGCGGGTGGGCGACAGCGTGCTGCTGGTGCGCCGCGCCGGTCCGCCGGGCGAGGGGCTGTGGGCCCTGCCCGGGGCGAGCCCCGAGCGTGGCGAGCGGCTCGCGCAGGCGGCGATGCGCGCGCTGCGCGAGCAGACCGGCATCGGGTTGCTGACGGTGAGCCTGGAGGATGCGCTGCGCTCGGCAACCGTCTTCGATCACCCGCGGCGCGCCTGGTTCGGGCGGGCGATCAGCCATGCGCATCGTTTCGAGCTCGGTGGCCACCTGCCCGGGCTGCGTGGCGGCGAACCCGCGCCGGCCGCCTGGGTGCCGCTCGCCGGACTGCCCGCCTGCCCCGAGAGCCTCTACGAGGACCACTACGCGATCCTGGACCATTTTTTCGAGCTCGGCGATCTGCTCCATGGCCCCGACGATGGCCGGGCCTGAGGGCGGCGGTTAAGCTGCCGGGGCCGCTCGACGGCATCCCGGCCTCCGGTCCGCCGGCCGGCCGCCCCACAGCCTCTTCCGCGAGACCGCCATGCTGCTCTACGATTCCATCGGCCCCAATCCGCGCGTCGTGCGCATGTTCGCCGCCGAGCGCGGCGTCACGTTGCCCAGCACCAAGGTCGACCTGCGCGGCGGTGAGAACCGGCGCGAGCCTTTCGTGGCCAAGAATCCCTCGGGTCAGCTGCCGGCGCTCGAACTCGACAACGGCATGGTGCTGGCCGAAATCACCGCAATCTGCGAATACCTCGACGAGATCGGACCGGCCGGACGCACCCTGATCGGCGCCACCCCCGAGGAGCGCGCCGAGACCCGCATGTGGGTGCGCCGCATCGACCTCAACATCCTCGAGCCGCTGGCCAACGGCTTTCGCTTCTCCGAGGGCCTGAAGCTGTTCGAGTCGCGCATCCGGGTGATTCCGCACGCCGCCGCCGACCTCAAGCTGCTCGCCCAGGAAAAGCTGCGCTGGCTCGACGGGCTGATCGCCGGCCGCGAGTTCGTCTGCGGCTCGCGCCTGACGCTGGCCGACGTGCTGCTGTTCGTGTTCCTCGATTTCGCCAAGACCGTCGGTCAGCCGCTCGACCCGGCCAACGCCAACGTGGCCGCGCTCTACGAGCGGATGAAGGCGCGGCCCAGCGCGGCGGCCTGAGCGTGGCCATTGCGCAGGGGCAGGGCGGCTCGGCCGTGGCGCCCGCGTCGGCCGCCACGATCGGACCGCTCGACCGGGCGCTGCGCGAGCGGGCCGCCCGGGTGATCCCGGGTGGCCTGTGGGGCCACCAGCGGGCGGCCTCGCTGCCCGAGGGCTATCCGCAGTTCTTCCGCGGCGGCGAGGGCTGCCGCGTCGAGGACGTCGACGGCCGCGTCTATGTCGACCTGATGTGCAGCTGGGGCCCGATCGTGCTGGGCCACCGGCATCCGGCGGTCGAGGCGGCCGCGCAGGCGCAGCGCGCGCTGGGCGACTGCCTCGACGGCCCGGGCGAGGTGCTGGTGGACCTGGCCGAGACGCTGGTCGGCATGGTCGCGCACGCCGACTGGGCGATGTTCCAGAAGAACGGCACCGACGCGACCACCGCCTGCGTGATGATCGCGCGCGCGGCTACCGGCCGGCGCAAGGTCCTGGTGGCGCGCGGCTCCTACCACGGCTCGGCGCCCTGGTGCACGCCGGTGCCCGCCGGCACCACCGAGGCCGATCGCCAGCACCTGATCGCCTTCGACTACAACGACCCCGACAGCCTGGCGGCCGCGGTCGCGCAGGCGGGCGACGACCTCGCCGCCATCATCGTCACGGCCTTGCGCCACGACCTCGCCCGCGACCAGGAACTCGCCACGCCGGCCTTCGCGCAGGCCGCCCGCGCCCTGAGCGCCGAGCGCGGCGCGGTGCTGATCGTCGACGACGTGCGCGCGGGCTTCCGGCTCGACCTGCGCGGCAGCTGGGCGCCGCTGGGCATCGAGCCCGACCTGTCGGCCTTCAGCAAGGCGATCGCCAACGGCCACGCGCTGGCCGCGGTCACCGGCCGCGACTGGCTGCGCGAGGCGGCCACCCGGGTGTTCGTGACCGGCTCGTTCTGGTGCTCGGCGGTGTCGATGGCCGCGGCCCTGGCCACGCTGCGCGAGCTGCGCCGCGTCGAGGCGCCGGCGGTGATGGCGCGGGCCGGCCAGCGGCTGCGCGAAGGGCTCGCGCGGCAGGCGGCGCGCGCCGGCGTGGGTCTTCGGCAGTCGGGCCCGCCGCAGATGCCTCTGCTGCTGTTCGAGGGCGATGTCGAGCAGAAGCTCGGCGCGCTGTTCTGCCAGCAGGCGCTGGCGCGTGGCGCCTACCTGCATCCGAAGCACAACATGTTCCTGTGCGCGGCGCACGATGACGCGGCGATCGACGCGGTGCTCGCCGCCACCGAACCGGCGATGGCGGCGGTGGCGCGGGCGCTCAAGGAGCGCTGAGCGGCGCGAGCTGCATGCTCAAGGAGCGCCGAGGGGCGCGAGCTCCACCCAGTGCGGGCAGTGATCGGAGGGCTGGGCGCGGTTGGCCGATGCCGTGAGCGGCCGGCCATCGTCGCCGGTCGGGCCCAGGACGTTCAGCTCGAGCGCGCGCGCGGTCAGTCGGCGCTTGAGCGCGGCGCCGAGCAGGATGTGGTCGATGCCGTCGTGGGCGAGGTCGGTGGCCGAGCGCCCGGGGCGCGCGCTGGTGGGCAGGCTGCAGTCGCCGGGGCCGCCGGCGCGGATGCGTCCGCCGCGCAGGCCCGCGGGCACCGCCCGCCACAGCACCGACCCCGGCGGCTCGTCGTCATTGATCTCCGGAAACAGCGCGCCCACGCGGCTCGGGCAGTGCGCGATCCGCCGCTCGCCCCGGGTCTCGATCCGGCACGGACCCAGCGGCGCGCTCGCCGGCGTGCCGTCGAGGCGCGCTGGCCGGTCGGGGCGGTCGCGCGCGGCCTCCTGCAGGATCGAGCGGTTGAAGTCGCCGAGCACGATCAGTTCGCGGCCGGCGCGCGCGTCGACCCAGGCCTCGAGCGCTGGCAGCTGGTGGCGCAGCATCGCGCAGTCGCTGACGATCGCATCGTGCCGGTGCGGCGGATCGTTGGGGCGCAGCGGGTCGTCGATGACGCGGCTGCGGCAGCCCGCCTTCAGGTGCACGACCAGGAATTCCACCGGCTGGCCGGCGACGTCGACCGTGAAGGCGAACCCCGGGCGCAGCGTGCGCCCGGGCACGCCCGAGTCGGCCAGCGCCGCGTGCAGTGCGAAATCGCGCGGCCGCACGCCGGGCGCCCAGGCCACGCCTACCTGCTGGGCGATGTCGGGCGCATCGGGCAGCGAGCGGCTGGTGCGCACCGACCAGCCCGGCGGCAGGATCGCGCGCACGGCCGATTCGTCGTAGACCTCCTGCAGCGCCACCAGCGCCACGCCCTCGTCGGCCAGGCGGGCGAACCAGCGGCGCAGCTGCGCGAGCTTGTCCTCGTAGGCTCGCCACTCGGCGAGGTCGGCGCTGTCGCGGCACGGATGGCTCGCGGGGTAGCGGGCGCGCCGGGGCCAGCCGTCGGCCTCGCTGGCGCAGCGATCGGGCGGAAAGGCCATGCCGTTGAGGGCATTGCACCAGGGCAGGCCGGCGAGCTCGCGCTGCGCGGTCTCGGCCAGGGCGCCCGGGTCGGTGGGCCAGCCGTGGCGCGCGCAGGTCTCGACCCAGCGACGGTGGGTGTCGCGGTCGAGCAGCCACTGCAGGTTCCAGGTGGCCACGCGCAGCGCGCCGGCCGGTGCGGGGGCCTGAGCGTGAGCGGGCGAGGGCACCTGCGCGCGCGCGACGGTCGTTGCGCAGGCCACCATGAGGATTGATGCGGCGACCACGGCCCCGGCGGCGATCCGTGCGAGCGCTCGCGCCGCCAGCCCCGCCCGCGGGGCCGGCGCGACCGGTCTCATCGGCGCGCGTCGGCGACGATCAGCTCGGCCGCCTTCTCGGCGATCGCGATCACCGCGGCGTTGGTGTTGCCCGAGACCACCGCCGGCATCACCGAGGCGTCGACCACCCGCAGCCCGGCCACGCCGCGCACCCGCAGGCGCTCGTCGACCACCGAGCGCGCGTCGGTGCCCATGCGACAGGTGGACGTGGGGTGATAGACCGTGTCGCCGGTGTCGCGGCAGAACTGCAGCCACTGCGCATCGGTCTGGACGTCGGGGCCGGGCGCGCGCTCGGCCTCGACGTAGCCGGCAAAGGGCCGTGTCTGGACGATGCGGCGCAGCAGCTTCAGGCCGTCGATCATCGTGCGCCGGTCGTCTTCGGTGTCGAGGTAGTTGTAGCGGATGGCCGGCGCCTGCGCGGGGTCGGGCGAACGCAGCCGCACCCAGCCGCGCGACTGCGCCTGCAGCTGCGACATCGAGCAGGTGAAGCCGGAGAAGTCGTCGAGCACGCCGCCGCGGCGGGCGATCGAGAAGTTGATGAAGTAGAACTGCGCGTCGGGTCGGGTGAGCTCGGCCCGGGTGCGCGCGAACGCAGCCGCGTAGCCGGCGCTCACCGTCAGCGGTCCGCGCCGGCGCAGCAGCCACTGCAGGCCCATGCCGAGCTTGCCGTGCCAGGTGGCCATGCGGTCGTTGATGGTGATGGGCCGGTTGCAGCGCCAGTAGGTGCGCACATAGAAGTGGTCCTGCAGGCCCTCGCCGACCTCGGGCGCATCGACCAGCACCGGCAGGCCGAGCTCTCGCAGCCGCTCGGCCGGGCCGATGCCCGACAGCTGCAGCAGCTGCGGCGAGTTGAAGGCGCCGCCGCTCAGGATCACTTCACCGGCGCGCGCCACCTGCGTGCGCCCGCCCTGGCGATATTCCACACCGACCGCGCGGCCGTTCTCGACCAGCACCCGGGTGACCAGCGCCTCGACCTCGGTGCGCAGGTTGGGGCGCCGCTGCGCGGGCCGCAGATAGCCCACCGCCGCGCTCACCCGCCGGCCGTGGCGCATGGTGGCCTGGTAGTAGCCGGCACCCTCCTGCGTGGCGCCATTGAAGTCGTCGTTGCGCGGAATGCCCTGGGCCTGCGCCGAGGCGATGAAGGCATCGCACAGTTCGTGGCGGTCGGGCAGGTCCGACACCGCCAGCGGGCCGCCCACGCCGTGCCAGGCGCTCGCGCCGCGCGACTGGTCCTCGGCCCGGATGAAGCAGGGCAGCAGCTCGTCGAAGGTGAAGCCCGGCACGCCCCAGGCGTCGAAGTCCTCGGGCTGGCCGCGCACGTAGACCAGCCCGTTGATCGACGAGGAGCCGCCGAGCACCTTGCCGCGCGGCGTGAAGACGCGCCGCCCGCCGAGGTTGGGCTCGGGCTCCGACTCGTAGGCCCAGTTCACGCGGGTGTCGGCGAACAGCTTGCCGTAGCCCAGCGGGATGTGGATCCAGGGGTTGGTGTCGCGCGGCCCGGCCTCGAGCAGCAGCACGCGGCGGCCGGGGTCGGCGCTCAGCCGGTTGGCCAGCACGCAGCCGGCCGAACCGGCGCCGACGACGAGATGATCGTAGTGTTCCATCGGGATGGTCGGGAGGGTGCGAAGAGGGACGGCGCGCGGGCTCGCGCTGCGCGCAGTGTAAGTCTGGCGCGCCCGGGCTGGCCTGTCGCGGCCTTCCACGGCACGATACCGGGATGACCATCATCCTGCCCAGGGGCGCGCGCAGCCGTCCCGCCGCCCGTCTCGCGCTGCTGTTCCTCGTCCTCATGCTGCTGGCTGGCGCGCTGCTTGCGTCGCGGCCCGCCGCCGCCGCGCAGGCGGTGGTGGTGGCACGCGGGCTCGATCAGCCCTGGGCGCTGGCCTTCCTGCCCGACGGCCGCATGCTCGTGACCGAGCGTCCGGGCCGCATCCGGCCGGTGGCCGAGGACGGCACCGTGGGCGCGCCGCTGCGCGGTGTGCCGCCGGTCGACGCGACCGGCCAGTGCGGTCTGCTCGATCTGGCAGTCGACCCGGCCCACGCCACCAACCGGCTGCTGTACTGGACCTATGCCGAGGCGGGCGAGGGCGGCAACACCGTGGCGGTGGCCCGTGGCCGGCTGGAGGCCGACGCGCTGGTCGATGTGCAGGTGATCTTCCGGCAGCAGCCCCGGGTGGCGAGCCGGCTGCACTGCGGCTCGCGGCTGGCCTTCGCCCGCGACGGCCGCCTGCACGTGGGCCTGGGCGACCGGTTCGGCCGGCGCGCCGACGCCCAGGAGCCGGGCAACCACCTGGGCAAGACGGTGCGCATCGAGCCCGACGGCCGGGTGCCGGCCGACAACCCCTACGTCGGCCGCGCCGGCGCCCGGCCCGAGCTCTGGAGCCTGGGCCACCGCAACATCCAGGGCATGGCGGTGCACCCGGTCACCGGCGATCTCTGGCACAGCGAGCACGGCCCGCAGGGCGGCGACGAGATCAACGTGATCGAGCGCGGCCGCAACTACGGCTGGCCGCTGGTCACGTTCGGGCGCGAGTACGTCCTGGGCACGCGCATCGGCGAGGAAGGGCCGCGGCCGGGCTACGAGCAGCCGCTGAAGGTCTGGCTGCCAACGTCCATCGCGCCCAGCGGCATGGCCTTCGTCACGGGCAACCGCTACCCGGGCTGGCAGGGCAGCCTGCTGGTGGGGGCGCTGCGCGGCCAGGCGCTGCACCGGCTCACGCTCGAGGGGCGGCGCGTGACTGGCGAGGAGCGGCTGCTGGCCGATCTGGGGGCGCGCATCCGTGACGTGCGCCAGGGGCCAGACGGCTGGATCTACGTGCTTACCGACGGGCCCGGGGGGCAGCTGCTGCGGCTTGCGCCCTGAGGACGCGGGGGCGCAGCCCCCGCGCGGTCGCGGCCTCGCGCCTCGGCCACCCCGCCAGCGGCCCGCAGCCGCGCGCCCCGCGGCGCCTCAGAACCCCGCCAGCACGATCTTGCCGATCGTCCGGTTCGATTCGATGGCGCCGTGGGCCGCCCGCAGGTCGGCCGCGCAGATCCGCCCCGCGGTGCGGGTGTGCGTGCAGCGGATCAGGCCGTCGTCGACCAGCCGCGCGGTCTCGCTGAGCAGCCGGCCCTGCTCGGCCATGTCGGCGGTCTGGAACCCCGAGCGGGTGAACATGCCCTCCCAGTGCAGCGAGGCGCAGCGCTCGCGCAGCAGCATGAAGTCGAGCGGCTTGTCGGGCGTGTCGATCACGCAGATGCGGCCCTGTGGCGCGACCGCCTTCGCGAGCTCGGCGAAATGCTGATGCGTGTGGGTGATGCTGAAGATCGCCTCGACCCAGCGGACGCCTTCCCGGCGCAGTTCCTCCGAGATCGGGCGGGCATGGTCGATGACCCGGTGCGCGCCCAGCGCGAGCGCGTGCTCGCGGGTTTCGGGGCGCGAGGCCGTGGCGATCACCTGCGCGCCGGTCAGGCGCCGGGCGAGCTGCACCGCGATCGAGCCCACGCCGCCGGCCGCGCCGGTGATCAGCACGCTGCCGGCGTCGGCGGGCTTGCCCACGCGCAGCTGCAGCCGGTCGAAGAGGGCCTCCCAGGCGGTGATGGTGGTCAGCGGCATGGCGGCGGCCTGCTCGAACGACAGGCTGCGCGGCTTGAAGCCGACGATGCGCTCGTCGACCAGGTGCCGTTCGGCGTTGGTGCCGGGGCGGGCCCGCGAGCCCGCGTACCAGACCTCGTCGCCCGGCCGAAATGCCGTGACGTCGGGCCCGACCGCCTCGACCACGCCGGCGGCGTCGTAGCCCAGGATGCGGGTCTCGCCGGCCGCAGGCGCGGCCGCGCGGCGCAGCTTGGTGTCGACCGGATTCACCGACACCGCGTGCACGCGCACCAGCAGGTCGCGGCCGCCGGCCACCGGATCGGGCAGCTCGAGGTCGATCAGGCAGGCCGGGTCGTCGACCGGCAGGCAACGGGTGTATCCAACGGCTTTCATCGTGGGTGATCCGCGTCAGGGTGGCGAAGGGACGCCACTGTGGCACCGAACGCCGCCGGCTTCCAGCCCCGGCACGGCGGCCCGCAGCGCCCTCGGGGTAGCATTCCGGTCGGGTCGCCCGCGGGCGAGACGGCACGGGAGGTGCGCATGCTCGAGCAGGTCATCGGTCTGGATCACGTGGTGGTCGCGGTGCGCGATCTCGATGCCGCCGCGCGCGGCTGGCAGGCGCTCGGGTTCACGCTGTCGCCGCGGGGCACGCACAGCGCCCACCTGGGCACGGGCAATCACACGATCATGTTCGAGGACGACTACCTCGAGCTGCTCGGCGTGCTCGCCGACACCCCCCACAACGCGCCCACGCGCGCCTTCCTTGCCGCGCGCGAGGGCATCGAGCGGGCCGCGTTCACCGCCCGCGACGCCGTGGCCGGCGTGGCCGAACTGCAGCGCCGGGGCATCGCGGCCACCGGCCCCACGCGCTTCGGGCGCCCGGTCGATCTGCCCGGCGGCGGCCAGGCGCAGGCGAGCTTCGCCACCTTCAACTGGCCGCTCGATGAGCGCCCCGGCGGCATGCGCCTGTTCGCCTGCCAGCACCACACCCGCGAGGCGGTCTGGATCCCTGCGCTGCAGCGCCATCCGAACACCGCGCGCGGCATCGTGCGGCTCGAGATGCTGGTCGCCGATCCGGCATCGGCGGCGCGCCAGCTCGGTCGGCTGGTCGACCGCGAACCCGAGCCACTGCCCGACGGCGCATGGCGCGTGCCCTCGGGTGCCGGCCGGGCCGATTTCGAACTTCTCGAGCGCACGGTGCTGGCCGCCCGTCACCCCGGCGCCGATGCGCGCGGGCTGCCCGACGAGGGCGTCGCGGCGCTGGTGCTGCGGGTGACCGATCTGGCCGCGGCGCGCGCGGCCCTCGTCGCGGTGCCCTTTGCCGAGTCGGCCGGCGCGCTCGTCGTGCCGGCCAGCCATGCCAACGGCGCGATGCTGGTGCTGACCGCCGCCTGACCGCTTTCCACCCTGTATTCCCGGAGCTCCCGATGGCCCTGCGCAACCGCATCACCGAACGGCTAGGCATCACCCACCCGATCATTCAGGCGCCGATGGGCTGGATCGCCCGCGCGCAGCTCGCCTCGGCGGTGTCCAATGCCGGCGGCATGGGCATCATCGAAACCTCCTCGGGCAAGCTCGACGAGGTGCGCGACGAGATCCGCCGCATGCGCGAGCTCACCGACCGGCCCTTCGGCGTGAACATCGCGCTCACCTATGTGCGCGACCCCGACATCGTGAAGTTCGTGGTCGACCAGGGGGTGCGCTTCGTCACCACCTCGGCCGGCGATCCGGCCCGCTACTGCGCCGACCTCAAGTCGCACGGCCTCACCGTATTCCACGTGGTGCCCACCCTGAAGGGGGCGCTCAAGGCAGTGGCCGCCGGCGTCGATGGCCTGATCGTCGAGGGCGCCGAGGGCGGCGGCTTCAAGAACCCGCGCGACGTCGCCTCGATGGTGCTGCTGCCGCTGGTGTGTTCGCAGGTGCAGGTGCCCGTGATCGCGGCCGGCGGCTTCTGCGATGGTGTCTCGATGGCCGGCGCGCTGGCGCTGGGCGCCGAGGGCGTGCAGATGGGCACCCGCATGCTCACCGCGGCCGAGTCGCCGGCGCACGGCAACTGGAAGGCGGCGATCGCGGCGGCCGAGGAGACCGACACGGTGTTCCTGAACCGCGGCGGCAAGGGACCGGCGCTGCGGGCGCTGCGCACCCAGCGCACCAGCCGGCTCGAGTTCGCGACCGACCCCGACATGCGCGCCGAGTTCGCCAACGTCCTCGACCTCTATTTCGGGGGCGACCTCGAGGCGGCCATCCCGCTCACCGGGCAGGTCTGCGGGCGCATCGACGACGTGCGTCCGGTGCGCGAGATCATCGAGGCGACCATCGCCGAATGCGAGGCCGTCATCGCCACGCTGGCGGCCCGCTACGGTGCGCCGGCTGGGCGCGCCGCGGTTGGCGCGGAGCATGTCAACTGATTTCATCTGAAAAAACCGTGCAGAGCAGCATTTGCGCTTGCGGGCATACCGGCATACCCGAAACCCCGAAAACTCGAAACGCGATCGTCCATGCTGCGTCCTGGACAATTGGGAAATTCAGGTTCTACAGAGGAGAAGTTGGCCTCCAGGTGTTTCGGAAGGGTCTAGGGCGGCGCTCGATGAAAACAGGGGGGCTCTTCGAAAAGTATTGAGTTTTGTTTCGTAGGAAAAAACTCGCATGCGTGGAAAGGCTATGCAAGCGGTCTTCTTTGGGCATAATGCCCTTCAGAAAACCCAGACGCGCCCACCACGGAGACAGCGATGACCGACGATTCCGAACTCGACACCGGATTTCATGCTCCCGTCCTCGAAGAGATGCCGGAAGCCGTTCCGGCAGGCTCGGCCATCCTGCGCGCGGTGCGCATCCTCGAGGCCATCGCCCGCCACGACACCCCGCCGCAGCTCTCCGAGATCTGTCGCGAGGTCGAGCTGCCCAAGCCCACGGTCTATCGGATCCTCACCACCCTCGAGCACGCCGGCCTGGTCGGCCGCGAGCCCGGCAGCAAGCGCTATGCCTGCTCCGAGCGCATGAATGGCCTGGCCGTCGAGACCCTGCTGCGTTCGCCCGCCCGCGGCGCCCGGCGCGCCGTCCTCGAGGAGCTCGTCGAGCAGGTCGGCGAAACCTGCAACCTCACCATCCCCAACAACAACTCGGTCCTGTACCTCGACCGCGTCGAGGCCTCGTGGCCGCTGCGCGTGCGCTTCACGGCTGGCTCCAAGCTGCCGCTGTACGCCTCGGCCAGCGGCAAGCTGTTCCTGTCGTACCTGCCCAAGCGCAGCCGTGAGCGTTTCCTGCGCGTCACGCCGCTGATCCGGCATACTCACAAGACGTTCACCGATCCCGCCCGCCTTGGCCGCGAGTTCGAGGCCATCCGCGCCAACGGATACGCGGCCGACGACGAGGAGTACCTCGCCGGCGTGTGCTGTCTGGCGGTTCCGGTGCGCGATGCCGACCAGCGCGTGGTTGCCGCGATCTCGGTCCAGGCGCCGGTCACCCGCATGCGGCTCGAGGAAATGGTCGAGTTCCTGCCCCACCTGCGCCAGGCCGCCGACGCCGTCGCCCAGACCATCGACTGGTGACTTCCGCGTTGGGTCGGCAGCCCCCTCCTCCGACCTAACCGACAGAAAGTTGCCCGATGAATGACACTGCAGCGAATGGGGTACTGCGCTTCGGCAGCGGCCAGTCCGTCCAGCGAGTCGAAGACGCGGCGCTGCTGACCGGACGGGGCCAGTTCACCGACGACATGGCCCCGGCCGGCACTCTGGTGCTGGCCTTTCTCCGGTCGCCTTACGCGCACGCGCGCATTTTGGCCATAGACACCTCCGCGGCGCGCGCCATGCCCGGCGTCGTCGCGGTCTACACCGGCGCCGACCTCGCCGCCGCCGGCGTCAAGCCGCTGCCGCATGCGGCAGCCTTCAAGCGCGCCGACGGCTCACCGGCCGTCTCGCCGCCGCGCCACCCGATGGCGGTCGACACCATCCGCTTCGCCGGCGAGGCGGTCGCGGTGGTGGTCGCCGCCACCCGCGACCAGGCTCGCGACGCGCTCGAGGCCATCGTCCTCGACGTCGAGCAGCTGCCCTCGGTCACCGCGGTTGCCGACGCCGCCGCGTCGGGTGCGCCGGGCCTGTGGCCCGAGGCAGCTGGCAACGTCGCCGCCGAGGCCCGCTACGGCGATGCGGCTGCCGCCGAGGCCGCGTTCGCGCGCGCGGCCCATGTCGTCACCCTCGATCCGCTGCTCAACCAGCGCCTCGCCCCGGCCTCGATCGAACCCCGCACGGTGCTCGCCAGCCACGACCCGGCCACCGGGCGGCTCACCATCCGGCTGAGCAGCCAGATGCCCACCGGGGTGCGCAACACCCTGGCCGACCCGGTCCTGGGCATCCCCAAGGAACAGATCCGCGTGGTCGTCGGCGATGTCGGTGGCGGCTTCGGCATGAAGACCGGCCTGTATCCCGAGGACGCCGTGGTGGCCTTCTGCGCCCGGCAGCTTTCGCGCACGGTCCTCTGGACGGCCGAGCGTTCCGAGGAGTTCCTCACCGCCGTGGCCGGCCGCGACCTGCTCACCCGGGCCCAGCTCGCCCTCGATGCCAACGGCCGCATCCTCGCCTTCCGGGTGCACTCGCTCGCCAACGTCGGCGCCTACGCCACGCCCACCGGCACGGCCATCCAGCTCCTGATCGGTCCCTGGGTGCTCAGCAGCATCTACGACATCGGCCTGGTCGACTTCCACTTCAAGGCGCTGCTCACCAACACCGCGCCCACCGGCGCCTATCGGGGCGCCGGCCGTCCCGAGTCCATCTACATCATCGAGCGCCTGATGGACGCCGCCGCCCGCCAGACCGGCATCGACCGCACCGAACTGCGTCGCCGCAACATGGTCCGGCCCGAGCAGATGCCCTACCGCAACCCGATGGGCCAGGTCTACGACACCGGGCAGTTCGCCAAGGTCATGGATGAGGGGCTGGCTCTGGCCGACTGGCCAGGCTTCGAGGCCCGCGCCGCTGCCTCGGCTGCCCGCGGCCGCCTGCGTGGCCTGGGTCTGGCCACCTTCCTCGAATGGACCGGTGGTAACAACCTCGAGGAACGCGTCCAGGTCAGCGTCACCCCCGACGGCATCATCGAGCTGGTGTCGGCCACCCAGGCCATGGGCCAGGGGATCATCACCACCTACGTGCAGCTCGCGGTCGACATCTTCGGAGTCCCGCCCGAGCGCATCCGCATCGTGCAGGGCGACACCGACCGCGCCAACGGCTTCGGCAGCGCCGGCTCGCGCTCGCTGTTCACCGGCGGGTCGGCCGTCACGGTTGCCTCCGAGCGCACCATCGACAAGGCCCGCGCGCTGGCGGCCGAGGCGCTCGAGGTCGGCGAGCCCGACCTCGAGTACGTGCAGGCGCGCTTCCGGGTGGTGGGCACCGATCGCAGCGTCGGGCTGTTCGAGCTCGCTGGGCGTCAGCCCGATCAGCGCATCGTCATCGACTCCACCACCACCGTCGCCGGGCCCACCTGGCCCAACGGCTGCCATGTCTGCGAGGTCGAGATCGACCCCGACATCGGCGAGGTCGAGGTCGTCGCCTACAGCTCGGTCAACGACGTCGGCCGGGTGGTCAACCCCACCATCGTCCGCGGGCAGCTCGACGGCGGCGCGCTGCAGGGCATCGGTCAGGCGCTGTGCGAGCAGGTCGCCTACGACCCCGAAAGCGGCCAGCTGCTCAGCGGCAGCTTCCTCGACTACGCCATGCCGCGGGCCGATCTGCGGGTGCCCTTCGTCACCGAGATGGACGAGTCCACCCCTTGCCTGAACAACCCTCTGGGGGTTAAGGGCGTGGGTGAGCTGGGCACCATCGGCGCCACGCCGGCGGTCGTCAACGCGGTTGTCGATGCCCTGGCGCGGGCCGGGGTAGACACCGCAGCCCATCCGGTGCAGATGCCGCTCACCGCCGAGGCGGTGTGGCGGCTGCTCGCCACCCGCTGAGGCCAGGCGGCCGCTGAGTGTCAGCGGCTGCGCTGCCCGCGCGATCCGGCCAGCAGCATCAGGCCGGTGACCGCCGGCAGCACGGCCAGCGCCACGAAGGCCGTGGTGTAGCTGCCGCTGACGCTCACGCCGGCGGCAAAGAGCGCCGAGCCGCCCACGCCGCCCATGAAGGTCAGGAACTGCGTGGCGCCGGTGGCCCGGGCCACGCGTTCGGGTGGCACCAGGCGCACCAGATCGGCAAAGAACACCCCGTTCCAGCCCACCACCGTCACGGCGCAGACCAGCGTCAGCGCCAGCATGAGGCCGGCCGGCGCGTCGGCCGGCGCCAGCGCCAGCAGGAGCACGGCCGCGCCCATGGCCACGCCGAGCGCGCCCAGCAGGCGGGTGGGGTCGAACCAGCGGTCGGCAGCGTGGCCCCAGCCGATGCGGCCGACCACGCTGGCCGCCTGCGATGCCGACAGCAGACTGGCAGCCAGCCCGAGCGAGAATCCGTGCTCCACCTTCAGCAGCGACACCAGGAAGGTGAGGAAGCTCACCTGCGTGAGCGCGAACATCAGCGAGGCGATCGCCAGCCGCCGGGTGCGCGGATCGCCGAGCACTTCGCGCAGCGGCGCCACCACCTTGTCGCGCACGATGCCCGCGAGGCCCGGGGCCCGGGGCGCGGCCGGGCGGGCGCCGTGGCCGCCGGCCATGGCCGCGACCTCCAGCCCCGCGCGGCTCGGTCCGATCGCCAGCGCCGCGGCGCCGATCGCCGCGGCCACCACCAGCAGTGCCGCCGACCAGCTCAGCCCTTGCAGCAGCAGCAGCGGCAGCGCCGCGCCAGCCGCCGCCACGCCCAGGGGCACGCCAGTCTGCTTGATTGCGAAGAACAGCCCGCGGCGATGCGCCGGCGCGTGCCGGCTGAGGATTTCGGCGGCCGTCGGGTTGGGTAGCCCATAGGCCACCCCCAGCACCACCGCGCCGGCGAGCAGCGCCGCCGGATGGCCCAGCGCGAGCAGCGTCGCGCCGACGGCAGCCGCCAGCAGCGCCGCCTGGCTGATCCGCACCGGCCCCCAGCGCTGCGACAGCGAGCCCGCGCCCAGCCCCGCGACCATCGCCGTGAGGTAGGCGACGCTGATCAGCCAGCCGACGTGCTGCGCGCCCACGCCGATCTCGCCGGCAACCACCGGCGCCAGCACCGACGGGCAGGTGAGGGCGCCGGCGGCCAGCGTCTGGACGACCAGCGTGACGGCCAGCGCGCGCGCGGGCGCTGCCGGTGCGGGCGCTGCCGGTGCGAGCGCTGCCGGTGCGAGCGCTGCCGCAGGGCCGGGCTCAGGGGCGGGCGTCGGTTTGGGTATGGGAGGGGGCGAGGACAACGTCGGGCAGGGCGCGCGCCAGGCAGCCGGGTGCGGCAGGCGCCGGCGCACGATATCCTGCCGGACTCGGCGCTGCCAAGCGCCCCCCGCCGCCCCGGAGAGTCGCCATGGGACATACCGAACCGCTGCTCGCCCATCTCGAGACCGACGCCGCCACCGCCCACGACGCCTACTGGATGCCGTTCTCGCCGAACAAGGAGTTCAAGCGCGAGCCGCGGATGTTCGTGCGCGCCGAGGGCATGTACTGCTACACGCCCGACGGCCTCGAGGTGATCGACGCCTCCTCGGGCCTGTTCTGCGTGGCCGCCGGCCACTGCCGGCCCGAGATCGCGCGGGCGGTGCACGAGCAGCTCGCCAGCCTCGACTTCGTCGCGCCCTTCCTGCGAGCGCATCCGAAGTCGTTCGAGCTCGCGCGGCGCGTGGCCGAGTACACGCCGGCCGGCCTCGACCGGGTGTTCTTCGTGAACTCCGGCTCCGAGGCGGTGGACACCGCCATGAAGATGGCCCTGATGTTCCACCGGGTGCGCGGCCAGCCGCAGCGCCAGCTCTTCGTCAGCCGCGAGCGCGCCTATCACGGCGTCAACATGGGCGGGGTGGCGTTGGGCGGCATGGTCAACAACCGGCGCGCCTTCGGCCCGGGGCTGCCCGGGGTCTACCACATGCGCCACACCGCGCTGCCTCAGAACCGCTTTGCCCGCGGCCAGCCCGAGCACGGCGCCGACCTGGCCGACGACCTGCTGCGTTTTTGCCAGCTGTATGGCGGCGAGAACATCGCGGCGGTGTTCGTCGAGCCGGTCGCCGGTTCGTACGGCTGCCTGCCGCCGCCGGTGGGCTACCTCGAGCGCCTGCGGGCGATCTGCGACGCGCACGGCATCCTGCTGGTCTTCGACGAGGTGATCACCGGCTGGGGCCGCCTGGGTGCGAACTTCGGCGCCCAGGCCTTCGGCGTGACTCCCGACCTGCTGACCATGGCCAAGGCGCTCACCAATGGCGCGCAGCCCATGGGCGCGGTGGCGGCCCGCCGCGACATCTATCAGGCCATCACCGACGCCGGCCCCGAGCGCGGCGTCGAGTTCTTCCACGGCTACACCTACTCGGCGCATCCGGCGGCCTGCGCCGCCGGCCTGGCCATGATGGACATCTTCCGCGACGAGCGGCTGATCGAGCGCGCGGCGGCCATGAGCCCGTACTTCCTCGACGCGATGTTCGCGCTGCGCGATCTGCCCATCGTCACCGACATCCGCGGCTACGGCATGATGGCCGCGATCGACGTCGCGCTCGACGGCACGCCCGGGGCGCGTGGCCATGAGGCGCAAAAGCGCCTCTACGACGCCGGCCTGAACCTCAAGAGCACCGGCGATGCGCTGATCGTCGCGCCGCCCTTCATCGCCGAGCGCCACCACATCGACGAGATCGCCGGCAAGCTGCGCGCCGTCCTGGTCGGGCTCTGAGTCGGCGGCTGCGCGGGCCCGGCTCGTCAGGGCGGCCGTCGCCTCGGGGCAGCCGTCGCCGCAGGCCGGCTGCGCGGGCCCGGCGCCCAGCGGGCGGGCGCTCTCAGGCGCCTTGCCGGCCGGCCGGCCGCAGCGCGGCGATCGCCGTGTCGTCCAGACCCGCCGCGCGCAGCACCGCCTCGGTGTGCTCGCCCAGCGCCGGCGAGCGCTCTCCGGTGCGGGTGTCGGCCTGCGAGAAGCGGAAGGGCGGGTTCATGATCCGGAAGCTGCCGCCGGCGTCGTGCACCTCGGCCAGCGCGTCACGGTGCGCGATCTGCGGGTCGGCCAGCGCCTGCGCCACCGTGCGGTAGGGTGAGCACGGCACGCCATGCGCATCGAAGATCGCCTGGCACTGCGCCACCGTGAGGGCGCCCGACCAGGCCTCGGCCAGCGTCATGAAGTCGCCCCAGTTGCCGCGGCGCGCGACGTAGGCCGCAAAGCGCGGGTCGGTGATCCACTCGGGGTGGCCCGCCGCCTCGCACAGCGACTGGAAGGTCTTCTCGCTGGCCACCGCCACCATCAGGTAGCCGTCGGCGCAGGCCAGCGGCCCGAACATCGGCCGGCCCATCGGCGGCACCTCGAACTGCGCGGCCTGCACCTCGCTGAGCGTGAAGCCGAGCATGGTCTCGAGCATCGACACGTCGACGAACTGGCCCTGGCCGGTCACGTGCCGCTGGTGCAGCGCGGTGGCGATGGCGCCGAAGGCATAGGCGCCCGAGGCGATGTCGGCCACGAAGATGCCGCAGTAGTCGGGCCGGGTGCGGCCCTCCTGGTAGGCGAGGTGGGTGAGGTCGTAGCCGGCGGCGGCGTGGATGACCGGCGCGTAGGCCGGCAGCTGCGACGACGGGCCGCTCTGGCCGTAGCCCGAGATCGCGCAGTAGATCAGCCGCGGGTTGAGCGGGGCGAGGCTGTCGTAGTCGAGGTTCAGGCGCTTCATCACGCCCGGGCGGAAGTTCTCGAGCAGGATGTCGGCCCCGGCCACCAGCGCGCGCACCGCGTCCTGGGCGGCGGCGCTCTTGAGATCGAGCACCACGCTCTTCTTGCCGGCGTTGAGCTGGCCGAAGGCGGTGCTCGCGCCGGCGCGCAGTGGCGGGCGGGTGCGCATCATGTCGCCCTCGGGCGCTTCGATCTTGATCACCTCGGCGCCCATGTCGGCGAGCAGCCGGCTGCAGTGCGGACCGGCGATGGTGGTGGAGAAGTCGAGGACGCGCAGTCCGGCGAAGGCTTTCCGCATGGGATCTTCCGAGGGGGTCAGGCGCCGATCATCGCAGGAGCGCGCCGCCGCGGCCATGCCGGTGCCCGTCCGATCGGCACGGCGCGGACCGCGCGGGCGCGCGGCGCAGCGCGGCACAGCGGCGATCGTGCGAAAATCCGGGGTCCCGCACCCCGCGCGGCGTCAGCGCCTGCGCCCGGCCCGATTTCGTGTCCGACCCCCAAGAGAGGATTCCGATGGTTCAACGCATGAAGTTCTACATCGACGGCGCCTGGGTCGACCCCGTGACGCCCAAGAGCCGTCCCGTGGTCAACCCCGCCAACGAGCAGGCGATGTACGACATCGCCCTGGGTTCGGCGGCCGACGTCGACAAGGCGGTCGTCGCGGCCCGCCGCGCCTTCGAAACCTTCTCCCAGACCAGCCGCGAGGAGCGCGTCGCGCTGCTCACCCGCATCGTCGAGGTCTACAAGTCGCGCATGAAGGACATCGGTGCCGCCATCTCCGACGAGATGGGCGCGCCGCTGACGTTCGCCGAGAAGGTGCAGGCCGGCGCCGGTCTGGGCCACATCGTGTCCACCCTCGACGTCCTCAAGAACTACCACTTCGAGGAGCAGCTCGGCTCGGCCATGATCGTGCGCGAGGCCATCGGCGTGGTCGGCATGATCACCCCCTGGAACTGGCCGCTCAACCAGATCACCTGCAAGGTCGCGCCCGCGCTGGCGGCCGGCTGCACCATGATCCTCAAGCCCTCCGAGTTCACGCCCTCGTCGGCGCTGATCTTCGCCGAAGTGATGCACGAGGCCGGCGTACCGCCGGGCGTGTTCAACCTCATCAACGGCCTGGGCCAGGAAGTCGGCGCCGCGATGAGCGGTCATCCGGGCATCGACATGATCTCGTTCACCGGCTCCACCCGCGCCGGCATCGACGTCGCCCAGCGCGCCGCCACCACCGTCAAGCGCGTCAGCCAGGAGCTCGGCGGCAAGTCGCCCAACGTCATCCTCGAGGATGCCGACCTGCAGAAGGCCGTCGGCGGCGGCGTGGCCCACGTGTTCAACAACTCGGGTCAGTCGTGCAACGCGCCCACCCGCATGCTGGTGCCGCAGGGCAAGATGGACGAGGTCATCGCCATCGCCAAGGCCGTGGCCGACAAGACCCGCGCCGGCGACCCGCGCGCGGCCGACAGCAACATCGGTCCGGTGGTCTCGGGCATCCAGTACGAGAAGATCCAGGCCCTGATCAAGAAGGGCATCGAGGAAGGCGCCACGCTGGTCGCCGGCGGCCCGGGCCGTCCCGAGGGCTACGACAAGGGCTACTACGTGCGGCCCACGGTGTTCGCCAACGTCACCAACGACATGACGATCGCCCGCGAGGAGATCTTCGGCCCGGTGATCTCGATCATGGGCTACAAGGACGATGACGACGCGATCCGCATCGCCAACGACACGCCCTACGGCCTGGCCGGCTACGTCTCGGGCGGCGCGCCCGAGCGGGTGCGCCGCGTCGCGCGCGCGATCCGCGCCGGCAACGTGAACCTCAACGGCTCGCCCAACGAGCGCACCGCGCCCTTCGGCGGCTACAAGCAGTCGGGCAACGGCCGCGAGTGGGGCCGCTTCGGTCTCGAGGAGTATCTCGAGGTCAAGGCCATCGCGGGCTTCGGCGCCGCCGCCTGACTCTTGCATCGCGGGGCGGCCGCGGGGGCGCACGCCCCGCGGCGCCCGCTCCGCGCCCGGGGATCGGCGGCTCAGCTGATCCCCGACTCCCGGTCGTCGGGGGGCGCGTCGTCGGGGTTCACCCCGATCAGCCGTGACACCCGCACCGGCACCCCTTCGCGCTGGAACAGCGCCACCCGGTCCTGGATCTCGCGGTCGGCGAAGGTCATGCGCATGCGCAGCCGCACGTACTCGGCCCACGAGGCGATCACGAAGCGCTCCACGAAGCGGCCCGCCTCGCCGACGTCACGATAGACCCGCCAGCTCGCTGCGCCGTTGCGCCGGCGGGTGGGCTCCACGGCGTGGATCGCGCGCAGGAACCCGGCCTCGTTGTCGGGGTCGATGCGGTACTCGAGCTGCACCAGCACCGGCCCGTCGTGCGGCATCGGTTCGATGGCCATCGCGATGTCGGGCAGCTGCACGCCGGTGGTGACCTGCGCCTCGCTGCCCAAGGCCACCGGAAAGCGCCGGTCGACGAAGCGCAGCGCGAGCATGGTGGCCGCCGACAGCACCAGCGCCACCTGCGTGCCGGCCAGGCTGGCCACCGCCCCCCACCAGGCGCTGCCCAGCGCGAGGCTGGCCTGCACGGCCACCAGCGTGACCGATACCGCGCGCGCGCGCACCCAGGCGGGCGCGGTGCTCTGCGTGCCCGCCGACAGGCCGGCAAGCACGCTGACCCAGGCCACGCCCACCCCCAGCGCGCCGATCAGGGCGATGACGGGGATGTGCGAGGCGGCCACCACCACCACCGAGGCGATCCAGAGCAGCACGCCCTGGCGGACCACGCGATCGAGGTCGATGCGGCGCAACCGGCGCGGTATCCAGAGCGCGCCGGCGACCGCGCCCAGGCCGAAGGCGGCCGACAGCAGACCGAAGCCGCCGGCGCCCATCGCGAGCTGGTCGCGGGCGATCACCGGCAGCAGCGCCCAGAAGCTCGCCCCCGCCACGCAGAAGGTGACGTTGCGCAGCACCAGCGCGCGCATCGCCGGCGTGTGCCGGGCGAAGCGCAGCCCGCTGAGCACGCCCGACAGCAGCTTCTCGGGCACGCCCGGCAGCGTGGGCTCGCGCACCTTCCAGCCGCGCACCACGAGGATGAAGGGCACGACGCAGGCGGCCGCCACCAGGAAGGCGCTGCCCGCGCCGAGCAGCGCGGCGACCGCGCCGGCGAGCGCCGGCCCCACGGCACGGGCCATGTTGAACGACACCGCGCCCAGGGCCACCGCGCGCGGCAGGTGCTCGCGCGAGACCAGTTCGTTGACGCTGGCCTGCTGCGCCGGCGTGGCGAGCAGGAAGGCGCCGCCGATCAGGAAGGTGAGGGCGAGCAGCGTGCCCGGGCCGATCATGCCCAGCAGCGCCGTCGCGCCCAGCAGCAGCAGACTGGCGCACACCAGGATCTGGGTGATGAGGATGATGCGGCGGCGGTCGAACAGGTCGGCCAGCGCGCCGGCCACCAGGCCCAGCGCCAGCGCCGGGGCGGTGCTGGCCGTCTGCACCAGCGCGACCATCAGCGCCGAGGGCGTGAGCGTGGCCATCAGCCAGGCCGCCATCGTCGCCTGCATCGTGAAGGCGAGCGACACGCCCAGGCCGCCGAGGTAGTAGTCGCGAAAAGGCGCCTCGCGCAGCGGCGAGTCGGCGAACCAGGTTCGCCAGCGGTTTCGGATGGCCGCGGTCATGCGCGAAGTGTAGGCCCGGAACGGGCCGCGGCCGGCTGCGACCCGGCTCAGGCGCCCGGCATGCGTCGGGCGCGCCGCCACAGCAGCACGGCCAGCGTGGCGCCCAGCAGCAGCATCCCGGCGGCGCCGCCCAGGCGCACGAGTTCGTAGCCCACCGTGTCGCTGGCGCGGGCGACGATGGCCACCCCGATCGATTGCCCGGCGAACAGCGCGAGCGCGAAGGCCGAGATCGCCGTTCCGCGCAGACTGGGCACCATCTGCGTGGCCAGCGTCTGCATCGTGCCGTGGAGCATGAAGAAGCCGATGCCCATCACCAGCGATTTCAGCGCCTCGATCGGCCAGTGCGGCCCGCCCACCGCGGCCATGCCGGCGCACAGCAGCGTGCTGCCCGCGATCACGAGGCCGCGCTCGCCCAGACGTGGCACCAGCCAGGGGCTGAGCAGCGCGTAGCCGAGCCCGCCCAGCCCGTAGCCCGCCGCCGCCATGCCGGCCTGCCACAGGCTCAGGCCGTGCCGCTCGTGCAGCCATGCGGGCATCAGCGCCAGCACCCCGAAGTTGAGCGCGCCCTCGAGAAAGACCAGCAGCAGCATGGTGCGCGCCCAGCCCGAGCGCAGCACCTCGCCGAACGCGGCCAGCGCTGCGGCCGGCGCGCCCGCGGCGCCAGCGCCCGTGCTGGCGCCGGTCACGCCGTCGGCCTGCGTGGCCGCAGGCGCGGCGCCCGGCGCTCGCTCGCCCTCGCGCAGCAGCACCCAGGCGACCCCGGCGAACACGAGCGCCGGCAACACGAAGCCGAAGCGCCAGCCCAGCGTGTCGGCGAACAGCCCCCCGGCCACCTGCCCGAAGACGATGCCCAGCGTCGAGCCGATCATGAAGCGCGCCAGCGTCGCCTGCCGGTTCGCGTAGGGCACGTTGTCGCCGATCCAGGCCAGCGCCAGCGGGATCAGGCTGGCGCAGGCCGCGCCGGTGAGCAGCCGCAGCAGCGTGAGGCTGTCCACGCCGGTGGCCAGCGCGCAGGCCGCCGAGCCCAGGCTCGCGGCCGCGGTCGCCCAGCCGATCACGCGCAGCTTGCCCAGCCGGTCGGCGAGTGGCCCGTAGACGATCTGCATCAGGCCATAGGCGAGCGCGAACGCGGTGATGACCCCCGAGAGATCGGTCACCCGCGTGCCGAACTCGTGCGCGAGCTGCGGCAGCATCGGGTCGGCCATCCGGATCGAGGCCTGGCTGGCGAACGCGCCGACCGCCAGCACAGGCAGCATCCGCAGGGTGGCGGGGGTATCGTGTCGGGTCATCGCGCAGCCCGCAGTGTCGCATCCCGGCGCGAGCGCCGTGGCGCGGCCCGTCGTCGGCCGGTCCGCTGCCGGGTATGCTTGCGCTCGCCATGAACACCACCATCGCCGCCCGCCCGCCGATCGAGATCGTTCCCTCGGTGTGCCCCCACGACTGCACCAGCACCTGCGCGCTCGAGGTCGAGCGGCTCGACGCCCACACCATCGGCCGTGTCCGGGGCTCGGACCGCAAC
>JBILUW010000167.1:0-8511 GCA_044370795.1 Burkholderiaceae bacterium
GTCGCTCCAGCCGCCGGCGTACTCGAGCCAGCGCCCGTCGCCTTCGCTCGCGAGGGTCTGGGTGACCACGGCGTCGAGGAAGGCGCGGTCGTGGCTGACCAGCAGCAGAGTGCCGGCGTAGTCGGCGAGCAGCTCCTCGAGCAGCTCGAGGGTGTCGATGTCGAGGTCGTTGGTGGGCTCGTCGAGCACCAGGACATTGGCCGGGCGCGCGAACAGGCGCGCCAGCAGCAGCCGGTTGCGCTCGCCGCCCGACAGGGTGCGCACTGGCGAGCGCGCCCGTGCCGGCTCGAACAGGAAGCGTTCGAGATAGCTCATCGCGTGCATGCGCTGGCCGGCGATCTCGACCCAGTCGGAGCCGGGCGAGATGGTGGCGGCGACGCTTGCCTCGGGGTCGAGCTGCTCGCGCAACTGGTCGAAGTAGGCGACCTGCCGGCCCGTGCCCAGGCGCACCCGGCCCGCCGTGGGCGCCTGCTCGCCCAGCAGCGTGCGCAGCAGCGTGGTCTTGCCTGCGCCGTTGGGCCCGACGATGCCGACCCGGTCGCCGCGCTGTACCAGGCAGTCGACATCGCGCAGCACCGTGCGCCCGCCGAAGCTGACCGAGACGCCCTCGAGCTCGGCCACCAGGCGCCCGGAGCGCTCGCCGGCGTCGACCTCGAGCCGCGCGCGGCCCATGCGCTCGCGCCGGGCCTCGCGCTGCGTCCGCAGCGCCTGCAGCCTGCGCACCCGCCCCTCGTTGCGCGTGCGCCGCGCCTCGACGCCCTTGCGGATCCAGACCTCCTCCTGCGAGAGCAGCTTGTCGAAGCGCGCGCGCTCGAGCGCCTCGGCGGCGAGCTCGTCGGCCTTGCGGCGCTGGTAGGCCGCGAAGTTGCCCGGGTAGCTGCGCAACTGCCCGCGGTCGAGCTCGACGATGCGCGTGACCACCGCATCGAGGAAGCGCCGGTCGTGGGTGATGGTGAGGACCGCGCCGCGGAAGGCGCGCAGCACCCCTTCCAGCCAGACGATCGCCTCGATGTCGAGGTGGTTGGTCGGCTCGTCGAGCAGCAGCAGGTCGGGCTCGCGCACCATCGCGCAGGCCAGCGCCACCCGCTTGCGCTGGCCGCCCGACAGGATCTCGATCGGCTGGGAGCCATCGAGCCCGAAGCGCGTCAGGACGGCGTCGACGCGGTGCGCGACCGACCAGCGCTGGTCGTCGTCGACGTCGGCCTCGAGTGCCGCGGCGATCGCGCCGCGCGCATCGAGCCCCGCGGCGAACTCGGGCTCCTGCGGGAGGTAGGCGACTCTGGCGGCGCCCGCGAGCCGGATCTCGCCGGCGTCGAGGGCGATCTGGCCGGCGATTGCCTTGAGCAGCGAGGACTTGCCGGTGCCGTTGCGGCCGATCAGGCCGATGCGCTCGCCGGATTCGACGGCGAGGTCGACCCGGTCGAGCAGCGCATGGTGGCCGAACGCGAGTTCGGCCGCCTGGACGGTCAGCAGGCTCAGGCGCCCGCCTTGCGCGCCCGGGCGCGGGTGGCCGGAGCCGGCGCGGCCGCCTTCGATGCGGCCGCCTTCGATGCGGCTTTGGCGGCGGCGGCGCGCGCCGGCCTGGCCGCGGCCTTGTTCGCCGCGATGCGCATGCGCAGCGCATTGAGCTTGATGAAGCCGCCGGCATCGGCCTGGTTGTAGGCGCCGCCGTCGTCATCGAAGGTGGAGATCTTCATGTCGAACAGCGAGTCGTCGGAGCGGCGACCCACGACGATCACGTTGCCCTTGTAGAGCCGCAACGTGACGAAGCCGTTGACCCGGCGCTGGGTGTGATCGATGAGCACCTGCAGCGCCTGCCGCTCGGGCGACCACCAGTAGCCGTTGTAGACCAGGCTCGCGTAGCGCGGCATCAGGTCGTCCTTGAGGTGGGCGACCTCGCGATCGAGAGTCAGCGACTCGATCGCGCGATGCGCCCGCAGCAGGACGGTGCCGCCGGGGGTCTCGTAGCAGCCGCGCGACTTCATGCCGACGTAGCGGTTCTCGACGAGATCGAGACGCCCCACGCCGTGGCGGCCACCCAGGCGGTTGAGCTCGGCGAGCAGCTCGTGCGGCTTCATGGCCTTGCCGTTGATCGCGACCAGGTCGCCATGGCGGAACTCGAGCTCGACGTCCTCGGGGCGCGAGGGCGCCTTCTCGACCGGGACGGTCAGGCGCCACATGCCCTTGGCCGGCGGCTCGCGCGACGGATCCTCGAGCACGCCGCCCTCGTAGGAGATGTGCAGCAGGTTGGCGTCCATCGAGAACGGCGCCTCGCCCTTGCGCTTCTTGTAGTCGACCGGAATGCCGTGCTGGTCGGCGTAGGCGAGCAGCTTGTCGCGCGAGAGCAGGTCCCATTCGCGCCAGGGCGCGATGATGCGCACGTTGGGCATCAGCGCGTAGGCGCCGAGCTCGAAGCGGACCTGGTCGTTGCCCTTGCCGGTGGCGCCGTGGGAGATGGCATCGGCGCGCTCGGCGCGCGCGATCTCGACCAGCCGCTTGGCGATCAGGGGCCGGGCGATCGAGGTGCCGAGCAGATACTCGCCCTCGTAGACGGTGTTGGCGCGAAACATCGGGAAGACGAAGTCGCGCACGAACTCCTCGCGCAGGTCCTCGATGTAGATCTTCTTGACGCCGAACTTGCGGGCCTTGTCGCGCGCCGGCTCGAGTTCTTCGCCCTGGCCGATGTCGGCGGTGAAGGTGATCACCTCGCAGTGGTACTCATCCTGAAGCCACTTCAGGATCACCGAGGTGTCCAGGCCGCCCGAATAGGCGAGCACTACCTTGTCGATACGCTTGTCGGGCTTGGTCATCGGGTGCGGGCGCCGGGCAGGGCGCGTGAAGACGTAAACCTTCGATTATAGTGCGCCCGTGCCCGACTCTCCCGCATCGGCCGGCGTCGCGCCTGGTCCCGCTCCCCGGCGCTTCGTGTTCCTGATCGCGGCACTGGGCTCGCTCGGCCCCTTCGCGATCGACACCTACCTCCCGGCCATGCCCGCGATCGGTCGCGACCTCGGCGCCACGCCGGCGCAGGTGCAGCAGACCCTCTCCATCTACCTGCTCGCGTTCGCGGCCATGACGCTGTGGCACGGCGCGCTGTCCGATGCGCTCGGTCGCCGCCGCGTGCTGCTCGCCGCCTTCGCCGTCTTCGCGGTGGCCAGCGTCGGCGCCGCGACGGCCGGCAGCATCGAGGCCCTGTGGGTGTGGCGCGCGCTGCAGGGCGCCGTCGGCGGGGCCGGCCTGGCGATCGGCCGGGCGATCGCGCGCGATGTTGCCCAGGGCGCCGATGCCCAGCGCCTCATGTCCCAGTCGATGATGGTGTTCGCGCTCGCGCCGGCAATCGCGCCGATGATCGGCGGCCTGCTCGACCTCTGGATGGGCTGGCGCGCGATCTTCGCTTTCCTCGCGCTGATGGCGGTCGTGCTGGTGATCGCGGTGTGGCGATGGCTGCCCGAGACGCTGCCGCCGCAGCGGCGCCAGAGCCTGCACCCGGTCGCGATGGCGCGTGGCTACCTGTCGGTGTTCCGCCAGCCCGCGTTCTGGCGCCTGGCGCTGGCACTCGGCCTGCTGTTCCAGAGCTTCTTCATCTACGTGATGGCCGCGCCGGCCTTCCTCATCGACCATCTGAAGCTTGCGCCGACCGAGTTCCACTGGCTGTTCGTGCCCTTCACGGTGGGCACGGTGGGCGGCGCCTTCGCCGCCTCGCGGCTGGCCGGCCGGCTGGCGCCGGGCGCCAGCGTCCGGCTGGGCCTGGGCATCCTGGCGGCATCGGCGCTGGCCAACCTCGCGCTGGTCGCGCTGATTCCCGGGCGGCTGCCCTGGGCGGTGCTGCCGCTGGTCGCCTGCACCTTCGGCCTGGCGATCGCCATGCCCGCGCTGCAGCTGATGCTGATCGATCTGGCCCCCGAGCGGCGGGGGATGGTCTCGTCGTGCCAGGGGTTCGTGCAGAGCCTGGCCAACGGGCTGGCCGCTGGCCTGCTGGTGCCGCTGGTGTGGGGCTCGCTCGGCGGTCTGGCCGCCACCAGCGCGGCAGTGATGGTCGCTGGCGCCGCGCTGCTGGGGCTGCAGCGGCTCAGCTCGCCTGCGGCAGTTCGATGAAGAACGTGGCGCCCTCGCCGGGGCGGCTGCGCAGCCCCGCGCGCCCGCCGTGCAGTTCGGCCACGCGCCGCACGATGGCCAGGCCCAGCCCCGAGCTGCCACGAAGCTCGCGGTGGCGCGCTGCCTGATAGAAGCGCTCGAACACGCGGGGCTGATCCTCGGGCGCGACTCCGGGGCCGGTGTCCGACACCTCCAGACGCAGGCCGGCGGCGTCGTGGCGCACCTGCACCCGAACCTGCCCGCCCGCCGGCGTGACCCGCAGCGCATTGTCGAGCAGGTTGGCCAGCGCGCGTTCGATCAGCGCCGCATCGACCGGCGCGAGCGGCAGCCCGTCCGGATAGTCGATGGTCAGCGCAAGCCCGGCCTCGCGGGCGCGCGCGAGGTGGCGCTGCACCACGTCGTCGGCCAGCTCGCCGATGGCGATGGGCTCCGGATGGGCGCGGAACTCCGGGCTGTCCAGCCGCGACAGCTCGTTGAGCGCGTCGGTCAGCCGCTTCAGGTGCTGCGCATTGTCGGCCGCGCGCGCGACGTAATCGGACTGCTCGGCGGGGCTCATCGACTCGCCCTTGATGCGGATGGTGTCGAGCAGTCCGACCAGGGCGGTGAGCGGAGTGCGCAGGTCGTGTGACACGCTGGCCACCATCTCGCGTCGGCGCGTGTCGTTGTCGCGCGCTCGCGAGGCCTCCAGGTGCAGGCGGTCGATGGTCTCGCGGAAGGTGCGTGACAGGCGCCCGACCTCGTCGTTGCGCCCGCAATTGGGCACCAGCAGCCCGCTCATGCCTTCGGCGAAGTCGGCGTCGCGCACACCCTCGACGACGCGCGTGAGCTCGATCAGCGGACGGGTGAGCAGGGCCATCGTGGCGATGGTGAGCAGCACGCCCAGCGCGAGTGTCATGAGAGCGACGGTGATCGCGGTGCGCAGCGCGTAGCTGCGCAGCAGCTCGGGCGTCTGGGCGGCCAGACTGGCCGAGCGGGCCGCCACGTACAGCCAGCCCATCACGGCGCCGTCGCGCACCACCGGGCGGGCGGCCACCAGGCAGCGCCGGCCGCGCTCGTCGGGATCGGCGGCGAACACCGGCTCGTCGGAGCGGCTGGCCCAGGCCGCCTTCACCGGGCCGAGGTCGATCGCCTCGGTGCGCCAGAACTCCCGCGGATCGCCGGCCGTGGCCAGGACCCGGCCGGTGTCGTCGAGCAGGTACAGGCCGGTGTTGGGCGAATAGAGCACGTACTCGCGCATCCGGCCCGAGAAGGCCTCGGGGTCGCGGGCGTAGGTCGACCACAGGTCGGGGTGCATCTCGAGCACCCGCTCGGCGAAGCTGCCCGCCCGCTCCGACGACAGGTCGATGTAGTAGCCGCGCACCGACGTGAAGAGTATGGCCGCGAGCAGCCCGGCCGTCAGGAAGCCGAAGCTCGCGACCAGCGCCAGCACCCGGAAGCGCAGCGACTTCACCGTGCCTCCGCCCCGCGCCCGCCGTCGATCCGCGGGTCGGTGAAGCGATAGCCGACGCCGCGCACCGTCAGCACATAGCGCGGATCGGCCGGGTCGGCCTCGATCTTGCCCCGCAGCCGGTTGATGTGGGTGTTGACGTTGTGCTCGTAGCCCTCGAAGGTGGTTCCCCAGACCGCGTCGAGCAGCTGCAGCCGCGTGAAGGCGCGCCCCGGGTTGCGGGCAAAGTGCAGCAGCAGATCGAATTCGCGCGCCGTCAGGCCCACCGGACGCCCGCCCACCCGCACCTCGCGGCTGGCCGGGTCGATCTCGAGCTCGCGCACCACCAGCCGCTCGCTCGGCTCGGCCGGCGTGCTCGCCTGCTGGCGGTCGATGCGGCGCAGGATCGCCTTGACCCGTGCCTGCAGCTCGGGGATCGAGAAAGGCTTGGTGAGGTAGTCGTCGGCGCCCAGCTCCAGGCCGAGCACGCGGTCGATCTCGCCCGAGCGCGCGGTCAGCATCAGCACCGGTGTGTCGATCCGATCGATGCGCAGCGTGCGCACGACGTCGAGCCCGTCGCGCACCGGCAGCATCAGGTCGAGCACGATCAGGTCGTAGCGGCCGCTGCGCGCCGAGTCGAGCCCGCGGCCGCCGTCATGCACGCAGTCGACCGTGTGGCCGAGATCGCGCAGATGCAGCGCGATCAGCTCGGCAATGTCCTTCTGGTCTTCGACGACAAGGATGTGGCGGTCCATCGGGGGGTCGGCAAGGGTGGGGCTGAGCATGGTCGAGGCCTGATTTTCGTCTTTGGTCGCGGCGGCGAACAGGGGCTTTCGTGATGAAAACGTGATCTGCGGGTGATGGCCGCGTAAGACCGGCCGCCGACACTCCCCGAACCGTATCGCTTTCCACCGTCGAGGAGTGTCATGAGCGCCGCCGTTCTGTCTTCCGCAGTCTTCGCCGCGCCGGCGCCACGCGCCGCCGCCGCCGAGCTCAGCGAGCACCGTGGCGCGATGCTGCGGTTCGCGCGCCGGCGCATCCGCGACGAGGATCTCGCCGAGGACGCCGTGCAGGAGGCGCTGCTCGCGGCGCTGGCCAGCCGCGACGGCTTTCAGGGCAAGTCGGCCCTGCGCACCTGGCTGATCGGCATCCTGAATCACAAGATCCAGGACGTTTTCCGGCGCGAATCGCGCTACGTGCGCCAGGAGACCGACGAGGAATCCGAAGGTGTGCCGCAGGCCGAAGGGCTGCCCGGCGGGCTGGCCGCTCTCGAGGCCTCCGAGGCCCAGGACCCGCTGGTGGAGGTCTCGCGTCGGCGCATGCGCGCGCACCTGGTGCGTGAGATCGACGCCCTGCCGCCCACGTTGCGCGAGGTGTTCGTGCTGCAGGCGATCGACGGCCTGCCCACCGACGAGGTCTGCCGCCGCCTGGGTATCAGCGAGGCCAACTGCTGGGTGCGGCTGCATCGCGCTCGCAAGCGGCTTAGCGAGCGCATGCGCGAACACCGCGACTGATCGGCCGGGCTACCATGCGGGCTTGCGTCCATTGGGAGCCCGCCCGTGAAATACCGCCGACTAGGCAGCAGCAACCTGGAGGTGTCCGCGCTGTGTCTGGGCGCCATGATGTTCGCCGACCAGACTGCCGAGCCGCAGGCCGCCGAGATCGTGGCGGCAGCCCGTGATCGGGGCGTCAATTTCATCGATACCGCCGACGTCTACACCCGCGGCGCCAGCGAGGCGATGGTCGGCCGGCTGATCGCGGCCGACCGCCACGACTGGGTGCTCGCCACCAAGGTCGGCAACCGCATGGGCGAGGCCCGCAACCAGTGGCGCTGGTCGCGCAAGTGGCTGATGCGGGCCGCCGACGACAGCCTGCGGCGTCTGGGCACCGACCACATCGACCTCTACTACCTGCACCGCGACTTCGAGCAGGACAATCTCGAGGAAGCGCTGCGCGGCCTCGATGACCTGCTGCGCGCCGGCAAGATCCGCTACTGGGGCCTGTCGAACTTTCGTGCCTGGCGCATCGCCGAGGCGGTGCGGCTGGCCGATGCGATCGGCATGCCGCGCCCCAGCGCCTGCCAGCCCTACTACAACCTGCTCAACCGCATGCCCGAGGTCGAGCTGCTGCCCGCCTGCGCGCATTACGGCCTGGGGGTGGTCCCCTACAGCCCCGTGGCCCGAGGCGTGCTCACCGGGAAGTACGTGCCGGGCGCTGCGCCTCCCGCCGACACCCGTGCCGGCCGCCGCGACCGGCGCATGATGGAGACCGAATGGCGCGAGGAGTCGCTGGCGGTTGCCCAGCGCCTGGCCGCGCATGCCGAGGCCCGCGGCGTCCCGCTGTCGCGCTTTGCCGTGGCCTGGGTACTGGCCAACCCGCACGTGCACTCGGTGATCGCGGGCCCCCGCACCCTGGCGCAGTGGCTCGACTACTTCGGCGCCGAGGATCTGCCCTGGAGCGAGGCCGACGAGCGGGCGGTCGACGCACTCGTCGTGCCCGGGCATGCCTCCACGCCGGGTTATCACGATCCCGCCTATCCGTTCCAGGGCCGCGGTTTCCGGGTCTGAGGTCGCGGCGCGCTGTCCGGAATCGGCAGGGCCGCGCGGCAGACCTCGGAACGCCGGCTGCCCGCGCGCGTTGACACCTCCGCGCGTCGCGTGCTTCTCTCATCCGCTCCATAGCGAACCGAGCGGGCCGCAGGCCGGGAATCCCCGGCGCGCAGGCGCGCGCACCAGGGAGGGTGTCCGTGGCGATCGATGCGCAGGTGCCGCGCGGCCTTGCCGCGCCCTTTGGCGGGCTGCGGGTGCTCGAGCTCGGCGAGCTGCCGGCCGGCGCGTACTGCGCCCGCCTGTTCGCCGATTTCGGCGCCTCGGTGCTCAAGCTCGAGGCGCCCGCCGGCGACCCGGCCCGCGCGAGTTCGCCGCGCATCGCGGGCGCTGCGCCCGGGCAGGCCAGCGCCTGGTTCGCCTGGCTCAATTTCGGCAAGGACG
>JBILUW010000169.1:0-8440 GCA_044370795.1 Burkholderiaceae bacterium
CCGGCGCCTCGCCGGACTACCTCCTCGTGGAGCCGATGGCCGCGGCCATCGGCGCCGGGCTGCCGGTCTCCGAGCCCTCCGGCTCGATGGTCGTCGACATCGGCGGCGGTACCACCGAGGTGGGTGTCATCTCGCTGGGCGGCATGGTCTACAAGGGTTCGGTGCGCGTCGGCGGCGACAAGTTCGACGAGGCCATCGTCAACTACATCCGCCGCAACTACGGCATGCTGATCGGCGAACAGACCGCCGAGGCGATCAAGAAGACCATCGGTTCGGCCTTCCCCGGCTCGGAGGTGCGCGACATGGAGGTCAAGGGTCGCAACCTCTCCGAGGGCATACCGCGCAGCTTCACCGTATCCTCCAACGAGATCCTCGAGGCGCTCACCGATCCCCTCAACCAGATCGTCTCGGCGGTCAAGATCGGCCTCGAACAGACCCCGCCGGAGCTGGGCGCCGACATCACCGAGCGCGGCATCATGCTCACCGGCGGCGGCGCGCTGCTGCGCGACCTCGACCGCCTTCTCATGGAAGAGACCGGTCTGCCGGTCCTGGTCGCCGAGGATCCGCTCACCTGCGTGGTGCGCGGCTGCGGGCTGGCGCTCGAGCGCATGGACAAGCTCGGCACCATCTTCACCAGCGAGTGACACCGGCGCGGTTGCCGGACTGACGACGGCGCCGCCGCGATGGACCGCAGCCCGCCCGCGTTCTTCAACCAGGGGCCGTCGGCCCACGCGAGGCTCGCGCTTTGCGCGGTGCTCGCCATCATCCTGCTGGTGGTCGATTCCCGCATGGGAGCGCTGGCGCCGCTGCGTCAGGGCGTGGCCACGGTGCTGCATCCGCTGCAGGTTGCGCTGCTCGCGCCGCGCGATCTCGGCGACCGGGTCGGCGATCATCTCGCCGGGGTCGAGCGGCTGCGCGCCGACAACGACGAACTGCGCCGGGTCGAGGCCACCAACGCCCTGATGCTGCTGCAGGCCGAGCAGGTCGCCGCCGAGAACCGGCAGCTGCGCGAGCTGCTCGGCGCACGCGAGCGCGCGCCGCTGCCCACGGTCATCGCCGAGGTGCTGCGCGATGCGCGCGATCCGTTCACGCGCCGGCTCCTGATCGACCGCGGAATGCAGCACGGCCTGCTCGCCGGCCAGCCCGTGATCGACGCCGACGGCGTGGTCGGTCAGGTCACGCGCGTGCTGCCGCTGTCGGCCGAGGTCACCCTGCTCACCGATCGCGGCGCCACCCTGCCGGTCGAGATCGCGCGCACCGGGCAGCGGGCGATCGCCTTCGGCGGCGGCGATGGTCTGCTCGAGCTGCGGTTTCTCGCCGCGAGCACCGACGTCCAGCCCGACGACACCCTCATCACCTCGGGCCTCGACGGGATCTATCCGCCCGGCTTGCCGGTTGGCCGGGTGGTGCGCATCCAGCCCCCGGGCGCGGCCGGCGTCTTCGGTCGCGTGCTCGCGCAGCCCGTCGCCGCGGCCGACCGGCGCCGGCTGCTGCTGGTGCTGCGGGTCGACCGTCCGGCCCTGCCGGCGACCGTCGAGCCGGCGCCCGCCGAGCCCCGGCGCCGCAAGGGCCGCGACTGATCCGCTCGCCGCCCGCCTTGCCCCCCGCCCCCGAAACGCCGTGAACACCGCTCCCGCCCGTCGCGAGTACGTGCTGCTGCCGGCCAGCCGCGCGTTCATCGCCTTCTCGCTGGTCGTGGGCTTCGCGCTCAATCTGCTGCCCTGGGGGCGGCTGGCCTGGATGCCCGACTTCCTCGCGCTGGTGCTGGTGTTCTGGAACATCCACCAGCCGCGTCAGGTCGGCTTCGGCATCGCGTTTCTTTTCGGCCTCCTGATGGACATCCACGAGGCGGCGCTGCTCGGCGAGCACGCGCTGCTCTACAGCCTGCTGTCCTGGGGCGCGATCACGCTGCACCGCCGCGTGCCCTGGTTCGGCCCCACCGGGCGCCTGCTGCACGTGCTGCCGCTGCTGCTGGCCGCGCAGCTGCTCGCTCTGGTGGCCCGGGCCGCCGTGGGCAGCGGCTGGCCGGGCTGGGGCTATCTGCTGTCGGCGGTGACGGCCGCGCTGCTGTGGCCGCTGGCCGAGGCGCTGCTGCTCGCGCCGCAGCGGCGGGCCGTCGAGCGCGACGAGACCCGGCCGCTCTGATCGCCGATGACCGAGGTTCGCGATCCCGCGCTCGAGCAGCGGCGCCTGCGCACCCGGCTGCTGGTCGCCTGGTGGCTGGTGATCGCCTGCGTCGCGGTGCTGCTCGCGCGATTCGGCTGGCTGCAGGTGGTGCGGCACGAGAACTACTCGGCGCTGGCCGAGGACAACCGCATCGCGCTGGTGCCGGTGCCGCCGCAGCGCGGCCTGATCTTCGATCGCAACGGCCTGCTCCTTGCCGACAACCAGTCGGTGTACACCCTCGAGATCGTGCCCAACCAGGTGCCCGATCTCGACGCAACGATCGATGCCCTTGCCGATCTGATCGAGATCACGCCGCGCGACCGCCGGCGCTTTCGCAGGCTGCTCGAGGATTCGCGCACCTGGGACGCCATCCCGATCCGCACCCGTCTCGACGATCGCGAGCTCGCCCGCTTCTCGGCGGCGCGCTTCCGCTTCCCCGGTGTCGAGATCCGCGCCCGCGCCACCCGAACCTACCCGCAGGGCGACAGCGCCGCGCACGTCATCGGCTACATCGGCCGGATGTCGGTCGACGACAAGCGCAGGCTCGAGGAGACCGACCGCCTGTCCGACTTCGCCGGCGCTTCGCACCTTGGCAAGACCGGCATCGAGCAGTCATGGGAGGACACCCTGCGCGGGCGGGCCGGCGCCGAGGAAATCGAGGTGTCGGCCGGCGGGCGCACCGTGCGCACGCTGGCGCGGCGCCCGGCGCGGCCTGGCGAGCACCTGGTGCTGTCCATCGACGCGAAGCTGCAGCGCCTGATCGAGCAGTGGTTCGAGGGGCGGCGCGGCGCAATGGTGGCCATCGAGCCGGCCACCGGTGAGGTGATCGCCTTCGTGTCGCGACCGGGCTTCGACCCCAACCTGTTCGTCGAGGGGATCGATCCGCAATCGTGGCAGGCCCTCAACGAGGATCCCGACCGGCCGCTGCTGAACCGGGCCTTGCGCGGCACCTATCCGCCAGGCTCCACCTACAAGCCGTTCATGGCGCTGGCCGCGCTAGCCACCGGGGTGCGCCAGCCCGAGACCGCCTATCCCGACCCGGGCTACTTCCAGCTGGGCAATCACCGCTTCCGCGACTCCTCGCCCGAGGGCCATGGCAGCGTCAACCTGCACAAGTCGATCGTCGTCTCGAGCGATACCTACTATTACCGCGCCGCCTTCGAGATGGGCGTCGATGCGATCCACGACTACATGGCACCGTGGGGCTTCGGCCGGCTCACGGGCATCGACCTCCTCCACGAGGCGGCCGGGGTGCTGCCGTCGTCCGACTGGAAGCTGCGCCGCTTCAACCGTCGGTGGCTGCCCGGCGAGACCCCGTCGATAGGCATCGGCCAGGGAGCCAACGCGTTCACGATGCTGCAACTCGCGCACGCGACCGCCGCCCTCGCCAATGGCGGCGTGGCGATGCGCCCGCGGCTGGTTCGTGCGATCGAGGATCCGGTCACCCGCGAACGACGACCCACCGAGGCCGGCCCGCCCCGCGCCATCCCGGTCAAGCCTGAGCACCTGGCGCTGGTGCGCGCCGCGATGATCGACGTCAATCGCTTCGGCACCAGCCGCGGCGTCTTCGCCGGCGCCGAATACGTGGCCGCCGGCAAGACCGGTACCGCGCAGGTGATCGGCATTCGCCAGAACGAGCGCTACGACGCGCGCCGCATCGCCGAGCGGCACCGTGACCACTCGCTGTTCGTCGCCTTCGCGCCAGCCGACGCGCCGCGCCTGGCGCTGGCCGTCATCGTCGAGAACGGCGGCTTCGGGGCGCAGGCCGCCGCCCCGATCGCGCGCCGCGTGTTCGACTGGTACCTGCTCGGCCGGCTGCCTGGCGAGCCGGGCGCCGCGCCACGGCGCCCGTCAACCTCACCCAACGAGGACGAGATGCGCGACGTGCCGGTGAGCACCGAGCCCGAGCCGGTCACGCCGGCGGATGCGCCGGCGCGGGGGGCCGCGCCGTGATCGCGCTCGAGCGCCTGTGGGCGGTGGCCCGACCGCGGGTCGTGGTGTTCGACCCGGTGCTGTCGGCCGCGCTCGCCGCGCTCGTTGCGCTCAGCCTGATCACCATGCATTCGGCGGCATACGACTTCGACGGCCGTTTCACCACCCACGTGCGCAATCTGGTGGTCGCCTTCGGGGTGCTGTGGGTCGCCGCCAACCTCACGCCTGCGACCATGATGCGCGCCGCGCTGCCGCTTTACCTGGGCGGGCTGGTGCTGCTGGTCGCGGTGGCGCTCGTCGGCGACGTCTCCAAGGGCGCGCGCCGGTGGCTCGACCTCGGACTGACCCGCATCCAGCCCTCCGAGCTGCTCAAGATCGCGGTGCCCCTGATGCTCGCCTGGTACTTCCATCGCCGCGAGGGATTGCGCCGATGGTTCGACTTCGCGATCGCCGCAGGGCTGCTTGCGTTGCCGGTGCTGCTGATCGCCCGTCAGCCCGACCTCGGCACCGCGCTGCTGGTGCTGGGGGCCGGCGCATTCGTCATCTTCTTCGCCGGCCTGCAGTGGCGCGTGATTGCGGCCGGGCTTGCGCTGACGGCAGCCGCCGCGCCGGTCCTCTGGACGTCGATGCACGACTACCAGCGCCAGCGCGTGCTGACCCTCATCGATCCCACCTCCGACCCGCTGGGCAAGGGCTTCCACATCATCCAGTCGACCATCGCCGTCGGCTCGGGCGGGTTCTGGGGCAAGGGCTACATGCAGGGCACGCAGACGCACCTCGAATTCATCCCCGAGCGCACCACCGACTTCATCTTCGCGGTCTACTCCGAGGAGTTCGGGCTGGCCGGCAATCTCGTGCTGCTGGCCGTGTACCTGGTCCTGCTCGGCCGCGGGCTGGCGATCGCCGCGCGCGCCGGCACCGACTTCGCCCGGCTGCTTGCCGGCGCGCTCACGCTCATGCTGTTCACCTATGCCTTCGTCAACATGGGCATGGTGTCGGGCATCCTGCCGGTGGTGGGCGTGCCGCTGCCCTTCATGTCGTACGGCGGCACCGCGATGGTGACCCTCGGGCTCGGTCTGGGCCTGCTGATGAGCATCGCCCGGCACGCCCGACCGGCGGCCGCCTGAGCTGACCGGGCGGCCGGCCACGCGCTGTCAGGGGCGATGCTTGCGCCCGACATACAACCCGTCGACACTGTCGACTCTCGGGGAGTAGCCGCAAGCGTAGCCTCGCGCTCGAGCCTGAACCGTCAACCCGGAGCCCGCAAGCTCCCGGTCAGGCGCGGACCGTCCGGTCCGTCGGCAAGACCAGTGCCCATGCGCCCGCATTCGCGGTCCCGTGTCGTCCGCGGGCCGTGGCTGCCCCCACGTCTCCTCAGGAGCCCAGATGTTCTTCCTAGTTCGCGCCGAACGGCGAGTTCTTCGCTTCGCAGTCGGCGTCTGTCTGTCCGGGGCCGCTGCCGTTGCCGTGGCCGCGGGGCCAGGCTACACCCTCGACGCCTTGCTCGAGCGCGCGCTGCGCGAGAGCCCGGCGCTGGCCACCAGTCGGGCGCAGCTCGTCGGTGCGCAGGCGGGGCTGATCACCGCGCGCGCGCTGCCCAACCCGGAGCTGGGCCTGGACCCCGGCTCGCTGAGCCCGCGCCGCGTCGGCGATCCCTCGGGGTCGAGCGTCGCCCTGTCCGTCACCCAGCCCATCGAGAACCCGCGCCTGCGTGCGGCCCGCCTCGACGGCGCGCGGGCCCGCGTCGAGGTGGCTCGCGCCGAGACCTCGGTGCTGCAGTCGCAGCTTTCTGCGGCCATTCGCGACCGCTTCTTCGAACTGGTGCGGCTGCGCGCCGAACTGCAGGCGCAGCAGGAGGACCTGCTGCTCACCGAGCAGATCCGCGATCGCATCGACGTGCGCGTGCGCGCTGGCGAGGCCCCGCGCTTCGATGCGCTGCGGGCCGAGGGCGAGGTCGCCGGCGTGCGGCGCCTGCTCGAGGCCACCCGGCTGCGCCTGCGCGAGGCGCAATTCGGCATGCGCCAGCTGGTGAGTCCGCTGCTCGAGGCCGAGTTCGAGGTGGTGGTGCGCGAGACCGACACGCGGCTGCTGGCCGAGGCCGACTACCTGACGCTGCGCCAGGCGATCTTCGAGCGCAACCCCGAGGTGCTGCTCGCGCGCGACCGGCAGGTGGCCGCGCAGCGCCAGGTCGAGCTCGAGCGCAACCGCATCGTGCCGCAGGTGTCGCTGCGCGCCACCCACGAGCGTGACCCAGCCGCCACCCTCAACCGCATCGGCGCTCAGCTCACCGTGCCGCTGCTCGACCGTCGCGAGGGCCCGATCGCCGAGGCCCAGGCCGAGGCCGAGCGCTCCCGCCTGGCTCTGGAGCAGCGCCGCTTCGAGGTCGAGGCTGCCTTCGACGCCTCCTGGCAGGCCTACCGCAGCGCGCTGTCGCAGGTGCAGGCGATCGAGGGCGGGACGCTCGATCGCGCGCGGCAGGTTCTCGGCATCGCCGAGGCAGCCTATCGCCTGGGTGAGCGCGGCATCCTCGAATTCCTCGACGCGCAGCGCCAGTTCCGGCTCGTGCGCAACGACCTCATTACGGCGCGCTTCCTGCTGCAGCGCGCCCGCACCGACCTCGAAAGGCTCGCCGGACGATGACTTCCCTGGCCGACCACCGTCTTCCCCGCGCCGCGCTGCTGCTGGCGCTCGTGCTGCTCGCCGGCTGCGGCCGCGAGCAGGCTCCCGCCACCACCGCGCAGTCCATGGCTCCGCCCGCCAAGGCCGCCGCCGACGCAATGGAAGTGGTCGTCGACGACGATCTGCGCCAGCGGATCACCGTCGATGCGGCACCGATGCGCCGCGTCGCCGACACCATCCGCATTGCCGGCCGCCTGGAGGCCAACCAGAACCGCAGCTCGCGCATCGGCGCGCCGATCACCGGGCGTCTGACGCAGGTCGGCGCGCAGATCGGGCAGGTAGTGCGCCCAGGCCAGACGCTGGCCGAGATCAACAGTCCCGAACTCGCCCAGGCGCAGCTGAACTTTCTGCGGGCGCATTCCCAGCAGCTGCTGCTCAGTCGCGCGGTCGAGCGCGCGAAGCTGCTGCTCGATGCCGATGTCATCGGTTCGGCCGAGCTGCAGCGCCGGCAGGGCGAGCTGACCGTGGCCGCCGCCGAGAAGCGCGCCGCCTACGACCAGCTGCGCGCGCTCGGCCTGTCCGAGGAGCGGCTGGGCCGGCTGGAGGGCACCGGCCAGATCCAGCCGACCGCCGAGATCACCGCCTCGCTGGGCGGCACGGTCATCGAGCGCAAGGTCGCGCTCGGCCAGGTGGTCAACCCGACCGACGTGCTGTTCGTGGTGGCCGACCTGACCGCGCTTTGGGCGGCCGCCGAGGTGCCCGAACAGGACGCGCAGTTCGTCAAGCCCGGTCAGCGGGTGCAGATCGAGGTTCCGGCCCTCGACAACGAGCGTTTCTCCGGACGGGTTGCGCTGGTTGCCGACGTCGTCAATCCCGAGACCCGCACCGTGCGCGTGGTCGTCGACCTCGAGAACCGCGGCGGGCGCTTCAAGCCCTCGATGCTCATCACCATGCTGGTCGAGGGTCGCGTCGCCGACCGCCAGGTGGTGCCGATCACGGCGGTCGTGCGCGAGGGCAACGCCGATTTCGTCTATGTCGAGGTGCGCCCCGGGGTGCTGCGCATGACGCCGGTCGAGATCGGGCCCGAGCGCGACGGCATGCATCCGCTGCTCAAGCCGCTGCCCGCGGGTGCGCGGATCGCGCTCGACGGCGCCTTCCACGTCAACAACGTGCGGGCGCAGCGCGCGCTCGACGCACGGTGAGCGCGGAGCCCCGATCGTGATCGCCTCGCTGATCGCCTGGTCGCTGCGCCAGCGCCTCGTCATGGTCGTGCTCGCGCTTGCGCTGGGCACTGCCGGTATCTTCGGCCTGCGCGCGCTGCCGGTCGATGCCTTCCCCGACGTCACCAATGTCCAGGTCCAGGTCGCCACCGAGGCGCCGGGCCGGCCCCCCGAGGAGGTCGAGCGCTTCGTGACCGTCCCGATCGAGATCGCGATGCGCGGCATCCCGGGCCTGGTCGAGATGCGTTCGCTGAACCGCAACGGGCTGTCGCTGATCACGCTGGTCTTCACCGACAGTACCGACGTCTGGTTCGCGCGCCAGGTGGTGCTCGAACGGCTGATCGAGGTCGGCCAGCGCATGCCCGAGGGCGTGGTGCCGGTGCTCGGGCCGGTGTCCACCGGCCTGGGCGAGATCTACCAGTACACCATCGAGCATCCGTCCGACGGCAAGCGGCGCCTGGACGTCGCCGAGCTGCAGAAGCGGCGCGACGTGCAGGACTGGA
>JBILUW010000016.1:0-27035 GCA_044370795.1 Burkholderiaceae bacterium
TTTCCCCCGCACCATCACTCAAGGAGCCATCCATGTCCAAGGTCCAGAAAGGTTTCACGCTGATCGAACTGATGATCGTCGTCGCGATCATCGGCATCCTCGCCGCCGTGGCGATCCCTGCCTACCAGGACTACACGGTTCGCGCCCGCGTGACCGAAGGCCTGAACCTGGCCTCCAGCGCCAAGGTTGTCGTGGCCGAGAACGCCGCCACCGGCACCGCGTTCGACAAGGGCTTCAACGCCCCCACCACGCAGGCCGACAAGGTCAAGAGCGTGGCCGTCAGCGCCACCAACGGTCAGATCACCGTGACCTACGGCACCAAGATCGAAGCCGACAAGACCGTCATCATGGAGCCGAAGTCGGGTACCGCCGCCCTCGTCTCGGGCACGCCGCCCGCCTCGCAGATCACCTGGACCTGCACCGGCGGCACCCTCGCTGCCAAGTATCGCCCGTCCGAGTGCCGTTCCTGATGACTCGCTGACGTGAACGGGCCGCGCCATGCGCGCGGCACCGCTCCGAAAGCCCCGGCTCTGCCGGGGCTTTTTTTTCGTCCGCGCGGGTTACCATCGGCCCCGGCGATCAGCCTCCCCTCCATCACCGACCCGTCGCCCGACGGGCACTGCGACATGAGCGAACCCTTGCGGACCTGGATGTGCCTGATCTGCGGCTGGATCTACGACGAGAAGGAAGGCCTTCCCGACGAAGGCATCGCCCCGGGCACCCGGTGGGAAGACATCCCGCCCAACTGGACCTGCCCCGAGTGCGGCGCCCGCAAGGAAGACTTCGAGATGGTCGAGGTCTGACCGCTCGGCCGGGTGCGCCAACGGCGCCCGCCCGGCCGGGCCAGCCGACGATCGCGCGCCCGGCGCGTCCATCCGTCGGCATCGTCTTGCGAGCAGCCCGCACGGCAGGCTGACATAGAGGTTCCCTTGAACTTCTTGTGTCTTCCTGCACCATGGACGATTCCCTGCCCCTGCACGGTCGCGCCCAGCCGCGCGGCCTCTTCGCCCGCGCCGGCCTGGCGCACCGCGCGCGCGCGGCGGCGCTGCATCTGGCGATAAGCATCACGGTCATCGCCGCGGTCTTCGTCGCGATGATCGTGTTCTGGTACCCGTGGCCGATCTTCGTGGCCGCCGGCGCACCGTACCTGCTGCTCGTCGTGAGCGCCTGCGACATCGTGCTCGGCCCCGCGCTCACCTTCGTGGTGGCCGCCCCCGGCAAGCGCTGGTCGCGGCTGCTCTTCGACCTCGTCGTCATCGGCACGCTGCAGTTCGCCGCGCTGGCCTATGGCGTGTACACGGTGCACGTCGCGCGGCCGGTGTTCAACGTGTTCGCCGTCGATCGCTTCGAGCTCGTAAGCGAGGCCGACATCCGACCGGGCATGCTCGCCGAAGCGCCCGAGCGTTTTCGGACGCTCAGCCAGAGCGGCCCGCGCAGGGTCGGGGCGCGCCCGCCCGACGATCCGGCCGAGCGTCAGGCGCTGCTGATGTCGGCGGTTTCGGGTGGCCCCGACCTCGCCCAGACGCCGCGCCTGTATGTCGACTATGAGTCGCTGAAGGCGCGAGCGCTGGACCGGGCGCAGCCGATCGCGAAGCTGCGCGAATTCAACACCCCTGCCGAGGTCGCCGATGCCATCGACGGTTTCGGGCGTCCCGAGGAGGGGCTGCGCTATCTGCCGCAACGTGGCGCGCAGCGTGACCTCACGGCCATTCTCGACGCGGCCTCGGGTGACGTGCTGGGCATCGTGCGGCTGCATCCCTGGCCGCGCTGACGGCGGGCCGGTCACGCGCCCATGCCGGTCGGCGCGGGCGCGTGGCGCACACGGCAGCGCACGCCTGTCGCAGCGGCCGCGCCACCGGTCGGCGCGGCCACGAACGCCGCCGCCCCGTCGCTATGATCGATCGAAACCGCAAGCTGGGCTCCTCGTGGAGCCGTGAAGGAGAGCTCCCATGAGCCAGGGCAACGAACTCGCCGGCATGACCGTGATGGTGATCGATGACAGCAATACCATCCGTCGCAGCGCCGAGATCTTTCTCGGTCAGGCAGGCTGCAAGGTGGTGGTGGCCGAGGACGGCTTCGATGCGCTGGGCAAGCTGGTCGACGTCGATCCCGACATCGTTTTCTGCGACATCCTGATGCCGCGCCTCGATGGCTACCAGACCTGCGCGCTGATCCGGCGCAGCGAGCGCTACGGCGCCACGCCGCTCGTGATGCTCTCCTCCAAGGATGGCCTGTTCGACCGCGCCCGCGGGCGCATCGTCGGCTCGGACCTGTACCTGACCAAGCCCTTCACCAAGGACTCGCTGCTGAAGGCGGTTGCGGCTCACGCCCGCCGTCCGCTGAGCGCCGAGGCCCCGGCCGAGACGGCCTGATCGCGTCATTGCCCGAGCTGCCAGCATGAGCGCCAAGATCCTGATCATCGACGATTCGCCCACTCAGCGACATTACCTCGGCGGCCTGCTGCAGGCGGGCGGCTACTCGGTCATCACCGCCGACAACGGACGCGACGGCGTGGCCGTCGCCCGGGCCGAGCGTCCGCATCTGATCGTGATGGATGTCGTGATGCCTGGCGCCAACGGGTTTCAGGCCACGCGCGAGCTCTCGCGCGACCCCGATACCGCGGGCATCCCGGTGGTGATGTGCTCGACCAAGTCGGATGGGGTCGATCGGGTCTGGGCGCTGCGCCAGGGCGCGCGCGACTACCTGCCCAAACCGGTCGATCCGGACCATCTGCTGGCCTGCGTCGCCGGCCTCGTTGCCTGAGGGAGATCTGCGTGCAAGGCGAAGTCAAGCCCCATCTGCGAGAGTTCCAGGAGCGCCTGGCCGAGCGCCTGCGCGGCGCCGTTGCCACGCCGCGGGTCGCCAGGCTCGGGCTTGCGATCGACGATCGCCGCTGGCTGGTCGATCTGGCCGATGCCGGCGAGATCCTGCCCGTGCCATCACCGATCGCGCCGCTGCCCAACACCCAGGACTGGTTCCGCGGTCTGGTCAACCTGCGTGGCACGCTCTACGGGGTCACCGATCTGCTGCGCCTTGCCGGTGGCGGCTTCACCCCGCTTGCCAAGGAGTCGCGGCTGCTCGCGCTGTCTGCCCGCCTGAACGTGCAGGCGGCGCTGCTCGCCAGCCGCATGCTCGGCCTGCACGATCCGACGTCGTGGCGCGAGGATGGCGGCCGCGCGCTGGCCCTGCCATGGAGCGGGCGCTGCCTGGTCGACGACAACGGGCGCGAATGGCACGAGCTCGATCTGGCGCGCCTGGCCGCCGACGAGAATTTCCTGGCGGTATGCCGATGAGCCCTGTCCGGTCATCCGCGCCGTCGGTGCCGATCCGCGGAGCGCGGTCGTGAAGCTCGGCGAACTGAGGCCGGGCCGCGCTGCCCAGCGCCCCCGGCAGGCCCCCGCTGCGCGGGCGGGCGAGTCGGCCTTCGCGCCCGGCGACACCGAGTTCCTGCAGCCGCCGCTGGGCTTCGGCGATCGGTTCGCCGACAGCGTGCTCGACGTCTTCGAACCCGACTGCGAGCCGCACCTGCCACCAGGACCCGTTGGCGGTCTTGCCGGCGGCGAGCGCCCGGCCGTGCCTGGCAGCCGACGACCCGCTGTTGCCTCCGTGGCGGCCGGCGCATCGGCATCGGCATCGGCAGCTGCCCCAGCGGCCGATCCGGCTGTCGGCGCCGCAGCCGCTGCGCCCGCCGCCGATGGGGCAGGCGCCCGCCTGCGCGCGCCGCGCCCGAGCCGGAAGATGGGCGGTGCCGAACCCGGCGCCGCGGCGGCCGTGGTGCTCGAGTCGGGTTCGCGGCGCGTGATGCGCGTGATGCTCGCGCTGATGCTGCTCGGCGCGGTGGGCGCCTTCTTCTTCGGCTGGCTGTACGCCAGCGGTGGCGGGCTCGGGCAGAACATCGGGGCGCACGGTCATGATGCGGTGGCCGAGTCGCAGCGTCTCGCCAGGCTCGCGCCGCGAGCCGCGGCCGGCGACGCCGACGCTCTGCCGGCGCTGCGCGACGCGCGCGAGTCGCTGCGCCGGTCGCTCGATGCCGCCATCGGTCCGACAGCGGCGTTCAATGCGTCCGAGCGCGCGGTCGGGCAGCTTGCCACGCATGGCAAGGCTGCCGACGATGCGGCCGGACGCGTGCTTGCCCAGGAGAGCGCCCTGCGCGCTGCCGGCGCCTTGCGCCAGCGCGTGCAGGCGTCCTCGGCCGCCATGATTGCCGATGCCGAGACCGTCGTTCAGCGCAAGCTGGGCTTTGGCACCAACCCGGGCGAGCTCGTGCTGGCCGGCCGCCTGCCGCCGCTCGCCCAGCGGCTGCCCCGCGAACTCGACCTGCTGCTGCTCGGCGATGCGGCCGCGGCGCAGTCGGCCGGAGCCACGCTGGCCACCGATCTGGCGCAGCTGCGCGAAACCGCGGCCGCGCTGCTCGCCGGCAGCGCGCCGCTGCGCATTCCGGCCACCACCGACGCCCGTGGCCGTGAGGCGCTCGAGCGGCTGGCCGTGGCCGCCGCGGCGCTCGTCGATCCGGTGCAGGCGGTGGCCGATGCGCTGCCGGCCATTCGTGAAGCCAGGCTCGCGGCGGCGCGGCTCGAGGCGGTGGCCGAGCCGCTGCGCGATGCGGCTCGTGCCGCTGGCGTGGGCGTGGTGGCAGCGTCAGAAGGCGCGTGGTGGGCGGTGTGGCCGGCGATCGGCTGCGTGGTGATCGCCGTGCTGGCCGCGGTCGCGCTGATGCGGGCCCAGGCGCGCCTCAGCCGGCTGCATCGCGAGCGCATCGATCGCCAGTTGCGCGAGGCCGAGCGTCTGGAGCATGACGCCAAGCGGGCCAACGACCGCAACCAGGCAGCGATCCTGCGCCTGATGAACGAACTGCAGAGCGTGGCCGATGGCGATCTCACCGTGCAGGCCACGGTCTCCGAGGACATCACCGGGGCCATCGCCGATTCGGTCAACTACACGGTCGAGGAACTGCGCAGCCTGGTTTCGCGGATCAACGCGACCGCCGAGATGGTCAATTCCGCCTCCTCGCAGGCGCAGATGATCGCCTCGAGCCTGCAGGCCGCATCCGAGGAACAGAGCCGCGAGATCCGCGACACCGGCGAGTCGGTGCTCCGGATGGCCCAGCAGATCAACGAGGTGTCGGCGCGCGCGTCGGAGTCGGCGCAGGTGGCGCGCCACTCGCTTTCGGCTTCGCAGGACGGCACGCGCGCGGTGCACACGGCGATCGAGGGCATGGACGCCATCCGCGGCCACATCCAGGAGACCGCCAAGCGCATCAAGCGTCTGGGCGAGTCGTCGCAGGAGATCGGCGAGATCGTCGAGCTGATCTCCGACATCACCGAGCAGACCAACGTGCTGGCACTCAATGCCGCGATCCAGGCCGCGTCGGCCGGCGAGGCCGGGCGCGGCTTCACGGTGGTCGCCGAGGAGGTCCAGCGGCTGGCCGAACGCAGCGCCGCGGCCACCCGCCAGATTGCCGGGCTGATCCGCACCATCCAGACCGACACGCAGAACGCGGTGGCGGCGATGGAGCGCAGCACGCAGGGTGTCGTCGAAGGCACGCGCCAGTCCGACGACGCCGGTCGCGCGCTCGACGAGATAGGCCGATTCTCGAGCCGCGTGGCCGAACTCATCGAGGAATTCTCGAACAGCACGTCGCGACAGGCCGCCTCCGCGGGCATTGTCGCCCAGTCCATCCAGCGCATCCTGATCGTCACCGAACAGACCAGCGAAGGCACCCTGCAGACGGCCGGTTCGATCCGACAACTCGCCGAGCTCTCCCAGGAGCTGCAGAACTCGGTCTCGCGCTTCAAGGTCGCCTGAGGCGGCTGCAACAGGGGTTTCAAGATGCCCGTTTCCGATCCCGTCGGCCTCGTTTGGTGCCTTCCCGAGATCAGCCGCTCCCTCGGGCGCGTCGAGACGCTGCTCGCCGGCGGTTCGACCGCCGACGCCGCGGCCACCGCCCTGGGCGAGGCGGCCACGCTGCTGCATCAGGTGCGCGGCGCGATGCGACTGCTCGGCCTGTCGAGCGAGGCGGTCGTGCTGACCGAGGCCGATGCGCTGCTCGCGGCGCTGGGCTCGGCCAGGGTGCCCCGCGATGCGACGGCGCTGGCAGCCCTCTCGCGCGCCTTCGCCGAACTGCTAGCGCACCTCGAGGATCTGTCGCGTCACGAAGGCTCCGCGTCGCCGATCGCGCTGCTGGCGCCCCTGCAGGCGTTGCGCCGGGCGCAGCGTGCCGCGCCTATCGACCTCTTCGACCTCTATCCGATCGACATGCGCGGCCGCGGGCGTGCGCCGCAGCCACCGGCGCGCGGCGCCGACGATCCGCCGGTGTCGGCTGTGCGCACGGCCTTCGAGAAGGGCTTGCTGCAGGCGATGCGCGATCCGGCCTCCCCGGTAGGCCCGCGCCTGATGGCGCGCGCGGTCGCGGCGGTGCGCGCCTCGCCCCAGGGCGCTGGTGATCCCGCCTTCTGGTGGGTGGCCGACGCCTGGTTCAGCGGCCTGCGCGGCGCGCTGGTGCCGCTCGATGCGCCCGCTCGCAAGCTGCTCGCCAGGCTCAATCTGCATATGCGCAACACGCTCGACGGCGGCGCGTTCGACGGCGAGCCCCTGCTGCGCGAGATGCTGCAGGCCATCGCGCCCGCGCCCAGCGGCGATGAATCGATCGATGCGGTGCGTGCCGCCTTCGGCCTGCCCTCGGGCCTGTCGGTGCAGGCGCATGGCGCGATCGTCGCGATGACCGACCCCGCGACACTGGGACGCGTGCGCGATGCGGAGGCGGCCGCGCGAACGACGCTCGATCGCTTCGCCCAGGGGGGGGGCGACGAGTGGCCCGCGTTGCGCGATGCGCTCGGCGCGCTCGCCGAGGCCCTCGATGCCACCGGCGCGCCGGGCATGCGGGCGCTGGGCGAGGCGCTGGCGCAGGCCGTTGCGGCGTGGCGAGAGCCGCGGCAGATGTCGGCCGCGGCCAGCCTCGAGCTCGCCACCGCGCTGCTCTTCGTCGAGCAGGCGCTCGGCCGGGGGACCAGCATCGATCCGAAGTGCGAGGCCCGCGGTTCCGACATCGCGTCGCTTCTCGCATCGGCGGTTGGCGGTGTCATCGCCTCGAAGCCGCCCGCCTGGCTGACCGATCTGGGCAGGGCTGGGCAGGCGCGCGCGACCGAGGCCGCGTTCATCGCCGAGGTGCAGGCTGCCCTGCGCACGGCCGAGAGCGCCCTCGACGGCTTCCTGCGCGAGGGCAAGGCGGCCGTGCCGCTCGCCGACGTCGAGCGCTCGCTGCGGCAGGTCGCCGGGGCGCTGCTCTTCCTCGGTCACGAGGCGGCCGCGCGCGCTGCCGGCCTGCTCGCTGACAAGGCGGAGCAGATCGATGCGAGCGGCATCGACGCGGCGCTGGGCCCGACCGTCTCCGTGGGCATCGACCGGCTGGCCGATTCGCTGGCTGCGCTGGGCCTGTTCGTCGATTCGCTTAGCCTTCCGGATGAGTTCCGCCCGCCTATCTGGTTCGATGATGACAGTGGTTGTCTGCGCATCGATCTTCGGCATGTGCCGCCGACCGTCGTCGTGTCCCCGGTGGCCGAGGCCGTGTCGGAACCGGCGCCGGCGCCGGAGCCGGCGCCCGTCATGGGGCTCGTGGCGCAGCCCGTGGTGTCGTCCGAAGCTGCAGCCGCGCCCCGGGCGGCGCAGCCCGTCGCGCTGGATCTCGCACTCGACATCTCGCTGAGCATTGCGCCACCGGCCGTGCCCACGCCGCAACCCGCGATCGAGGCATCCCTCGCCCCCGCCGCCGACCATGGCATCGACGCCGTCGCGCTCGCCGCCATCGTCGAGCCCTCGCGCGATCTGCAATGGCTGGTCGACGACGCCCGTCGGGGCGGCGCGCTGCTCGAACCCACCCTCGAGCCGTTTGCCATCGGCGAGCCGGTGCGCCAGCAGCCCGCGCGCGTTGCACCGCCTGCCGCCGAGCCCGCCCCGGCCGCGACCGTCGAAAGCCAGTTGCCTGCCGAGCCCTATCCCGAGATCGGGATGGCGTTCGAAATCGATCTCGACGAGCTGACCGGCTCGCGAGCGGCTGCGGACGACGGCGCCGGTGCGCACCGCCGGCCCGACCCGCAGTCGGCGTCGGCCCCGACCGGGGCGAGCGAGGGCCGGGTCGGTGCGGGCGCCACGCCCCAGGATGCGCTCGAGCTCGACCGCTCGTCGCTCGACCGGGCCGCCGACTTCGCTGTCGCCGATTGGGAGCCGGAGGGCCCCTTGCAGCGCGCGGCGATCGCCAGCGAGGCCGCGCCCTTGCCCGCGCCCGTCGCGGCTGGAGTCGACGACGAGCTGCTGCTGATCTTCCTCGAGGAGGCCGACTCGGTGCTCGAGGCGATCGCCGCCGGCGTGCTCGCGTTGCGCGCCACTCCCGCCGCGCGCGACAGCCTGGTCGACGTCCGTCGGGCCTTTCACACCCTGAAGGGGTCGGGCCGCATGGTCGGACTCGTCGAGTTCGGCGAGGCGGCATGGTCCTTCGAGAAGCTGCTCAATGCCTGGATGGCCGAGAGCCGGCCGGCCGATGCGCCGCTGCTCGATCTGATCGAGCGTGCGCATCGTGCCTTGCGAGAGTGGGCGACCGCCCTCGACCAGCGCATCGCGCCGGCGGTCGATTTCGCGCCGCTGGCCGCCGCCGCCGCCGCGCTGGCGCAGGGCCACGCGCTGCCAGTCGAGGATCACGACGAGACCGCTGACGATGACGGGTCGGCAGCCGTCGCCGAAGACCTGTCGGCGCTCGAGGACCCCGAGCGTGCCGCGCCGGATGGCGCAGCCGCCGCCGGCCCGTCGCAGGCCGGCGCCGACGCGTCGCCGGGCCCCGCCGGCGAGGCTGGCGCCGACGATTCCGACGTCGACTCCGAGGTCGTTCGCATCGGCGGGCGTACGGTCGGTCGGGCGCTCTATGCCGTCTTTCGCGAAGAGGCAGGCGCTCTCGTCGCGCTGCTGGCGCGCGATGTGCGCGCCTGGCGCGCCGACCTTGCCCGCGGCGTGCAACCCGACGCGCTGCGCGCCGCGCACACGCTGGCCGGCAATGCCGGGGTGATGCGGCTCGAGGCCGTGCAGACGCTCGCCGAGGCCATCGAGAACGCCTACATCATGCAGGGCGCCACCCGGTGCCCGCCTTCCGACGAGGATCTTGCGATCGTCCAGGCGGGCGTCGAGTGCATCCACGAGATGCTCGCGCGCTTCGCGGCGGGCGAGTGGCCGGCGCACCAGCCGCGCATCAGTCTGGAGCTCGACTTCCTGATCGGGCGCTGGTCGGTACCAGCCGAGGACGATGGCGACGAGCCGGGTCCGAGTGCCGATGTCGATGCGATCGCCGACTTCGACGAGCTCGACGCCCTCGAACCGATCGAGGGCCTGCAGCCTTCCCCCCTGGATGGGGCTGGCGTGACCGGCGACGACGAGATCGTCGTCCTGGGGCTGCCGCACGATGACGGGGCCGACGCCGTTTCGCCGATCGGAGCCGAGGAGTCGGACCTGGTCGCAGGCGTGGGCGCATCCGACGCGATCGCCCACGCGCTCTCCGAGGCCGAGGCCAGCGTCGCGGCGAAAGCCGAGGCCGACGCCCGGGCCGATGCCCTGGCCGAGGCGCAGGCCTACGCCGAGCTCGACGCCATGCTCGAGTCGGGCACCATCACCGACGATGACACCGATTTCCGGGATGAGCTCGACGCCGGGCTCGAAGCACAGTCGGGGGCCGTGCCCTGGACCGATGCCCTCGCCGAGGCTGAAACCGCGCAGTCGCCGGATGCGGTGGCCGACGCCGACACCCAGGCCGACGGTGACGAGCTGGCCGGCACGGGCCGGCAGGGCGGCTTCGATGCCGACATCCGCATGGTGCAGATCGCCGACTTCGATCGCAGCGACGCCGATCACGCCGACGCCGCGGCCGGTCTGGCCATGCAGGCTTCGGCGGCCGGCTCCGACGAGGGCAGCGCGCAGGCCGACGAGCACCTGCCCGCCGACGAGCTCGACCCCGATCTGCTGCCGATCTTCATCGAGGAGGCGGCCGACGAGATTCCGCGCATTGGCGAGACCCTGCGCGCCTGGGCGCTCTCGCCGGCCGACGCGCGCCTGCCGCAGACGCTGATGCGGCTGCTGCACACGGTCAAGGGCAGCGCCCGGATGGCCGGTGCGATGCGGCTGGGGCAGATGCTGCACGACACCGAGACCCGCGTGGAGCACCTGGCCGCGACGGCATCGCCCACGTCGGCGCAGATCGACGAGCTGATCGCCGACACCGATCGCGCGGTCGGCCTTTTCGACTCGATCCGCGATCCTTCGCGGCCGCAGGCGGCTGCGGGCAACTCTGCCGAGTCGTTCGCCGACGCGCGGCCGCAGCCTGCCGGCGAGCCTGCGTCGCAGCCAGCCGTCGCCGAAGCTGCCGCACCCGCGACGCCAACCGCACTCGCCGCATCCGCGGAACCCGCCGCACCTGCCGCACCCGCCCAGGCGGCTGCCCCGCGCCCGGTGCTGCCGGCGATCCCCGCGCTCGACCTCAATGCCGCGGCCACCACGCTGGTGCGGGTGCGTGCCGACCTGCTCGACCGGCTGGTCAGCGAGGCCGGCGAGGTGTCGATCGGGCGCTCGCGCCTCGACAATGAGCTCACCCTGCTGCGCCAGTCGCTGCTCGAGCTGAACGAGAACGTCGGACGGTTGCGCTCGCAACTTCGCGAGATCGAGATCCAGGCCGACACCCAGATCCAGGCGCGCATCGCCCGCAACAAGGACGACGACGGCAGCTTCGATCCGCTGGAGTTCGACCGCTACACGCGCTTCCAGGAACTTGCGCGCATGCTCGCCGAGTCGGTCAACGACGTGGCCACCGTGCAGGGCAACGCGATGCGCAGCCTCGACAACGCCGGCCACGACCTGCATCGCCAGGGCCAGGTGCTGCGCGACCTGCAGCAGAACCTGATGCGCGCGCGCATGGTCCAGTTCGGTTCGATCGCCGATCGCCTGTACCGGGTAATCAGGCAGTCGGGCAAGGAGGCCGGCAAGCGCGTCAATCTCGATCTGCGCGGCGCCACGGTCGAGGTCGACCGCAGCGTGCTCGAGCGCATGGCCGGCCCGATGGAACACCTGCTGCGCAATTCGGTGGCCCACGGCATCGAGCGCCCCGAAGACAGGCTCGCCGCCGGCAAGTCCGAGACCGGCGAGATTCAGGTCGAGGTGCGCCAGGAAGGCCGCGAGATCGTGCTCTCGTTCACCGATGACGGCGCGGGTCTCGACCTCACCCGCATTCGAGCGCGGGCGGTCTCGCAGGGTCTGATTGCCGAGGATTCGATCCTCGGCGAGCGCGAGCTCGCCGAGCTCATCTTCGTGCCCGGCTTCTCGACGGCATCCAGCGTCACCGAGCTCTCGGGGCGCGGCGTGGGCATGGACGTGGTCCGGATGGAGGTGAGCACGCTGGGCGGGCGCATCGACACCGAGACCCGCGCCGGCGCGGGCACCCGCTTTACCGTGCACCTGCCGCTCACCCTGGCGGTCTCGCAGGTCGTGCTGCTGTCGGCCGGCCGCGCGCGGCTGGCCGTGCCTTCGGCCAGCGTCGAACAGGTGGTGCACCTGCAGCCGCAGGACCTTGCCGCCGCCTACGCGCATCGCGCGCTGTCGTGGCAGGGCAAGGCCGTGCCGCTCTTCTTCCTGGGCGGGCTCATGCAGCAGCCCGACATCGCTCCGGTGGCGCAGGCGAACTCGCCGGTGGTCATCGTGCGCGCCGGCCACCAGCGGGTGGCCGTGCACGCTGACGAGGTCACCCGCAACAAGGAGGTGGTGGTCAAGAGCGTGGGCGCGCAGGCCGCGCGCGTGCGCGGGGTGGCCGGCGCCACGGTGCTGGGCAACGGCGACATCGTGCTGATCGCCAATGCGGTCGCGCTCGCCCAGGCGATCGCCGGCGAGGCCCTCGATCGCCGCCCGCCGGCGCCACGCATCGAGGCGGTGCTGCCCGAGGCGCTGCCGCCGCTCGTGATGGTGGTCGACGACTCGCTGACGGTGCGCAAGGTCACGCAGCGGCTGCTCGCCCGCGAGGGCTACCGCGTGCTGCTCGCGCGCGACGGCGTCGATGCCCTGGGCCAGCTCGAGGAGGCCGTGCCCGACGTGATGCTGCTCGACATCGAGATGCCGCGGATGGACGGCTTCGAGCTGCTGCGCCACCTGCGCGCCGACGCCCGCTGGGCCAAGATCCCCATCGTGATGATCACCTCGCGCACTGCCGACAAGCACCGCAACCACGCGCTGGGCCTCGGCGTGGACGCCTACCTCGGCAAGCCCTACGCCGAGGACGAGCTGCTGGGTCTGCTCGAGCGCCTCGGCCGCCGCGCGGCCCAGGCGGTCGCCGCGGCCTGAGCGCGCAGGCGCGCCGCGGCCTGCGCGAGCGCGCCGCCGCCTGAGCGCGCCGCGCCCGCCGCAGCGGCCGGGCCCGGGTGCCGGGGCTCAGTCGGCGCCCGCCGCCTCGCCGGCCTGCCCCTTGAGCACGCCGTAGCGCGCCAGCGTGCGGCGGCGCGCCTCGTCGTGGTCGACCACCGGGCGTGGATAGGTCTCGCCCAGGCGCACGCCGGCGGCCGCGAGCTCCAGCGGCCCGGCCAGCCACGGCGCGTGGATGGTCTTGTCGGACAGGCCGGCCAGCTCGGGCAGGTAGCGGCGGATGAATCGGCCCTGCGGGTCGAACTTCTGCGACTGGGTCACGGGGTTGAAGATCCGGAACCAGGGCTGCGCGTCGCAGCCGGTGGATGCCGCCCACTGCCAGCCGCCGTTGTTGGCGGCCAGGTCGAAGTCGATCAGCAGCCGCTCGAAGTGCCGCTCGCCCCAGCGCCAGTCGATGCCCAGATCCTTCATGAGGAACGAGGCGCTCACCATGCGCAGCCGGTTGTGGAGGTAGCCGGTGGCGATCAGCTGGCGCATCGCGGCATCGACCAGCGGATAGCCGGTGCGCGCCTCGCACCAGGCGGCGTGCAGCCGCTCGGCGCGCTCGCCCTGCTCCCAGGCGATCGCGTCGTACTCGGGCCGGAAGGCGTGCCCGACCACCCGGGGGTGGTGGTGCAGGATCTGGAAGTAGAAGTCGCGCCAGGTGAGCTCCGCCTGCCACACCGCGGCGCCGGCCGCGGCGCGCGGCTCGGCCGCCGTCGCCTCGCGCGCCATGCGCACCAGCTCGCGCACCGACACCGTGCCAAAGCGCAGGTGCACCGACAGGTACGACGGCCCCTTGAGCGCCGGGAAGTCGCGATCGTGGCCGTAGCCGCCGATGCGCCGGCGAAAGTCGGCCAGCAGCGCGGCCGCGCCGCTTGCGCCCGTGCGCACCCGCAGCGCGGCCAGGTCCACCGGCTCGAAGCCGAGGTCGGCCAGCGTCGGCATCGTGGCGCCGGCGGGCGGCGGGGCCAGCCGCCCCTGCGGGCGCACCGCGCGCTCGCCGATGGCTTCGGGTTCCTGCGCCAGGCGCTTTTCCCAGGCCCGGCGGTAGGGCGTGTACACCGAGAACGGCGTGCCCGCGCCGGTGAGCACCTCGCTGCGCTCGAAGACGGCCTGGTCCTTCAGGCTCACGAAGCGCCGGCCATCGGCGGCGAGCAGCGCCTGCGCCTGCGCGTCGCGCGCGACGGCCTGTGGCTCGTAGTCGCGCCCGGCATACACCGCGGCCACGCCCAGTTCGCGGGCCAGCGCAACGATCGTGGCTGCGCCCGGCCCGTGGCGCACGATGAGGCCGCCGCCGGCCTGGCGCAGCGTGGCATCCAGCTCGACCAGGCTTTCGTGGATGAAGGCCACGCGGCGGTCGGCGCGGTCGGCCAGCCGCTCCAGGATGTCGGTGTCGAACACGAAGGCGCACCACACCCGGCCGTGCGCGGCCAGCGCCGCGGCCAGTGGCCCGTGGTCGTGGGCGCGCAGATCGCGGCGCAGCCAGACGAGTGCATCACCGGGCTCGCGGGGCCGGGCGGGCAGGGCAGGGGAGGCGGAAGCGGACACGCCGGCGCTGTTGGCGCCCGGCGAGGTCGGAATGTCGGGCATGATGAGGTCCGTCGCAGGCCGGGCTTCGGGTGAGCAACCCTGAAAGGCCGCGGATTGTGCCAACCTCGTCGCCTCTTTACAATCGTCAGGACCAAGGCGACGGGCCTACGCTGGCCCGCATGGCAGTGAGCGTCTTCTCCATGTCCGCCCAGTCCTTCCCCGATTTCTCCCATCAGTTCCTGGTCGCCATGCCCGGCATGGCCGATCCCAATTTCACCGGCGCCGTGGTCTACGTTGCCGAGCACTCGGCGCGCGGCGCGCTGGGCATCGTCATCAACCGCACCATGGACCTCGACCTGCGCACCCTGTTCGAGCGCATCGACCTCCCGCTCGATGCGGACGGGCTGGGCGCCACGCCGGTGTTCTTCGGCGGCCCGGTCCAGACCGACCGCGGCTTCGTGCTGCATCGGCCCCTCGGGCAGTGGCACTCCACGGTCACGGTCGCCCAGGACGTCGGCCTCACCTCCTCCAAAGACATCCTCGAGGCCGTCTCGCGCGGCGAGGGGCCCGGCCGCATGCTCGTGGCCCTGGGCTACGCCGGCTGGGGGCCGGGCCAGCTCGAAGACGAAATCGGCCGCAACGCCTGGCTCACCCTGCCGGCGAGCGCCGATGTCATCTTCGATGTGCCCGTCGGGCAGCGTCTGGCGCGCGCCTTCGGGCTGCTGGGCATCGATCCGGCCTTCCTGTCCTCCTCGGCCGGTCACGCCTGAGGCCGCGCCCGAGCCTGGCTTGGCCCCGGTTCGCACCTTCCTCGCCTTCGACTTCGGCGAGCGCCGCATCGGCGTGGCCGTGGGCAACAGCCTCACCGGCTCGGCCGAGCCGCTGGCGGCCATCGCCTCGGTGCCGCTCGATGCCCGCTTCGGCGCCATCGCACGCCTCATCGCGCAGTGGCGCCCCGACGCCCTGGTGGTGGGCCGGCCGCTGCTGCCCGATGGCGCGCCCGGGCCCCTCACGCCGCGTTGCGAACGTTTCGCGCGCCAGCTCGCGGGCCGCCACGGTCTGCCGGTGCATCAGGTTGACGAGCGCTACAGCTCGGTCGAGGCGCAGGCCGATGGCGCCCGCGGCGACGCGATCGATCCGGCGGCGGCGGCGATAATCCTGCGACAATACCTGGCTGACGCCACCCTCCAGGACGCCCGGCCCCCCCGATGAGCAACACCCTGCAGGCTCCCGACGCCGAAGCCGCCTACGCCGCGCTGCGCGAGGCGCTCTCGCCCGTGCTGCGCGCGGCCAGCCCGGCGCCGCGGCTGGTCGGCATCCGCAGCGGTGGCGCCTGGGTCGCGCAGCGGCTGCACCGCGAGCTGGGCCTGGCCACGCCGCTGGGCCTGCTGTCGTCGGCCTTCCACCGCGACGACTACGGCCGGCGCCGCGGCCGCGGCCTGCCCGCCGACCTCAAGCCGAGCGAGCTGCCGCTGCCCATCGACGGTGCGCACCTCATTCTGGTCGACGACATCCTGTTCACCGGCCGCACCGTGCGCGCCGCGCTCAACGAGCTCTTCGACTACGGTCGTCCGGCGCGCGTGGAGCTCGCGGTGCTCATCGACCGCGGCGGCCGCGAGCTGCCGGTGCACGCCGGCTACTGCGGCGTGGTGGCGCCGCTCTCGCCGCCCGACAACTACGTGCTCGCCCACGATGCCGCCGGCCGCTTCACCCTCGCCATCGAACCGGGGCGCCCGTGAGGCGCCCGCCATCCTGTCTTCCGGGGCGCGCATGAGGCACCCGCAACTCAACGAGCACGGCGAGCTGCGCCACCTGCTCACCATCGAGGGCCTGCCGCGGGCCATCGTCACCAGCATCCTCGACACCGCCGAGGGCTTCGTCAGCGTCACCGACCGCGAGGTCAAGAAGGTGCCGCTGCTGCGCGGCAAGTCGGTGTTCAACCTGTTCTTCGAGAACTCCACCCGCACCCGCACCACCTTCGAGATCGCGGCCAAGCGCCTGTCGGCCGACGTGCTCAACCTCAACATCAGCACCTCGTCGGCCTCCAAGGGCGAGTCGCTGCTCGACACCATCGACAACCTCTCGGCGATGCACGCCGACATGTTCGTCGTGCGCCACGCCACCAGCGGCGCGCCCTTTCTCATCGCGCAGCACCTCGATCGCCTGCGCGGGCCCCACGTGCATGTCATCAATGCCGGCGACGGCCGGCACGCGCACCCCACGCAAGGGCTGCTCGACATGTACACGATCCGCCACTTCAAGAAAGACTTCACCCAGCTGCGGGTGGCAGTGGTCGGCGACATCCTCCATTCGCGCGTGGCCCGCTCCGACATCCACGCGCTTACCACCCTGGGGGTGCCCGAGGTGCGGGCCATCGGCCCCTACACGCTGCTGCCGCCCGGCCTCGAGCAGATGGGCGTGCGCGTGTACACCGACATGCGCGAGGGCCTCAAGGACGTCGACGTCATCATGATGCTGCGCCTGCAGAACGAGCGCATGCGCGGCGCACTGCTGCCCTCGGCGCAGGAGTACTTCAAGCACTACGGCCTCACCCAGGAAAAGCTCGAGCTTGCCCACCCCGAGGCCATCGTCATGCACCCGGGGCCCATGAACCGCGGCATCGAGATCGAGTCGTCGGTGGCCGACGGTCCGCAGTCGGTCATCCTCGACCAGGTCACCTTCGGCATCGCGGTGCGCATGGCCGTGATGAGCATGCTCGGCACCCAGTGACATGAGACTGTCCATCGTCAACGGCCGCGTCGTCGACCCGGCCCGCAACCTCGAGACGGCCGCGCCGGTGCATGTGGCCGACGGCCGCATCGTCGCGATCGGCCCGGCGCCCGCCGGTTTCGTCGCCCAACAGACCCTCGATGCCCGCGGGCTGGTCGTGGCGCCGGGCTTCGTCGACCTCGCCGCGCGGCTGCGCGAGCCCGGCTACGAGTACCGCGCCACGCTCGAGTCCGAGATGCAGGCCGCGCTCGCCGGCGGCGTCACCAGCCTGTCGTGCCCGCCCGACACCGACCCGCCGCTCGACGAGCCCGGCCTGGTCGAGATGCTCAAGCACCGCGCCCGTCAGCTCGAGAGCGCGAGCCTCTATCCGCTGGGCGCGCTCACGGTGGGCCTGCAGGGCGAGATCATCACCGAGATGGCCGAGCTCGCCGAGGCGGGCTGCGTGGGCTTCGCGCAGCCGGGCAAGCTGTTCGCCGATATCGGCGCGCTGATGCGCGCCATGCAGTACGCCTGCACCTTCGGCTTCACGGTCTGGCTGCAGCCCCAGGACCCGTGGCTGGCGCGCGGCGGAGTGGCCGCCAGCGGCCCGGTCGCGGGTCGGCTGGGCCTGCCCGGCGTGCCGGCCGCCGCCGAAACGGTGGCGCTGCACACCATCTTCGAGCTGGTGCGCGCCACCGGTTGCCGCGTGCACCTGTGCCGCATCTCGTCGGCACCCGGCGTCGAGCTCGTGCGCCGCGCCAAGCACGAGGGGCTGCCGGTCACCTGCGACGTCGCCGTCCACCACCTGCATCTGGTCGATCTCGACATCGGCTACTTCGACAGCCACTACCGTGTCGACCCGCCGTTTCGTGGCCAGCGCGACCGCGACGCGATCCGCGCAGGCCTCGCCCAGGGCGTGATCGACGCCATCTGCTCCGATCACACGCCCGTCGACGACGACGCCAAGCTGCTGCCCTTCGGCGAGGCCGAGCCCGGCGTCACCGGGCTCGAGCTGCTGCTGCCGCTCACGCTCAAGTGGGCTTCCGAGGCCGGCATCGCGCTGCCCGCGGCGCTGGCGCGCATCACCAGCGCGGCCGCGGCCATCCTGCGCGTCGATGGCGGCCACCTCGCCCCGGGCGCGCCGGCCGACCTGTGCCTGTTCGACCCCGCCGAGCACTACGTGCTCGAGCCGGCGCTGCTGCGCAGCCAGGGCCGGCACACGCCCTATCTCGGGCGCGAGCTCGCCGGCCGGGCCCGCGTCACGCTGGTGGGCGGGCGCATCGCCTACTCGCGGCCGGCCTGAGCCGCCGTGAACGTGCGCCTCGCGCCCGTTCGACGCGCCGCGCGCTGGCGGCTGCCGTGAGCCCCGGCGCAGCGGCGGGCAAACCCGGGTCCCCCGGTCTGGCAGGTGCGCTGCGCATCGCGGTGCGCCTGCCCCTCATGATCGGCCTGCTGCTCGGTGGCCTGGCCACCGTGCTGCTGGTGTTTCCGCTGGCCGGCCAGCGCTTCCATCGCGGCGCGATCCGCCGCTGGTCGGCCATGCTGGTGGCCGTCTGCGGCATTGCGGTGCGGGTGCGCGAGCATCCGGGCGCGCAGCCGCTGCACACGCTGGCGCCGGGCAGTTTCCTCGTGTCCAACCACATCTCCTGGATGGACATCTTCATCGTCGACAGCCGCTGCCCGGCCAGCTTCGTGGCCAAGGCCGAGATCGCCGACTGGCCGCTGGTGGGCACGCTGGTGTCGCGCACCCACAACCTCTTCATCGAGCGCGGCCGCCGGCACGCGGTGCACCGCATGATCGAGCGCCTGGTGCAGGCGCTGGGCGCGGGCGCCAGGGTGGCGGTGTTCCCGGAGGGCACCACCAGCGACGGCCGGCGCCTGCTGCCCTTTCATGCCAACCTGGTGGAGGCCGCGGTGCGTGCGGGCGCGCCGGTGGTGCCGCTGGGGCTGCGCTACAGCAACCCCGACGGCTCGCACGCGGCGGCCATCGAATACGTCGGCGAGACCACCTTCGTGCAGTCGCTGATGCGCATCATGGCGCGGCCGCGCGTGGTGTGCGAGCTTCACCTGTTCGCGCCCATCCACGACGCCAGCCTCACCCGGCACGACATCGTCGAGCGGGCGCGTGCCACCCTCGCGCAGGGGCTGGCGCTGCCCTTCGACGACCATGTCCCCGAGAACCTGCAAAGGTTGCGCCGCGCCGCCTGAGCGCGGCGCGCCTGCCCAGAAGATCGTTGCGCGCGCAACCGTAACCCGACCGACGAGGCCCGCCATGAGCGACTCCCCCGCCCCCGTTCCAGCGATCGATCCGAGCATCTTCAAGGCCTACGACATTCGCGGCGTGGTCGAGCGCAACCTCGGGCCCGGGGTGGTGCGGCGCATTGGTCTGGCGCTGGGCGCGCGCATTCGCGCGGCCGGTGGCCGCGAGGCCGTGGTCGGCCGCGATGGCCGGCTGTCGGGCCCGGAGCTTGCCGGCGCGCTCGCCGACGGCCTGCGCGATGCCGGCGTGGGCGTGATCGACGTCGGGCAGGTCACCACGCCGGTGGTCTACTGGGCCACTGTGGAGCTCGGCGCAGGCTCGGGCGTGGCCGTCACTGGCAGCCACAACCCGCCCGAGTACAACGGCCTGAAGATGGTGGTCGCGGGCAACGCCATCTATGGCGCCGACATCACCCGCCTGGGCGCCGAGGTGGCCGCCGCCGCGGCGGCCGAGGGCGTGGGTGGCGCATCGGGGGGTGGCGCGGGCAGCGCGCCTGGCGGTGTCGCGCCGGCCGGCGCGGTCTCCCCGCGGCCCGCGCGTGGCGGCCTGCGGGCGGTGTCGCTCATCGATCGCTACATCGCCCGCGTGGCCGGCGACGTGAAGCTTGCCCGGCCCATGAAGATAGCCATCGACTGCGGCAATGGCGTTGCCGGCGCGGTGGCGCCGGCGCTGTTCAGGGCGCTGGGCTGCGAGGTGACCGAACTTTTCTGCGACGTTGACGGCACCTTCCCCAACCACCACCCCGACCCCGCGCACGTCGAGAACCTGCAGGACCTGATGCGCTGCCTGCGCGAGACCGACTGCGAGATCGGCCTGGCCTTCGACGGCGACGGCGACCGACTCGGCGTGGTCACGAAGCAGGGCGAGGTGATCTTCCCCGACCGCCAGCTGATGCTGCTCGCCGCCGAGGTGCTCGAGCGCCAGCCTGGCGCCACGATCATCTACGACGTCAAGTGCACCCGCAATCTCGATGGCTGGATCCGCTCGCACGGCGGCGTGCCCATGATGTGGCGCACCGGCCATTCGCTGGTCAAGGCGCGGCTGAAGGAAACCGGCGCGCCGCTGGCCGGCGAGATGAGCGGGCACATCTTCTACAAAGACCGCTGGTACGGCTTCGACGACGGCCTGTACGCCGGCGCGCGCATGCTCGAGATCCTGTCGCGCCACCCCGACCCCGGCGCGGTGCTGCGCGCGCTGCCCGACTCGCCCACCACGCCCGAGCTGCAGCTGCGCTGCGCCGAGGGCGAGCACTTCCGGCTCGTCGAGGAGCTGCGCGCCAACGCCCGCTTCGAGGGCGCAAGCCGCGTGATCGACATCGACGGCATCCGCGTCGAGTACCCCGACGGCTTCGGCCTGGCGCGGCCCTCCAACACCACGCCGGTGGTCGTGATGCGCTTCGAGGCCGACGATGCTGCGGCGCTGGCCCGCATCCAGGCCCAGTTCCGCGCGGCCATCCTGGCCCTGCGCCCCGACGCGGCGCTGCCTTTCTGACAGGAGACCTTCCCCATGCAAGCGGGCCTTCATGACGGCTGCACGATGGGCGATCTCGTCGTGCGCGCGATCCAGCGCGGCGGCGATCGCGTCGCCTTCGTGCTCGACGAGCAGTCGATCACCTACCGCCAGTTCGGCGATCAGCTGGCGCGCTTCGTGCGCGCCCTGACCGACCGCGGCCTGCGCCGCGGCGATGCGATCGCCGCGCTGTCGTCCAACCGGCCCGAGGCCTTCCTGGTCACGGCCGCGGCCTACCTGATGGGCCTGCGCACCACCTGGATGCATCCGCTCGCCTCCGAGGACGACCACGCCTACCTGCTCGAGGATTCGGGCGTCACCACCCTGTTCGTCGACCCGCCGGTCTTCGGCGAGCGCGCGCATCGCCTGCGCGCGCGGCTGCCCGGCCTGCGCCAGGTGCTGGGTCTGGGCCCCAACGACTTCGGCGACGACATCCTCGCCGCGGCGCGGGCCTGCGAGCCGGCGCCGCTCGAGTCACGCTCGACGGTCGACGATGTCTGCGTGCTCATCTACACCGGCGGCACCACCGGCAAGCCCAAGGGCGTGATCCACACCCACCGCGTGCAGGTGGCGATGGTGATGGCCGAGCTGGCCGAGTGGGACTGGCCGCGCGAGGTGCGCATGCTCGCCATGACGCCCATCACCCATGCCGCCGGCGCCATGATCCTCGCCGTGCTGCTGCGCTCGGGCACCTTCGTGATGAGCAAGGGCTTCGACGCGCAGCGCTTCTTCGAACTGGTCGAGCGGCACCGCATCACCTGCACCTTCCTCGTGCCCACCATGATCTACGTGCTGCTCGACCACCCCGGGCTGCGCGAGGCCGACTTCAGCAGCCTGCAACTGGTGATCTACGGCGCCTCGCCGATGTCGCCGGCGCGCCTCACCGAGGCGATGAAGGTCTTCGGCCCGATCTTCATGCAGCTCTACGCGCAGTCGGAGGCGCCCAACACCGTCACCGTGCTGCGCACGATCGATCACGACCCCGAGCGCTTCCCGCACCGTCTGGCCTCGTGCGGGCGCCCGATCGGCAACATCCAGGTGAAGCTCCTCGACGACGAGGGTCGCGAGGTTCCCGAGGGCGAGGTCGGCGAGATCTGCGTGCGCGGGCCGCTCGTGATGGAGGGCTACTGGAACAAGCCCGAGGAAAGCGCGCGGGCGCTGCGTCACGGCTGGCTCTACACCGGCGACCTCGCCCGGCGCGACGCCGACGGCTTCCTCTACATCGTCGACCGCAGCAAGGACATGATCATCAGCGGCGGCTTCAACGTCTATCCGCGCGAGGTCGAGGACGCCCTCACCGCCCATCCCGCGGTGGCCAGCGCCGCCGTGATCGGCGTGCCCGATCCCAAGTGGGGCGAGGCGGTCAAGGCGCTGGTGGTGCTCAAGGCCGGCGCGCAGGCGAGCGCCGAGGAGCTGATCGCCTGCGTGCGCGAGGCCAAGGGTGCGGTACAGACGCCCAAGAGCATCGAGTTCGTCGACGCGCTGCCGGTGACCGGCCTGGGCAAGCTCGACAAGAAGGCCATCCGCGCGCGCTACTGGGACGGCCAGCAGCGCGCGGTCCACTGACTTCCCCTCGTTCCCCTGGAGCTCCGATGATCCACGTCCTCGCCATCATCACCACGAAGCCCGGCCTGCGCGACACCGTGCTCGAGGCCTTCCGCGCCAACATGCCGGCGGTGCACGCCGAGGATGGCTGCATCGAGTACGGGCCGGCCGTCGATGCCGACGGCCTGTCGCCGAACCATGCCGCGCTGGGCCCGGACACCTTCGTCGTGATCGAGAAGTGGGCGAGCATGGACGCGCTGCGCGCCCACGCCGCCGCCCCCCACATGGCGGCCTACGCGGCGCGCACCCGCGAGCACATCGCCAGCCGCACGATCCACGTGCTGCAGCCGGGTTGACGCCAACACGCTGAACTTGTACTGTCCTCCGGTACATGTCTTGTACCGGAAGTAAGTACAAGTCTTCTCCGCGGCGCTCCTGCCGTGCTGTTTTCGGAGTTCCGGCGTGTCCATCGAAACCACCTACAGCCAGGCGCGTGCCGAACTGGCCGGCCTGATGACCCGGGTGACCGACGACCGTGAGGTCGTCATCATCACCCGGCGCGATCACCCTCCGGTCGCCATGATCGCCGCCGATGAGCTCGCCAGCCTGCTCGAGACCGCGCACCTTCTGCGTTCGCCCGCCAACGCCGAACGCTTGCTGGCCGCGCTCGGGCGGGCGCGTCAGGCCCGCTCGGCACGGGCCAAGGTCCGCAGCGTGACGGAGCTGCGCGAGGAGTTCGGGCTCGACGAATGAGCGGCTCGCGCCAGCGCCTCGCCGTCTTCGATCCCGCCTTCATCGACGACCTGCGCCATTGGGTCGATGCCGACCGGCGCACGGCCAGGCGCCTGCTCGAACTCGTCGAGGCCATCCTTCGCGACCCGTTCGCGGGAATCGGCAAACCGGAGCCGCTGAAGTACCTCGGCAGCGACGTCTGGTCCCGGCGCATCACGCAAGAGCACCGCTGCGTCTACGTGGTTCAGGATGACCGGGTGCACTTTCTGCAGGGGCGCTACCACTACTAGACGCCCATACTCCCTCACCCGCACCCCACCTGCCATACCCGTCGCTGCGCGGGATCGGCGGCGAGCTGCACGGCCGTGAGCTGGCGGCCCCAGACGCAGCCGGTGTCCAGCGCCAGCAGGCCGGGCAGCTGCATCAGGCCCAGCTGCGACCAGTGGCCGAACACCACCGTCAGCCCCGCGGTGCGCCGCGCGGGCGCCCGGAACCACGGCACATGACCGGGGGGCGCGGCGTCGGCCGCGTCTTTGGTGGCGAACTCCATCGTCCCCTCGGGCGTGCAGAAGCGCAGCCGCGTCAGGGCGTTGACCACCACCCGCAGCCGCTCGGCGCCCGCGAGGTCCTCGTGCCACGCGGCCGGCTCGTTGCCGTACATCGCGGCCAGGAACTCGCCGGGCCGATCGCCGCCCAGCGCGGCCTGAACCTCCCCGGCCAGCGCCAGGGTCCGTGCGCCGTCCCAGGCCGGCAAGACGCCGGCGTGCACCAGCAGGTGGTCGTGGGCGAGGTGGGCGAGCGGTTGCGCGCGCAACCAGTCGAGGAGCTCGACGCGGTCGGGCGCCGAAAGGATCTCGTCGAGCGTGTCGGAGCGGTGCGCGCGCCGGATGCCCCAGGCCACCGCGAGCAGGTGCAGGTCGTGGTTGCCCAGCACCGTGACGGCGCGCTTCCCCAGCGAGCGCACGAAGCGCAGCGTCTCGAGCGAGGCCGGGCCGCGGTTGACGAGGTCGCCGCAGAACCACAGCGGCGCGCTCGGCGCGTCGCGCTCGACGCGCTCGAGCAGCCGGCGCAGGCAGGGCAGGCAGCCCTGCAGGTCGCCGATCACGACCGGCATCGGGCCTGGCGCGCCCGATCCGTCCGGCCCCCGGTTCACTGCCACCTGTCGGTCCCCTGGTTTACCGCCGCCACAGCACCATCCAGCGCGGCACCCGCAGCCGCGCGATCCGGAAGTACAGCCACACGTAGGACACGACGAACAGCGAGAACATCGCCGCGAGCATCTCGCCGCGGTCGTGCCAGAGCACCGCCGGGGCCACCGCCAGCGACGACAGCACCCAGAGGTAGGGCGCGGTCAGGGCGTTGCGTCGGGTGCGCGCCTCCGCGCCGCCGCGCCCGCCCGCCCAGCGCACCACGCGCCGGAAGATCAGCTGGTGCAGGTGGGCCGCGTCGGGCAGGTGGGGCTGGGTGTCGCGCAGCACCTTGCGCCGATACACGGTGAAGGCGATCTCGACCAGCGGATAGGCCAGCAGCAGCACCGGGAACCAGGCCGACACGCCGGGGTTGCGCGCCACCGCGAGGATGGCCAGGCAGCCGAGCGCGAAGCCGATGAAGTAGGCGCCGCCGTCGCCGAGCATGATGAGGCCGCGGGGGTAGTTCCAGACCAGGAAGCCGGCGATCGCGCCCGCCAGCACCAGGCTGGCCGACAGCACCAGCGAATCGCCCACCCGCAGCCCGACGCTGGCCAGCCCGAGCAGCATGATGATGCTGGTCACGCCCGCGAGGCCATTGAAGCCGTCGATGATGTTGACGGCGTTGGTGACGGTCAGCAGCGCGAGCACGGTCAGTGCGACGGCCGCCGGCGGCATGGCCACGATCGGGTCGAGCCAGGCGACGTCGACCCGCGGAATCACCACGCCGCACAGCCACGCCGCCAGCGCGCACGACACCAGCATGCAGGCGATGCGGTGGCGCGGCGGGACGCGGCCGGTGAAGTCCTCGAGCAGGCCACCCGCAAATGCCGGTGTCGCGCAGGCGAAGAGCAGGGCGAGCGCGCGCGCGTTGGCCGGGTCGCGCAGCGCGATGACGGCGGTCGCGAGCAGCGCGGCCGCGTACACGGCCAGCCCGCCGATGCGCGGCACCGGCCGCGCGTGCATCTTCTGCACGCCGTCGAGGTCGTGGTCCAGCCCCGCCCGCCAGGGCGCGCCGCGCGAACCCCAGCGCAGGATCAGCAGCGAGGCCAGCAGGGAGAGCAGCAGGGCCCCGGTGAAAGACAGCATGGGCTGGATATGGGCCGGGTCGCGCGCGAGTAGGCCGCGGCCCCGGCTTCAGGGCGTGGCCGCGCCGCGGTTCTCGCGGGCGTCGGCCAGCTCCTCGGCGTCGGCGGCGTCGCGCAGCAGGGCCGCGTACTCGCGGTAGACCGGCGATGACCACACGCGCAGCAGGCTGGCGACATGCCACAGCAGCGGGCGCAGGTTGCGGTTGCTGCTGCGCCGGGCAGCGTGGGTCACCTGCGCCTCGGGCACTTGCACCAGTTGCAGGCCCGCCAGGCGCAGCCGCGCGCACAGGTCGAAGTCTTCGCAATACATGCGAAAGGCTTCGTCGAAGCCGCGCATCGCCTGCCAGGCGCGCGCCGGCATCACCAGGCACATGCCGGCGTACCAGGCGGGCGCGGCGCTGGGTTCGCGTCGGCGCAGCAGCGTCCGGGCGAGCACCGAGCCCGGCGTCAGCAGGTCGCGCGCCGCATCGGCCACGCGGCCGTCGGGCTCGAGCACCCGCGGCGCGGCGAGACCCACGCCGGGCTGGCCGGCGACCATCGCCAGGCGCGACAGCGGGTCGCCGTGCAGCTCGATGTCGGGGTTCAGCACGGCCACCACGCCATCCAGGCAGGCGGCGAGCGCGCGGTTGTGGTTGGTGGCGAAGCTGGCCGGACGCAGGTTGCGAACGATCTCGACCGGGAAGGCGCCCAGCGCGGTCCAGTCGGCGGGCACCCGCTCGGGCAGGTTCAGGGTGATGACGACCCGCCGCACCAGGCCCGGCTCGGTCTGGCGGGCGAGCTGGCGCAGCAGCGTGTCGACGAGGTCGGCCTGGCCGTGGCTGACGATGGAGACGGTGAGGGGGGCGCCTGTGCCTGCGCCTCCAACCGGTGCGGCCTGCAGTGGGGTATCCACCGCGTGGGGAGGCAAATCGATGAGGCGCATGAAGGAAGAATGCTGATTGTGGTTTTTATACAACGATTGGCGCTTTCCGGACCGGTTGCCGGGGTCATGCCCGAGGGAGCATGCCGGCCCCCCGGCTCCCTGACCGGGGCGCAGTCCGAACCGCGCGCCGGAGGGCGACGCGCGGCGGCAGGTGTCAAACCCTATAATTATCGGCTTTCCGGACGTTTCCTGCCTCGGAAAGATCCCATACCGTCGCACGGGCGCATCGAACTTTCTGTGCGCCTGAGCACAAGCCGGGCCTGCGCCCGGCCCCGCCCATGACCGAAACCCTGCCTGCAGCCCCTGCCGCCGAGCCCGTGCTCGACATCTCGGTCGTGACGCACCAGTCCTCGCGCTGGCTCGACCGCTTCATGGGCAGCCTGCTTGCCCAGAACCTGCCGGTGGGTCGCATCCGCCTGCTGGTGCGCGACAACGGCTCGGTCGACGAGACCCGCGCGACCTGGGAGCGCTGGCGCGCCGAGGTCGGCGCGCGCTTTGCCGCCTTCGAGCTCGACTGGGGCGACAACGTCGGCTTCGGCCGCGGCCACAACGCCAACCTCGAGCGCGCCGCCACGCCCTTCATGCTGGTGAGCAACGTCGACCTCGAGTTCGAGCCCGACACGCTCGAGATCCTGCTTGCGCGCGCCCGCTCGGCCGATGCCCGGGTCGCGAGCTGGGAGTGCCGCCAGAAGCCCTACGAGCATCCCAAGCACTACCACCCCGCCACCGGCGAGACCGTCTGGAGCTCCAGCGCCTGCGTGCTGTTCCGGGTGGAGGCGCTGCGCGAGATCGGCGGCTACGAGCCGGCGCTGTTCCTCTATGGCGAGGATGTCGAGATCTCCTATCGCCTGCGCGACCACGGCTGGACGCTGCACTACGTCCCGCGCGCCGGCGTCTGGCACTACACCTACGAGCACGCCGCCGAGCTCAAGCCCGAGCAGTTCCTGGGCAGCACGCTCGCCAACACGCTGCTGCGGCTGCGCTACGGCACGCGCCCCGAGGCGATGCAGGGCATCGCGATGTTCTTCGCGCTGTTCGCGCTGCCCGAGCGCTTCCCCGGCCAGCGTCGGCGCCTGGCGCGCAAGGCCGCCAAGCTGATCCAGCTCGCGCCCCATTTCCTTCGGACCCGCGCGCGC
>JBILUW010000170.1:0-8391 GCA_044370795.1 Burkholderiaceae bacterium
GAGCCGGGCTGGGAGAGGCGGGTGCTCGAGAAGGTCGCGCTCGAGGCGATCGCCGAGCAGCGCCGCGCGCGTCGCTGGGGCATCTTTTTCAAGCTGGCCTTCCTCGCCTACCTGGCGCCGGTACTCATCGCCTTCACGGGGCTGTGGTCGGGCGGAGGGCTCAGGGGCTCGAGCGCCGCGAATCACACCGCGCTCGTCGACGTGAAGGGCGTGCTCGAGCCAGGCGGCGAAGCGTCGGCCGAGGCAATCAACATGGCGCTGCGCTCGGCCTTCGAGCATCCGCGCACCGTCGGCGTGGTCATCCGCCTCAACACGCCCGGCGGCAGCCCGGTGCAGGCCGGCATCGTCCACGACGAGATCCGGCGGCTGCGCGGGCTGCGCCCCGACGTGCCCGTGATTGCGGTGGTCGAGGAAATCTGCGCCTCGGGTGGCTACTACATCGCGGCCGCCGCCGATCGCATCGTGGTCAACAGGGCCAGCATCGTCGGGTCGATCGGCGTGCTCATGGACGGTTTCGGCTTCGTGGGCGCGATGGACAAGGTCGGGGTCGAACGGCGGCTGCTCACCGCCGGGCGCAACAAGGCCTTTCTCGACAGCTTCTCGCCGCTCAACGAGGAGCAGCGCCAGTTCGCCTTGCGCCTGCTCGACGAGGTTCACCAGCAGTTCATCGAGATCGTCAAGGCCGGTCGGGGCGACCGCCTCAAGAACGTCCCCGACCTGTTCTCGGGCCTGGTCTGGACGGGCGCGCGCAGCGTCGAGATCGGTCTGGCCGACGGGCTGGGCAGCGTCGAAAGCGTGGCGCGCGACGAGATCAAGGCCGAGGAGATCGTCGACTTCTCCACCCACGAAAACCTCGCCGAGCGGCTGGCGCGGCGCATTGGCGCGGCGGCCGGTCAGGCGGTGGCGCGCACTATCGGCGTGGGCGGACCCGTGCCTTCGATGCGCTGACGCCGGCGCGTGCCGCGACGGCCTCGGCAGGCGGGCCGATCAGGAAGACCGCCGGCGCCTTGGGCAGGGCCGCCGGGCCCGAACGCCAGCGAGCCACCGCGGCCACGCGCACAGACTGCGTGGGCAGCGTGAGTTCGGCGGCCACGCCGAGCATGGTGTCGTGTGCGAGGCTCTCGAGCAGCGAGCCCAGCAGGCTGGTATTGCGGTAGGGCGTCTCGATCACGATCTGGGTCTGGCCTTCGGTGCGCGCCCGGCGCTCGAGCGCGCGGATTCTGTCGTGGCGCTCGCCGGCGGGCACCGGCAGGTAGCCGGCGAAGGCGAACGACTGCCCGCTCATGCCGCTGGCCATCAGCGCGAGCAGCAGCGCGCTGGGCCCGATCAGCGGGACGACCGGCACGCCTTCACGGTGCGCCAGGGCCACCAGCGCGGCGCCCGGGTCGGCCACCGCCGGGCAACCGGCTTCCGACAGCAGGGCCATGGGGCGGCCCGCGAGCAGCGGGGCGAGCAGCTCGGGCAGGCGCGACGGCGGGGTGTGCTGGTCGAGCTCCTGGATGGCGAGGGCCTGCAGCGGCAGGGCAAGCCCCATCCGGCCGAGCACGGCGCGGGCCGTGCGGGCGTTTTCGGCCACGAAGCAGTCGATGTTCCGGACCGTCGCGATGGTGGCGGCGGGAAGGTCATCGAGCGGCGAGCGGGCCGCCCCCAGCGGCACCGGCAGCAGATAGAGCGTGCCAGGCGCAGCCGCCCTCGCGGGCGTTCCGGGCGAAGCAGGCCGCGAGAGCGTCCCGGGCGCGGCCGCCCGCGCATCGCTCATGCGGCGCTAGCGCCGAGCACGTCGATGCCCGCCTCGCCGAGCATGCGGGTGAGGGCGATCAGGGGCAGCCCGACGATCGCGGTCGGGTCTTCGCTCTCGAACGTCTCCATCAGCGCAATGCCCAGGCCCTCGGCCTTGGCCGAACCGGCGCAGTCGAGGGCCGGTTCGAGATCGAGGTAGCGCTCGATGGCCGCGTCGGCAAGCCGCCGGAACCGCACCCGGGTGTCGACGACCTCGACGGCTGCCCGGTTGCGGATCGGATCGATGACCGCGAGTGCGGTGTGGAACGTCAGGACGCGCCCGGACGCGGCGCGCAGCTGCTCGCGCGCGCGCTCCCGGCTGCCCGGCTTGCCCAGGGTGGATGAACCATCGAGCGTGGCGGTCTGATCGGAGCCGATGATCACGGCGTCAGGCGCCTGCACGGCCACCGCATGCGCCTTGGCAAGCGCCAGCCTGCGGGCCGCCTGTTCGGGGGTCTCGCCAGGCTGCAGGGTTTCGTCGGTGCCCGGCGACATGACGTCGAACGTCAGGCAAAGGCGCTCGAGGAGCATGCGTCGGTAGCGCGACGTCGATGCCAGGATGAGCTGGCGGGGCGCGGTGGGAGTGTTGGCGACCATGGCGGCGGTATGATACCGACCGCCTCGCGCTCCGGTCCCCATGACAGCATCCTCCGATCCATCCCGGCCCACCGTCGACACCCGCGAGTTCGCTCGCACCTCGTCCAGGATCGGCGGCGGCTGCGCCGTCGCGCGGCTTGCCCGACTCGCCGATCTTCTGGCCGATGGCGGCGGCGAAGTGCAGTGGGAGCTGGCGGGCGAAAGTGCCCGGCGCGCGGATGGCGGCTCCGATGCGCATCTGGCGCTATCGTTCGGCGCCACGCTCAGGCTGGCCTGCGTGCGCTGCCTCGAACCGGTGGCCGTGCGGGTCGAGGAGCACCGGCACTACCGGATGGTGGTGTCCGAAAGCATTGCCGAGCGCGAGGATCTCGAGTCGGAAGATTTCGACCTTCTGTGCCACGACCCGCGCCTCGACGTGCTCGGGCTGCTCGAAGACGAGGTCATCATGGCGTTGCCGATAGCGCCCCGACATGCCGACTGCGAGCGGCCGGCCGGGGCCGTGGCGGCCACCGCGGCCGCCGACGCCGGTGCCGATGAGCCGCGCGTGCACCCGTTCGCTGCGCTGGCGAGCCTGCGGCGCGGATCCGGCGAACCTGGCTCCTGAGCATGAGGGTCGGGTTGAGGTCCGCCTCGCCAATTCCTTGATATACTTGACGATTCAATTCCATCAGGACCGCCCGTCATGGCCGTTCAGCAGAACAAGAAGTCGCCCTCGAAACGAGGCATGCATCGCGCCCACGATTTTCTTTCGGCTCCGCCCACCGCGATCGAGCCCACCACCGGCGAGACCCACCTGCGGCACCACATCAGTCCGAACGGGTTCTACCGCGGCAAGAAGATCGTCAAGACCAAGGCCGACGAATAAGCAGCCAACGGTTCGGCGGCCTGTCGATGCGGGAGTGGGCGCTCCGGTGCCTCGAGCGGGCCGCGGAGGCTGAATGAGCCTGCGCATCGCCATCGATTGCATGGGCGGCGACCACGGGCTGTCGGTCACGATACCGGCGGCGGTGGCGTTTGCGCGATCCGAACCGGCTGTGTCGCTGCTGCTCGTCGGCGACGAGCAGGCCATCCGCGGGCGGCTCGATGCCATCGCTGGCGCGCCGCTTGCCCGCCTCGAGGTGCGCCACGCCCCGGAAGTGGTATCGATGGACGAACCGCCGGCCAGCGCTCTGCGCGGCAAGCGGCGCTCCTCGATGCGGCTGGCCGTCGAAGCCGTGCGCGACGGCGAGGCGCATGCCTGCGTGAGCGCTGGCAACACCGGCGCGCTGATGGCCATTTCGCGTTTCGTGCTCAAGATGCTCGAGGGCATCGACCGGCCTGCGATCGCTGCGCCGATGCCCAACGCCCGCGGCGGCGTCACCACTGTGCTCGACCTCGGGGCCAACGTCGACTGCGAGCCGCAGCACTTCCTGCAGTTCGCCATCATGGGCGCGGCGCTCGCGACCGCCGTCGAAGGCAAGAGCGTGCCTACCGTCGGGTTGCTGAACATCGGCGAGGAGGTCATCAAGGGCAACGATGCCGTTCGTCAGGCCGCCGAGCTCCTGCGCGCCAGCTCGCTGGCCTTTCGCGGCAACGTCGAGGGCAACGACATCTACGAAGGGACCACCGACGTCGTCGTGTGCGACGGTTTCGTCGGCAACGTCGCCCTCAAGACGTCCGAGGGTCTGGCCCGCATGATCGGCGGGTTCATACGCGAGGAATACGGGCGCGGACTGCTCAGCCGGCTTGCCGGGCTGATCTCGCTGCCGGTGCTCGGGCGGCTGAAGCGCCGCCTCGACCACCGTCGCTACAACGGCGCCAGCCTGATCGGGCTGCGAGGCATCGTCATCAAGAGCCATGGCTCGGCTGACGCGCTGGCCTTCGAATACGCACTGCGGCGCGCTCACGACGCCGCGCGCAATGGTCTCCTGGAACGCATTGCCGAGGCGGTCGCACGAATTTCCGCCGAAGCTCTCAAGGTCGATTCATGAACAGGTTCTCCCGCATCGTGGGGACGGGCACGGCTTTGCCCGAGCGTCTCGTCACCAACGCCGATCTCGTGCGCGAGCTTGCCGCGCGCGGCATCGAGACCTCCGAAGACTGGATCGTCGAGCGCACGGGCATCCGCCAGCGCTACATCGCCGCCCCTGACGTCTCCAGCAGCATGCTTGGCGCCCGAGCCGCGCAGGAAGCGCTTTCGGCAGCCGGCCTGGCCGCGTCCGACATCGATCTCATCGTGGTGGCCACATCCACCCCCGACTTCGTCTTCCCAAGCACGGCCTGCCTGGTGCAGAAGGCGCTCGGCGCGCCAGGTGGCGCCGCATTCGACGTTCAGGCCGTGTGCGCCGGCTTCGTGTATGGGGTAGCCACTGCCGACGCCATGATCCGCACCGGCATGGCCAGCCGCGCCCTGGTCATCGGCGCAGAGGTCTTCTCGCGCATCCTCGACTGGAACGATCGCGGCACCTGCGTGCTGTTCGGCGACGGCGCCGGCGCGATCGCGCTGGCGGCCGACGCCTCGCCGGGCATCCTGGCGTCGCGGCTGCATGCCGACGGCCGCCACGAGGGCATCCTGCGCACCGCCGGCAACGTGCATTCCGGCGCCGTCGCCGGTCACCCGTTTCTCACCATGGACGGGCAGGCCGTGTTCAAGATGGCAGTGTCGGTTCTCGATGCGGTGGCGCGCGAGACGGTGGCCGCTGCCGGCCTGGGCCTCGACGACGTCGACTGGCTCATCCCCCATCAGGCCAACGTGCGCATCCTCCAGGCAACCGGGCGCAAGCTCGGCATCGCGCCCGAGCGGGTGGTCACCACCGTCGATCGCCACGCCAACACCTCGGCGGCCTCGGTGCCGCTCGCCCTCGACGTCGCCCTGCGCGACGGTCGCATCCGTCCCGGCCACCACGTGCTCCTCGAGGGCGTCGGCGGTGGCTTCACCTGGGGCGCGTCGCTCGTGCGCATGTAGGCCGGCCCTCCAACGTCGACCCCCCGCGCTGCGGCGCCTCATCCACCCCCCAACACCATGACCATAGCCTTCGTCTTCCCTGGGCAGGGCTCCCAGGCGGTCGGCATGCTCGACCGATTCGCCGATCGCCCCGAGGTCGCCGACATCCTTGCCCGCGCCGACGCCGCGCTCGGAGAGTCCCTCTCCGGCCTGATCGCCGGCGGGCCTGCCGAGGCGCTCGCGCTCACCGTCAACACCCAGCCGGCGATGCTGGTGGCCGGCTACGCCTGTCTCGCGGCATGGCGTGCCGCCGGGGGGCCCGAGGCCGCGGCCGTGGCGGGCCACAGCCTCGGCGAGTACACCGCGCTCACGGCTGCCGGCGCCCTGACGCTCGACGAGGCGGTGCGGCTGGTTCGCGTACGTGCGCAGGCCATGCAGGAGGCCGTTCCGGTTGGCGCCGGCGGCATGGCGGTGATCATGGGCCTGGACGACGACGCCGTGCGCGCGGCCTGCGCTGCGGCCTCCGAACCCGGCGACATCGTCGAGGCGGTCAATTTCAACGCGCCGCTGCAGGTCGTCATCGCCGGCCACGCGGCCGCTGTCGGGCGGGCCTGCGAGAAGGCCAGGCAGGCGGGCGCCAAGCGCGCGCTGCCGCTGCCGGTGTCGGCGCCCTTTCATTCGTCATTGCTCGCCCCGGCGGGCGCGAGGCTGCGTGCCGCTCTGGCCGATGTCGCGCTGCGCTCGCCCGCGGTCAGTCTCGTGAACAACGTCGATGTAGCCGTCGAGACCGAACCGGCGCGCATCGTCGACGCGCTGGTGCGCCAGGCTTCCTCGCCGGTGCGCTGGGTCGAGGTCGTCCAGCGTCTGCGCGCGCTCGGGGTCGACACGCTGATCGAATTCGGACCCGGCAAGGTCCTGGCCGGGCTCGCGCCGCGCATCGACAAGTCGCTGCGGGTGTTCTCGGTATCCGATCCCGATACGCTGCAGGCGGCGCTGACCGCGATTTCCGCCCCGGGGGCGTCCTCATGAATCTCGCCGACAGCCTGCAGGGGCAGGTCGCGCTCGTGACCGGCGCCTCGCGTGGCATCGGCCGCGCGATCGCTCTCGAACTCGCCCGCGGCGGCGCGCGAGTCATAGGCACCGCAACTTCCGAGGCTGGCGCCGAGGCGATCGGCAAGTCGTTCGCCGATGCCGGGCTGGCCGGGCGCGGCGTGGTGCTCGACGTTACCGATGCGGCCCGGAGCGAGGCCGTGCTTGCCGAGATCGCGGCTGCCGAAGGCGGGCCGTCCATCCTCGTCAACAACGCCGGGATCACCCGCGACAACCTCGCGATGCGCATGAAGGACGAGGAGTGGGCGGCGGTGATCGACACCAATCTCGGCGCGGTCTTCCGGCTGTGCCGGCTCGTCATGCGTCCCATGATGAAGGCGCGCTTCGGTCGCATCATCAGCATCACCTCGGTCGTCGGCGCCAGCGGCAATGCCGGCCAGGCCAACTACGCGGCGGCCAAGGCTGGCGTGGCCGGCATGAGCCGTGCGCTGGCGCGCGAGCTCGGCAGCCGCGGCATCACCGTCAACTGCGTGGCGCCGGGCTTCATCGACACCGACATGACCCGCGCCCTCACGGAGGCCCAGACCGCGAGCCTCATGCAGAGCATTCCCCTCGGCCGTTTCGGTCAGCCCGACGACGTGGCCGCCGCGGTCGCCTTCCTGGCCAGCCCGCGCGCCGGCTACATCAGCGGCATCACGCTGCACGTCAACGGCGGGATGTACATGGGCTGATCCGCGCGGCTGCCACCCTTCGGTCGATCCCGACAGCCGAACTGCGGCAGCCGCTCCCTGATAGAATCCGCGCCGTTCGAGAGTCCGGGACGGCCGGGCAAGACCCCGGGCTCAGGGGGGCGGCAGTTCCCTGGCAACCCTCATCCACCGGAGCGCGGGCCCCTCCGCCTCCCTTCCAGGAGCATGGCAATGGAAAACATCGAGCAGCGCGTGAAGAAGATCGTGGCCGAGCAACTCGGCGTGAACGAGGCTGACATCAAGATCGAGTCCTCGTTCGTCGATGACCTCGGCGCCGATTCGCTCGACACCGTCGAGCTCGTGATGGCGCTCGAGGACGAATTCGAGACCGAGATTCCCGACGAGGAAGCGGAAAAGATCACCACCGTTCAGCAAGCGATCGACTACGTCAAGTCGCACGCCAAGAGCTGACCAGGTCGATCACCGAGGAGAAAGCCGTGAGTCGTCGCCGCGTGGTGATCACCGGGCTGGGCATCGTCTGCCCGGTCGGCAATGACGTTCCTTCCGCCTGGGCCAACCTGGTTGCCGGGCGCTCGGGGATCGTTCCCATCACCCGCTTCGACGCCACGGCCTTCACCACGCAGATCGCGGGCGAGGTCCGCGGGTTCGACGTGACGTCCTATCTTCCGGCCAAGGAAGCGCGGCACTTCGACACCTTCATCCACTATGGCATCGCCGCCGGCGTGCAGGCGCTGCGCGACGCCGGCATCGAGGTGAACGAGGCCAACGCCGATCGCATCGGCACGGTGGTCGGGTCCGGGATCGGCGGGCTGCCCCTCATCGAGGAAAACCACGCCGACTACACGAAGCGCGGGCCGCGTCGCATCTCGCCCTTCTTCGTGCCCGGTTCCATCATCAACATGGTCTCGGGTCAGCTCTCGATCATGCTCGGCCTGAAGGGGCCGTCGTACGCGGTCGTATCGGCCTGCACCACCGGCACGCATTCCATCGGCGAGGCGGCGCGGCTCATCGAGTACGGCGACGCCGACATGATGCTGGCCGGCGGCGCCGAATCCACGATCTCGCCTCTGGGGCTGGGTGGCTTCGCAGCCATGCGCGCGTTGTCCACCCGCAACGACGACCCACAGACCGCAAGCCGTCCTTTCGACAAGGATCGCGACGGTTTCGTGCTCGGCGAAGGGTCCGGGGTGGTCTTCCTCGAGGAATACGAGCACGCCCGCAAGCGCGGCGCCCGCATCTACGCCGAAGTCGCCGGCTATGGCATGAGCTCCGATGCATTCCACATGAGCGCGCCGTCCGAGGATGGCGAAGGCCCTGCTCGCGGCATGCGAA
>JBILUW010000171.1:0-8377 GCA_044370795.1 Burkholderiaceae bacterium
TGCCGATGCGCCGGGTGATGACATAGGCCAGCGAGGGTATCCCGAAGGTCATCACCAGCGTGATGCCGAGCAGCGGCCACACGGCGGCCAGATCGGCCTTGGCCAGCTCGCGCCCGCCGGTCAGTCCGAGCGAGAACAGCAGATAGATCGCGAGCAGCTTGACCACCGCCTCGGGCAGTTCGAGTTCGCTCTTGACGGCGCCGGCGAGCGTACCCAGCAGAAACGCGAGGACGATGGGTTGCAGCAGATTGGTAAGCAGGAGATCGATTCCGGGCATGGCAGTTCCTGTGCGTCGGCACGTGTCGCCTTCCGCGCTTTCGATCCAGCTTCGCCAGCTCGAAGATCGACTCGGCCACCCGCTGTTCGAGCGGCGCAACCGGAAGCTCGCGCTCACCGAGGCCGGACGCATCGCGCTCGCTCATGCCGACACCATCTTTCGCACCGGACAGGAACTGCTCAGCACGCTGCGCGGCACGCCCGCTCTGTCACGCGCCGTGCTGCGGGTGGGCGCCGTGGCCACCCTGTCGCGCAACTTCCAGCTCGGCTGGCTCGCGCCGCTGCTCGAGGATCGGCAGGTCCATATCCGGCTGGTCTCGGGGCAGCCTCGCGAACTGCTCGCGCAGCTCGCTGCGCACGCGCTCGACGTCGTGCTGTCGAACGAGGCTGCGCCGCGCGACAAGGCCGCCGGCTGGGTCAGCCGGCGCATCGCGCGGCAACCTCTGAGCCTGGTCTCGCGACCGGCGTCGGCGGGCGCGGCCGCGCTGCCGCCGCTGCGGTTCCCTCAAGACCTCCATGGCGAACTGCTGCTTTTGCCCGGCGAGGCTAGCGCCGTGCGGCCTGCGTTCGACCTGCTGCTCGAGGAGGCGGGCGTGCGTCCGCAGGTGCTGGCCGAGGTCGACGACATGGCGATGCTGCGGCTGCTGGCGCGCGAAACCGGCGCGCTGGCGCTGGTGCCGCCTGTGGTGGTGCGCGACGAGCTGGCGGCTGGCACGCTGGTGGAGCGCTGCACCATCGCGCAACTGCATGAGGACTTCTACGCGATCACCACCCGCCGGCGCTTCGCCCATCCGGCGCTGCGCGAGATGCTGGGGCTGGCGTCGGGCGCAGCCGGCGACCCGCCGGGTGCTGTGGCGCACCGTGCCAAGCCCGAAGCCTCACCGGCGGCGGACGTCTAAGTTCCCTGCGCGGCGCTCGCTGGTCGGGCCGTGCGGCCTGGCGCCGCGGCGTGCTTCGCTCGGGCCGCCCGGGCGGCCGCGCTCAGCGGCGCGTCTCGTCGGGGCGCTCCGCACGCACCGGCGCTTCGCGGGTGCCATAGCGCCTGAGAAACTCGGTGGCGCGCTCGGCCATCCAGCGCGCTTCGGCCTCGTCACCCCGGCGCAACAGATACTCGGGGGCGCCGAGCCCGGCCTCGTTGCGCAGGCTGGGGTCGGCCCCCTGCTCCACCAGCAGCCTGGCAATGCGGAACTGACCGTCGCGGGCGGCCATCATCAGCGGCGTTGTGCCGTTGGCCGATGGCGAGTCGATGTACGCATGGTGCTCGAGCAGCAGCGTGATCATCTCGGTGCGACCGCCGATGGCGGCGTAGTGCAGCGGCGTCCAGCCGGACATGTTGACCTGGGCGCCCCGGCGCAGCAGCAGCCGTGCGACATCGAGTTCGCCGTGCAGCGCGGCATACATCAGCGCCGTTTCGCCGCGGGAGTTGCGCGCGTCGATGTCGGTCAGACGGGAGTCGAGCAGCACTCGCAGGGCCTGAAAGCCGCGAGCCTGCGCCGCGAAGACGATTGCCGGGCCGCGCTCGGGATCGACGAGATTGGACGAGACGCCGCGAACCAGCAGCTTGCGCACCGCGACCGGCTCGTTGGCCTCGAGCGCGTCGAAGAACTCCTTGCGTTCCTCCGCCGTCTGCCCCCCTGCCCGACCGGCCAGCGCGACCGCGGCCAGCGCAAGCAGCGCCCGCCGCCCGGCGCGCGCGACCTCAGCGCGCGACACCGGCGAGCTCCTCGTCGGTCACGCTGAAGGTGCGCTGGAAGTTGCGCGTGGTGAGCTGCGCGATGCGCTCGACATCGACCCCGCGTACCTGCGCGAGCATGGCCGCCACGTGCGGAACGAACGACGGCTCGTTGATGCGGCCGCGATGCGGAACCGGAGCCAGATAGGGGGAGTCGGTCTCGATGAGCAGGTGGTCGTCGGGCACCCGGGCAGCCACCTCGCGCAGCGACTGCGCGCTCTTGAAGGTGACGATGCCCGAGAAGGAGATGCAGAACCCCATGTCGATCGCCGCCTCGGCGGTTGGCCAGTCTTCGGTGAAGCAGTGCATCACCCCGCCGACCTCCCCGGCGCCCTCCTCGGCCATGATCGCGAGGGTGTCCTGCGAGGCTGACCGGGTGTGGATCACGAGCGGCAGCCGCGCCAGGCGCGCGGCGCGGATGTGCGTGCGGAAGCGCTCGCGCTGCCATTCGAGGTCGCCCTCGAGACGGTAGTAGTCGAGACCGGTTTCGCCGATCGCCCGGATGCGCGCGCTGCTTGCCGCCAGACCCACGAGCAGCGAGACATCGGGCTCGAGGGTGTCGGGGTAATCGGGATGCACTCCGACCGTGGCCCAGAGATTGGGATGGGATTCAGCCAGCGCCAGCACGGCAGGAAAGGTGCCGAGCTCGACGCTGATGCACATGGCGCCGACGACCCGCGCGTCGCGCATGCGCGCGAGCAATTCGGGCAGCGCCGGCGCGAGCTCGGCGAAGTCGAGGTGGCAGTGCGAGTCGATGAACACGCCTCATTCTACCCGGCCGCGTGTGCCCGGCCGGGCCAGGCACCGCAGACGCTCGGGCCAGGCGCCCCGGCCGTGAACAGAACTGCGGGCCGAGCGTCGAGACGCCGTCCGAGCCGACAGGATGCAGCCGCCTAGAGCGTGTGGGTCGGGCGTGTCGAGCTCAGCGACCCGGAAAGCAGCTTCTCGATGCGCGAGCGAGCCTGCTCGCCCGCCTCATTCGTGGCGAATCGCATGCCGATGCCCTGCTGGCGCCCTGGAACGCCGGCGGGAGTGATCCAGCAGACCTTGCCGGGCACAGGCAGCTTGGCCGGGTCGTCGGGGAGCGAGACGATCGCGAACACGTCGTCGCCGAGCTGCGCTGCCCGGGAGGTCGGCACGAACAGGCCGCCGCCGTCGACGAAGCCCATGTAGGCCGCGTGCAGGGCGGCCTTGTCGCGGATTGCCAGCTGCAGGATGCTGGGGCGCAGGCCCGCGTCGGCGACTGCGGTCGTGATCGCCGAGCCGCTCGGGCTGGTCGGGGTGGTCATCCGGTGTGCTCCTTCATACGGCCGCGCCCGGCTCGGGCGGGCGATCAGTCGCGGGCGAAGAGGGCTTCGTAACGGATCCAGGCATCTTCGGCGAACAGGCGCGCGTTGAGCGGATGCTCGAGCACCGGCACCTGCCGATCGAGCCAGGTGGCCAGCCCGCATACCCGATCGAGGCGGGTCATGCCGGCCAGCCTCCCGAGCCGTTCGGCCTGGGTGGGGTACCGCTGCGCCATGGCGCCGGCGCACACCCTTGCGAGATCCGACACCCAGCCTTGCAGTTGGGGCAGCCAGATCGCCGCAGGAACCGGGCCGAAACCCTCCGCCAGCTTCAGGGCCGCAGTTTCCGGGACGGCCGCAACGGCTTGAAGCAGCAACCGATGGGCGGCGGCCACGGCGGGTTCGGCGAGCGTCCGGGCGGCCAGCGGCGCGCCATTGGTCAGGTCCAGCCATCGGCCGAGCTCGGCCGGATCGACCTCGGGCAGACGGCCACGCAGCCAGTCGAGCGCCTGGCTTCGCGATGGCGGGGCCACGGCGAATGCCACGCACCGCGAACGTATCGTGGGAGGAAGCCGGGCTCCCGTGGGCGCAACGAGAAGAAACACCGTGCGCCCCTCAGGCTCCTCGAGGGTCTTGAGCAGAGCGTTGGCGGCGGCGGTGTTGAGGCTGTGCGCCGGATCGACCAGCACGAGTTTGCGGCCGGCGCGGTGTGCCCCCATTCCGATGAAGTCGGCGAGCGCACGGACCTGGTCGATCTTGATTTCGTGGCGGCTGCGCTCGCCGCGGCCTTCGGGCCCATCGCCGTCCTCGACGGCAGGAGCCAGGCGCCGGGCGTCGGGATGATTGCCCGCGCTGAACCAGCCGCATGCCGGGCATGCGCCGCACGCGCGGCGGCGAACGCCGGGTTGTTCACAGAGCAGCGCTGCCGCGAACGCTTCCGCCAGCAGGCCCTTGCCGACGCCGCGAGGCCCCTCGATGAGAAGTGCATGCGGGATGGCATCGCCCATGGCGAGCAGGCGGTCGAGGGGCTCGACCAGCCAGTGCGGAAGATCGGCTGCGCTCACGTGTCTGCCTCAATCCCGTTCATGGAATAAGATTATCAACGTAATACGTAGTAATACTGCCGTTGTAATACGTGGGTCGTCATCGAAAGTCAGCCAGCTGCGAGCAGTCGTGCGCGATCTGCTCCCTGAGGGCAGCGATGCTCGATTCGCCCTCGAGGCGAAGAAAACGCTCCGGATCCGCCAGCATCCGGGCGTGGTAGCCGGCGCGCACCCGCTCGAAGAAAGCGACGTCCTGAGCCTCGAACCGGTCAGCCGGTCGCACGGCGGCTCGCCGCCTTGCGGCTACCTCGGCGGGAACGTCGAACAGATAGGTGCGATCGGGGCGATGCGCGCCGACCACTTCACGCTCGAGCGCGTCGATCCATTCGAGCGACAGCCCGCGCCCGTAACCCTGGTAGGCGTAGGTGGAGTCGGCGAACCGATCGCAGATCACGACGCAGCCGCGTGCCAGCGCCGGCAGGATGCTCGCGCGCAGGTGCTCGCTACGGGCAGCCGACACCAGCAGCAGCTCGGTGTGCTCGTCCATCGGCTGATGCAGCACGAGTTCGCGCAGCTGCTCGCCCAGCGGCGTGCCGCCCGGCTCCCGGGTGACGATCACCTCGCAGCCGAGGGATCGCCATCGGTCGGCCAGCCACCCGACATGGCTGCTCTTGCCCGCGCCGTCGATGCCTTCGAGGGTGATGAAAAGCCCTCGCGTCGGGGCAAGGCCAGGTGCAGTCATGACCCCTTCCCCGCCCGCTGGTAACGCTCGACCGCCCGATTGTGCGCGGCCAGATCGGTCGAGAACTCGCTGCTCCCGTCGCCGCGGGCCACGAAATAGAGCGCCGGGGAGTTCTCGGGGTTCAGCGCGGCGGCGAGCGAGGCCTTGCCGGGCAGCGCGATCGGGGTGGGCGGCAGGCCGTTGCGGGTGTAGGTGTTGTACGGCGTGTCGGCGCGCAGGTCGGCCCGGCGCAGGTTGCCGTCGAAACGATCGCCCATCCCGTAGATGGTCGTCGGATCGCTCTGCAGCATCATGCCCAGCCGCAGCCGGTTCACGAACACCGCCGCCACCCGCCCGCGGTCGGCGTCACGCCCGGTCTCCTTTTCGACGATGGAGGCGAGTACCAGCGCCTCGTAGGGCGAGCTCAGCGGCACTCCCGCCGAGCGCGCGGCCCAGCTTTCCTCGAGCGTACGCTTGAGCAGTCGGTAGGCCTGCCGATAGATGTCGAGATCGGAGGCGCCCGGCGCGAAGCGGTAGGTGCTGGGCATGAACAGGCCTTCGGGGTGGGGCTCGATGGCCCCGATGCGGCGCAGCAGCTCACCGTCGGCAAGGCCGGCGGTGTCCTGGGCGAGGTCGGGGTGTGCGGCGATCGCCCGCCGCATCTGCCGGAAGGTCCAGCCTTCGATCACCCGCAGTTCGGCGAGCACCACCTCGCCGCGGACCATCTTGTCGATGAGGGCCCGCCGGGTGAGCAACCCGCCGAACTCGTAGACGCCGGCCTGGATGCGGCCGCCGTCGCCGCGCAGACGGGCTGCGAGCACGAACTGCCAGGCCGGAAAGCGCACACCGGCGGCCGCGACCGCCTGACCGATCGCGGCCACGCCCATGCCTCGCTCGATGCGCACCCGAATGGGGTCGGAGGCCAGTTCGACTGGAGAGTGCCGGTAGGTGGAAAGCGCGTGCCAGGCAACGCCGGCGAGCACGGCCACCAGCAGCACGAGCGACACGACGACGCGGTTCATGACAGAGGGGCTTGCCGAGGCTTCCTATAATAAGGCCATGCAAGCCTCCGCCCCGCCCGCCCCCCCCTTCGGTTTCGACGACAGCCTGCTCGCCGCGCGCGCCGCAGCCCTCGGCGTGCCCCTCGCCACCGACGCCTGGGGGCCTCGTGCCGAGTTGCCCCTGCCCCCGGGCTGGGCCGACGGCATGGCCGCGCCACTCCTCGATCTCGGCCTGATCGCCGCGGAGGGGCCCGACGCGCTGACCTTTCTGCAATCACAGCTCACCAACGACGTCGAGCAGATGCCGCTCGATGGCTGGCGCTGGTTCGGCTTCTGCAATGCCAAGGGGCGGCTGCAGGCCATCTTGTGCGGCTGGCGCGCCGATCTTGCCGAGGCACCGGCCCTGCGGCTGGCGCTGCCGCTGCCCATGGTCGAGGTGCTGCGGCGTCGTCTCTCGATGTTCGTGCTGCGCGCCAAGGTCAAGCTCCACGACCGCAGCGGCGAGCGGATCGCCTTCGGGCTGGCGGGCGAGGCCGCGCGCGCTTGGCTGCAGCGGCGCTGCGGACAGGTTCCGGGGCCGCAGGCAGTGGCGCACGTCGGCGGTCTCACCGTGCTCGGGCTGGCCAGCGTGGCGGCCGATCCGCCGGCGCGGGCGCCGCTCGAGCGCTGGGTGCTCGAGTGCCCGGTCGCCGACGCCCCCGCGCTCTGGCACGACTTGCGCGAACACCTTGCCGGCGCGTCGGGCGAGCTCTGGCGCTGGCTCGATGTGCTGTCGGGCGTGCCGCGCGTGCTCCCGGCCACCTGGGAGGCGTTCGTGCCGCAGATGGTCAACCTCGAGGTGGTCGGCGGCGTCAGCTTTCGCAAGGGATGCTATCCCGGCCAGGAGGTGGTCGCGCGCAGCCAGTACCTTGGCAAGCTCAAGCGCCGCATGGCGCTGGGCTACGTCGATGGGCCGGCGCCGCCGCCGGGCGCCGATGTCCTCGCGTCCGACCGAGTCGAGCCCTGCGGACAGGTGGTGCTGGCTGCGCCCGCGCCGTCGGGCGGCGCTCATCTGCTCTTCGAGTGCCAGACCGCGGCCGTCGAGGCAGGCGGGCTTGCCGTGGGCGGCGTCCCGATCGCCGTGGGGCCCCTGCCCTACGTCCTGCCGGTCCTCGAAGCCCCCGCACGTGCCTGAGCGTCGCGGCGCGCGGGCCCACGCGTCGCCGGCGCCAGCCGCCCGCCACGGGATCGCGCTGTGTGCCTGATCGCCTTCGCCCTCGAGGCGCATCCCCGCTACCGGCTGGTGCTCGCCGGCAACCGCGATGAGTTCCACGACCGCCCCGCCGATCCGCTGGCCTGGTGGTCCGACGCACCCGACGTGCTCGGCGGCCGCGACCTGCAGGCCGGCGGCAGCTGGATGGCGCTGCATCGCACCGGCCGGCTGGCGGCGGTCACCAACGTGCGCGAGCCCGGCCGCGCGGTGCCGCCGCAAGGCGGCCCCTCGCGCGGCGAGCTGGTGCGCGGCTTCGTCGCCAGCGCCGACGAGCCGCTGGCGCACGCGCAGGCCCTCGCTGTCGAGTCGGGAGGCGCCGCGCTGGCAGGCTACCGCGGGTTCAACCTGCTTGGCTTCGCGCCGACGGCCGGGCGCCTGGCGGGGGTGTGGCTGAGCAACCGCAACCCCGAGCCACGGCCCCTGGCACCCGGCATCCATGGCCTGTCCAATCACCTGTTGAACACCCCCTGGCCGAAGGGGGTTGCGCTGAAGGGCGTGCTCGCGCGCGCGCTGGCCGAGTCGTCGCCGACCGATCTGATCGATACGCTGTTCGACGGCCTTGCCGACACGCGGCCGGTGGCCGACGAGATGCTGCCCGACACCGGCGTGCCGCGCGAGCGCGAGCGTCTGCTGTCGGCGCCTTTCGTGCTCGACTCCGATTACGGCACGCGCGCGTCGACGGTCGTGCTGGTCGATGCCCATGGCGCGGTCACGGTCGCCGAACGCACCTGGGGGCCGGCCGGGCCGGCCGGTGGCGCGCTCACCGAGCGCTGGGTCAGGCTGGCTGCGCCCTGAGCGGCTCGCGTCCGGCGAGCCAGGCATCGAGATCCTCGAGCACCCGCTCGCGTGCTGCGGCCACTTCGTTGAAGATCTCGTGATACAGGCCTTCGTAGAGACGCAGCGCGATTCGCTCGGGTGGCGCGGCCGCGGCAAACGTCGTGCTGCCCGCCGGGTCGACCATCGCATCGGCGCCAGCCACCAGCAGCAGCGTGGGCACGCTCAGCGTGGGCGCGGCCTCGCGGGCACGGCGCCCTGCCTGCAGCAGCCAGGCGATCAGGCGTGGGCT
>JBILUW010000018.1:0-26768 GCA_044370795.1 Burkholderiaceae bacterium
CTGGTGTGGGCCGCGCTGCTGCTGATCGCCGCCGGTCTGGGCCCCTTCGCCGGCACGCTGGCGCTGGCCGCGCACACTACCGGCGTGCTCGGGCGGCTGTTCGCCGAGGCCATCGAGAACGCGCCGTCCGGGCCGGGCGACGCGCTGCGCGCCCAGGGCGTGGGCAATCTGCGGGTGTTCCTGTACGCCACGCTGCCGCAGGTGCTGCCCCAGCTGATGAGCTACACCCTCTACCGCTGGGAGAACAACATCCGCGCGGCCGCCGTGCTCGGCGTGGTGGGTGCGGGCGGCCTGGGGCAGCTGCTCGCCTTCCACATGGGCCTGTTCCACATGGGCAAGACGGCCACCATCCTGGGCGCGATGCTGCTGCTGGTGGCGCTGGTCGATCTGGCCAGCCTGCTCGCGCGCCGCGCGCTGACGCGCTGAGGCCGCCATGGCCGGGCGCACCCCTCCCCGCGCGGGCTGGCTCTTCGCCCACGACTGGGACGCGCAGGCGATGCACGCGCTGGCCGCGGCGGGCGTGGCGCGCTTCGACACCGGAGGCTTCGACCTCTTCGGTTTTCCCGACCGGCTGCGCCTTCTCGGCTTCGACCTCGAACGCTTCGCGCAGCAGCAGGCCCGACGCGGCCGGCGGCTGGGCTGGCGCGGCGTGCTCTCGCACCACGAGCACCTGGGGGCGCTGGCCGCGGCGCTGGTCGCCGAGCAGCTGGGCCTGCCGGGGGCAACGCCCGAGAGCATCCTTGCCGCGCAGCACAAGCTGTACGCCCGGCAGGTGCTCGCGCAGGCGGCTCCGCAGGCCAACGTGGCGGCCGAGCTGCTGCCGGCGCGCTGGGGCGATCGCATCCCCGAGGGCCTGATCTACCCGCGCTTCGTCAAGCCGGTGAAGGCGGCCTTCTCGATCGCCGCGCGCCACGTCGACAGCCACGAGGCGCTGGTGCGCCACACCCGCCTGACCGCGGCCGAGCGCTGGATGGTGCGCCGGCTGATCGAGCCCTTCGACCGGGTGTGTCGCCACCGACTGCCGCAGGCCGGCAGCGCGCACCGGATCATGCTCGAGACCCCGGTGCCCCTGCACACCCCGCAATTCAATCTCGATGGATGGGTGCGCGACGGCGAGGTGCACGCGCTTGGCGTGGTCGATGCCATCGTCAGGCCGGGCACCCAGGCCTTCGTACGCTGGGAGCTGCCCAGCCGGCTGCCGCCGCAGGCGCAGGCGCGCATCCTCGAGGTGGCGCGCCGCTTTCTCGCGGCGATCGGCTACCGGCACGGCACCTTCAACCTCGAGTTCTTCCACGACGACGCCACTGGCCGGTTCACCATCATCGAGTGCAACCCGCGGCTGGCCTCGCAGTTCGGCGACCTGTACCGGCGCGTGCTCGGCGTCGATCCGCATGCCATCGCGGTGGCGCTCGCCCTGGGCGAGGACCCGGCCGCGCTGCCACGCACCGAGCCCAGCGCGGCGGTGGCCGCGAGCCTGGTCTACCGCAGCTTCGAGGGCGCACCGGCGCCCCCGGCGCCCGACCCGGCGCGGCGCGCAGCCTTCGCGCGCGCCTTCCCCGACGCCTTGCTGCTGAGCTTCGCGCGGGGCCGCCGCGCCCAGGCCATCGACTACCGCTGGACCGGCAGCCACCGCTACGGGATCGTGCACCTGGGCGGCCGCAACCGCGCCGACCTGCGCGAGCGCGGCGAGCGGGCGAGCGCGCTGCTCGGCTGGCCCGCGCCCTGGCCCGAGGGCTGACGGGCGAGGCGGGCCGCCCGGCCCGCAGCGAGCCGATTACTGCTGCTCGATCTTCGCCTCGCGGATCGCCTTCTCCCACTTGGCGGTCTCGATCTGGTTGCGCTGGGCGAGGGCCTCGGGCGTGCCAGGGTCGATGGCGAAGCCGTTGGGCGCGAACTTCTCCTGGAAGTCGCGGGCGGCGACGGCGGCGTTGACCGCCTGATTGAGCTTCAGGATCACGTCGCGCGGCGTGCCCGCCGGCGCGAACACCGCGAAGTAGGCGGTGAGCTCGTAGTCCTTCAGACCGAGCGCCTCGTTGACCGTGGGCAGTTCGGGCACGGCAGGCGAGCGGCGCATGGACGTGACCGCCAGGCCACGAATCTTGCCCGCCTTGTACTGGGGCACGGTCACGGCGAAATCGGCGGTGAACATCGCCACCTGGCCGCCGATGAGGTCGGTCATGGCCGCGGGGCCGGCCTTGTAGGGCACGGGGTTCATCCGGATGCCGGTCATGCTGGCGAGCATCTCGGCCGACACCTGCTGCGAGGTGCTGGCGTAGGCGAAGCTCACCTGCCCGGGGCGGGCCTTCGCCATGTCGACGAAGTCCTTCAGCGTGCGCACCGGGAGATCGTTGTTGACCGCCACCATCAGCGGCACCGAGCCCACGAAAGCCACCGGCGCAAACGCCGTGTCCTGGTCGTAGGGCAGCTTCTTCATCAGGAACTTCAGCGCCGCGTTGGTGCTGTTGGTGCCCACCAGGAGGGTGTAGCCGTCGGCCGGCGCCTTGGCGACCGCATCGGCGCCGAGCATGCCGTTGACGCCAGGCCGGTTCTCGACGACTACCGGCTGGCCCAGCGTCTGGCTGATCTTCTCGGCGAGCGCGCGGCCGATCTGGTCGGTGGCGCTGCCGGCGGCAAAGGGCACGATCGCGCGGATCGGCTTCGACGGCCAGGCCTGGGCGTAGGCCGACGCGCCGCAGATCAGCGCGGACGCGGCGATGACGGAACGGAGGATCGAGTGCATGGGACGCCTGCCTGCGAAGTGATGGAAGCGCCCGAGTTTCGCATGCGGGCAGCCCCTCCTGGGCCTCACGCCTGCACGGGCCGAGTGATGCGCCCCGGCCCGGATCCGGTCACCTCACTCGGGCGCGAAGCCGGCGTTGCGCATCATCTCGCCGAATGACCTGACCAGCGCGCTCTGGCGCGCCGCGAACTCCGCCGGCCCCGTCGTGAGCACATCGAGCCCGGTGTCGTAGAGCTTGCGCTTGAGGTCGGCCGACTCGGTGGCCGCCTTCAGTTCCTGGCTCCAGGCATCGACCAGCGCCGGCGACATGCCCGGTGGGCCGTAGAAGCCGTAGAAGCCTTCGTAGACGACCTGCGGATAGCCGAGTTCGCCGACCGTGGGCAGCTCCGAGGCAAAGGGCAGACGACGCGACGAACTCACCGCGATGATGCGCACCCTGCCGGCCTGGTGATGGGTGAGGAAATCGGTGAGGCCGCCGCAGCCGGCGCTGACGTGCCCGGCCATCAGGTCCGACAACAGCGGCGCCGCGCCCTTGTAGCCGACCGCCTCGAGCGGCGCGCCCATGGCCTTGCCCAGCAGCACCCCGAAGAAGTGGGTGTTGCTGCCCAGCGCGGTGGTGCCGAACGTGGGCTTGTCGGGGTTGCGCTTGAGCCAGGCCGCGTATTCGGCCAGCGTCGACACCCCGATCTTCGGCGAAACCACGAAGACCGTGGAAGTCAGGCCGGTGAGCCCGATCGGCGTGAGGTCCTTCTCGAGCGAGAAGCCGGGGTTCTTCTTCGTGACGGTGAGCGCCACCGTGGTGGCCGCGGTGCCGTACATGATCACGCTGCCATCGGGCGGCGACTTCTTCAGGGCATCGATCGCGATCACGCCGCTGGCTCCCGCCCGGTTCTCGACGATCACGTTGGCCCCGGTGCGCTCGCGCAGCTTGTCGGCGATGTAGCGCGCCATCACGTCGGTGCCGCCGCCTGCGGGAAACCCGGCGAGGATGCGCAGCGTGCCACCGGGCAGCTTCGCCTGCGCATGGGAGGGCAGCGGCGCGAGGCCGGCGAGTGCGACTGCCCCGGCCGATTGCAGCAGCTGGCGGCGGGATGACGAAACGGACATGGCGGATCCTCGGATGGGATGTGCGGGCGCAGGGCGCGAACTTAGGGCAGGCCCGGCACCCACGCAAGCGCACGCCCGCGCAAAACGGCCGCCACGCGGTGCCGGTCAGGCGCAAGCCAGACGCGCGACACAGCGATCGCCGGAAACCCGACGCGGAAACCCTTGCCCGCGCCCCCCGGACGTCGCACCATCCCGTCACCGGCGCCCCGAGCGCCGGCCCACAAGAACTGCAGGAGACACGATGACCCCGAACTTCCCTCGGCCCGCCCGCCGCGCGGCCACGACCCTACTCGCCGCCACTCTCGGCGCGGCTGCGCTGCTCGCCAGCGGCGCGGCCCGCGCCCAGGCCTCCGACTGGCCGAACAAGCCGCTGCGCTTCGTCGTCGCCTCCCAGGCCGCGGGCGTGGTCGACATCCGCGCCCGCCGCTTCGGGCCGCGGCTGTCGGAGCTGCTCAAGCAGCCCATCATCGTCGAGAACAAGCCGGGCGCATCGACCACGCTGGGCGCCGACTTCGTCGCCAAGTCGGCGCCCGACGGCTACACGGCGCTGTTCGGCGGCAACACCGAAGTGGTCACGGCGCCGGCGCTGGGCTTTCCGATCCGCTACGACCCGCTCAAGGATTTCATCCCGGTGGCGCAGTTCACGCTCGGCTACCCGGTCATGGTCGTGCACGCCGGACTGGGCATCAAGACGCTGCCCGCGCTCATCGAGTGGGCGCGCGCGCGTCCCGGCCAGCTGATGTGCGGCACGGCGGGCCACGGCAGCGGCGCGCACTTCATCTGCGAGCTGCTCGCGCGCAGCGCCAAGATCCAGCTGCGCACCGTGCCCTACAAGGGCTCGGGCCCGATGCTGCTCGACACCGCCGCCGGCCAGGTGCATGTGTCGATCGGCTTTCTCGCGGAAGTCGACAAGCAGTACATCCAGAGCGGCAAGGTGATTCCGGTCGGCGTCCTTGCGCCCAAGCGCATCAACCGCTTCCCGGACCTGCCCACGATGGCCGAGCAGGGTCACCAGGGCTTCGAGATGATGTCCTGGACCGGTCTGTTCCTGCCCGCGGGCAGCCCGCGCGAGGCCGTCACCCGCCTGAACGCCGAGATCACCAAGGTGGTCCGCGAACCCGCCTTCGCGGCCTGGCTGGCCGAGACCGGCAGCGAAGTGGTGACGCCCACGCCCGAGCAGTTCGCCGAGTTCACGCGCAACGAGTTCCTGCGCTGGAAGAAAATGTCCGACGACTTCGGCATCAAGGCCGAGACGCAGTAACGCGGCGGCAAGGGCAGCGGGCGGGGCGGCTCCGCCCGCGCGGCTCCCCGGCCGGGCGCGCGCTCCAGCGCCCGGACCCGCGCGCGTTGACACCCGCGCAAGCCGTGTGTGAACGTTCGTCAGCCCCCGCGCACGACGTTCATGGAGCACCGCGTGAAAACCTACGATCGCATCATCCGCAACGGCATCGTCGTCGATGGCAGCCGGCAGCCGCGCTTTCGCGCCGACATCGGCATCCGCAACGGCGTGGTCGCCGCGATCGGCCGGCTCGATCCGGCCGATGCCGCCGAGGTGCTCGACGCCACCGGCCTGATCGTCGCGCCCGGCTTCGTCGACCTGCACACCCACTACGACGCCCAGCTCTTCTGGGACCCTTACTGCACGCTGTCGAGCTGGCACGGCATCACGTCGGTGGTGATCGGCAACTGCGGCTTCGGCTTCGCGCCGGTGCGCCCCGAGATGCGCGAGCGCGCGATGCTGTCCATGACCCGGGTCGAGGCGATCCCGCTGGCCTCGATGGCCGCCGGCATGCCCTGGGACTGGGTCAGCTTCCCCGAGTTCCTCGACAGCGTCGATCGCGCGCCCAAGGCGGTCAACATCCTGCCCTACGTCCCGGTCGGCCCGATGCTCACCTGGGTGCTGGGCTTCGACGACGCCAAGGCGGGCCGGCGCCCGACCGACGCCGAGCATGCCGAGCTGCGCCGGCTGCTGAACGAGGCGATGGACGCGGGCGGCTGCGGCTGGTCGGCGCAGCGCATGCTGCCCGACGGACCGGCGGCGGTGCAGCGCGACTTCGACGGCTCGCCGATGCCCACCGACGTGATGCACGACGACACCTGCCGCGAGCTCGCGGGGGTGCTGCGCGAGCGCAATGCCGGCTTCATGCAGATGCTGATGGTCTCGGGCGACAACCGCCGCGACCAGCTCTTCTACGAGGAAATGGCCGAGATCAGCGGCCGGCCCATGATCATGAATGTGGTCCAGGCCTTCGATCACCGCCCCGACATCCACCGCCGGGTGCTGCGCTGGCTGCGCAGCTGCCGCGAGCGCGGCATCCGCGTGGTCGGCCAGGGCCTGACCACCGACGCCGGCTTCACCTTCACCTTCGAGGAGTGGAACCTCTTCGACGACTCGACCCCCTGGCGCGAGGCGACCACCGGCACGCTGGAGGAGCGCAAGGCCAAGCTCGCCGATCCCGCCCGCCGCCAGGCCCTCAAGGACAGCATGCCCAAGACGGCCACCGGTCCGCTGCCGGGCATCGTCATCTGCGGGCCGCAGCTCGAGAAGAACCAGCGCTGGCTCGACCACACGCTGGGCCTGGTGGCCGAGAAAACCGGACGTCACCCGGTCGACGTGATGCTCGACATGGCGGTCGAGGAAGACCTGCGCACCGAGTTCTTCGCCGCGCCGCCCAACGGCCGCATCGACTACCTGAAGGAGATCGTCGACGACCCGTACGTGCTGTTCGGCGTCTCGGACGGCGGCGCCCACACCCGCTTCCTGACGGCGGGCCGCTACCCCACCGAAACCCTGTGCAAGATCGTTCGCGAGCACGACATGATCTCGCTCGAGGAGGCGCACTGGCGGCTGTCGGCGCTGCCGGCCCAGGTGGCCGGTTTCGAGGGCCGCGGCGTGCTGCGCGTGGGCGCGCCCGCCGACATCGTCGTCTACGACTACGAGCGCCTGCGGGTGCTGCCCGAGGAGATCGTCCACGACCTGCCCGGCGGCGAATGGCGGCGCATCCAGCGCGCCAGCGGCTACCGCTGGATCCTGGTCAACGGCGAGGTCACGATCGAAAACGACGAGCAGACCGGCAGGCACTCCGGAATGCTGCTGCGCCACGGCACCGGCGCCCGCGCGCAAGGGCGTGCCGCCGGGCCGCGCACGCCGGAACTCGCGACAGCCGCGGCCTCCTGAGCAGCACGGCGCGCGCGCTGGGCGGTCGCCAGAACCCCGCCCCCCCGAGGCGGGCGGAAATCATCTAGAGTCGGGAATTCCGTTCCATGAGGAATTTCCATGATGTCGCTCGTGCGCCTGGCCGTCGTCGTTGCCGCCGCCGCTCTGCTCGGATGGGCCGGCGCGGTGGCCGCCACACCCTTCAAGGTGCTGGTGGTGATGAGCTACGAGGAGGATAACCCCTGGGTGCGCGAGATCCGCGAGGGCATCGACGGCGTGCTCGCCAGCCACGCCCGGATCACCTACTTCCACATGAACACCAAGGTCGACCCCAAGGGCGGCCCGAAGCGTGGCGAGGAAGCCGCGGCGCTGTTCGAGAGTCTCAAGCCCCACGGCGTGATCACCGTCGACGACGACGCCCAGTCGATGTTCGTCGTGCCCTTCATCAGGGATCGAACCACCGTGCCGGTGATGTTCAACGGCGTCAATGCCCAGCCATCGCGCTACGGCTTTCCGAACAGCCACGTCTCGGGGGTGCTCGAGCGCGCCCATGTGCGCGAATCGCTCGCCTTCGTGAAGATGCTGGTGCCCACGGTGCAGTCGGCCTGCTTCATGACCAACGACGTGCCGCCGGGTCACGCGCTGCGCGCCCAGGTCGAGGGCGAGCGCAACGACTACCCGCTGCGCGCCGGCGCCTTCCACCACGTGGCCACGACCGCCGACCTGGCGCGCGTGACCCGCGAGCTGCCGCGCGGCTGCGACGTGCTTTTCGTCGACAGCCTCGAGGGCATCGCCGACGAGAACAAGGCGCCGCTGAACCACGCGCAGGTGATGAAGCTGCTGCGGGCCCAGTTCAAGGGCCCGATCCTCGCCGGCAACCGTTACCAGGTCGAACAGGGCGCCTGGGCCGCGGTGGTCAAGACCGGCCAGGAACAGGGCGACACCTCGGCCCGCATGCTGCTCGAGGCGATGCAGGGCAAGCCGGTGAGCGCGATCCCGGTCGCGCGCAACGTCCGCGGACAGCGAATCATCAACGTGTCGGCGATGGAAGCCAACGGCATCACGCTGCGCCCCCTCGACATCCGCGGCGCGACGCTGGTGCGCGAGCGCCCCTGAGCCGCGGCGCACGGCGCTTGCGGTTGCGGTTGCGGTTGCACAGGTCGATGATCGCGGCGCAACGACGTCACTGCGGGGGGAGCCGATGATTCCCGGCATGTCCGGCATCGGCGCCCGCCTGCTCGGGCTCATCGCCCTGGTGGTCGCGGCGCTGGCCGCGGTGACGGCGCTGGTCTTCTTCAGCTTCGGGCGCATCGAGCGGCTGGTCACCCAGCAGGCGGGCGCCGAGGTCTCGTCGGTTCTCGCCAATGCCGCCCTGGGACGCGAGCTCTCGATGCTGCTCTCGCAACTCAACCAGCTCACGCTCGCATGCCGCGGCGAGGACAAGCCCGCCGAGCTGTTGCGCTCGCTGCGCGGCTCGCTCGCCCAGCTTCGGCCCGACGGACCGCATCCACTGCTCGTGAAGACCATCGGCGAATTCGCGGCCTCGGGTGAAGCCCTGCTCGAGGAATGCGAGCGGCTTGGCGCCGCGATTGCCGAGGCAGACGGCAATGACCGCAACCTGCTCGGGGCGCTGACCACGCTCGAGGAAACCATTGCGCGGGCACTGATCGAGCAGACGATGGCCGCACGCCCGGTCGATCACCTCGACCAGGCGATGGCGCAGCTGACCGGCTTTCGCGAAACCGTACTCCTGGCACGCAGGCAGCTCGGCGTTCACGGCACGCCAGGCGGCAGTGCCGGCAAAGGCCGGGCGCACCTGCAGATGCAGGAACTCGCGGTCCGCCTGCAGGGCTTCGTGATCGCCACCCCCGAGATGGGCCGGCAGGCAAGCTCGCTGCGAGCATTGGTGCTGCGCCAGCGCGACACCCTCGTGCGGCTCGAGGCAACGCTGCTGCGCTTCGACGAGAAGGTCGCCGGCACGCAGACGGTGCGCAACGCTCTGCTCGCACAGGTGGCCGCGCTCGACGGCGATGCGGCCGAGCGGACCGCCTCGCTCGACTCGGCGCTGCAACGGCTGATCCAGGAGAGCCGGCGCAATGTGACAGCTGCGGTGATCGGCGTCGCGGCGCTCGCGCTGCTGCTCACGCTGCTGCTGATCCGGTCGAGCATCCGACGCCCGCTCGACCAGGTGCTGCAGCAGGTGAGCCGCATCCGCTCCGGCGCGCCGCCGGTCGCGGCAGCCCGGCGCGACGACGAGTGGGGACAGATCCAGACGGCCCTCACGACGATGTCCGGCGAGCTCACGCAGGCCTCGGCCGAGCTCGAGCGTGCCCTTGCCGCAGCGCGCAGCGCGGCCGACGCCAAGGGCCAGTTCATCGCCAACGTCAGCCACGAGATCCGCACGCCGCTCAACGCGGCGCTGGGCATGCTCAAGCTGCTGCGCGCCACCGGGCTTAGCGCGCGACAGGCCGATTACGTCGCCAAGACCGAGGCGGCCACCCGGTCGCTGCTGGCCCTGATCAACGACATCCTCGATTTCTCCAAGATCGAGGCGCGCCAGATGACGCTCGACGTCGGTCCCCTTTCGCTCGACGAACTCGTGCGCAACGTCGGGGTGCTGCTCGGGGTCGTGCTCGAGCGCAAGCCGGTCGAGCTGCTGTTCGACATCGATCCGCGCATCCCGCGACAGCTGCGCGGCGACGCGCTGCGGCTGCAGCAGATCCTGCTGAACCTTGGCAGCAACGCGATCAAGTTCACCGCGCAGGGCGAAGTCGTGCTGCGGATCGTTCTGCGCGAACGGGGCGAGCGCGACGTGCTGCTCGAATTCTCGGTGCGCGACACCGGCATCGGCATCGCTCCGGAGCAGCAGGCGCGCATCTTCGAAGGGTTCTCGCAGGCCGAGGCATCGATCACGCGCCGCTTCGGCGGCACCGGCCTGGGGCTGCCGATCAGCCGCGATCTGGTGGTGCTGATGGGCGGCGAGCTGCGGGTGCGCAGCGAGCCCGGACGCGGCAGCACCTTCGATTTCTCGATCCGGCTGCCCCTCGACCACCAGGACCCCGGCATCAGGACCGACGGCGGCGATCTGCGCGCGCTGAAGGTGCTGGTCGTCGACGACCACCCGGCTGCGCGCGAACTGCTCGGCGCGATGGCCGAGTCGCTCGGCTGGCAGATCGAGCTGGCCGCCAGCGGCGAGCAGGCACTGGCGATCGCCCGCGCGCACGCCGCGCGGGGCGCTGCGTTCGATCTGGCCTTCGTCGACTGGGAGATGCCCGGCATGGACGGCTGGGAGAGCGCGCGGGCGCTTCGCAACATGGGCGGATCGACCCTGACGGTGCTGATGGTGACCGCGCACGGACGCGAGGCGCTCGCCCGGCGCGGCGACGACGACATCGGCAGTCTCGACGGCTTTCTCGTCAAGCCGATCACCGCATCGATGCTGCACGACGCGGTTTCCGATGCCCGGCGCGCGGCCACCGGCCAACGCGAACCGGGCGAGCAGGCGCAACCCGCTCTGCAGCGCCCCCTGGCCGGCCTGCGACTGCTGGTCGTGGAAGACAATGCGGGCAACCGGCAGGTGGCGCAGGAACTGCTCGAGGCGCAGGGCGCCCGCGTGGCGCTCGCCGAGGACGGACAGCGCGGGGTCGAGGCGGCGATCGCCGCCGATCCGCCCTTCGATGCGGTTCTGATGGACATCCAGATGCCCGTCATGGATGGCCTCGCGGCCACCGCGCGCATCCGCGAGATCGAGCGGCTGCGCGCGCTGCCCATCGTCGCCATGACCGCCAACACCACCGAAACCGACCGGCGGATGTGCCTGCTCGCCGGCATGAGCGCGCACGTGGGCAAGCCCTTCGATCTCGAACAACTCACCGCAACGCTGCGCGCGCTGACCGGGCGGCGTGCCAGGGCGGCGGCGCAGCCCGCGGTCCAGCGCATCCTGACCGAGCCGGCGTGGCAGGCGGCGGCGGCCGCGGGCATCGACCTCGCCACGGCGCTCAGCCGTTTCGGCGACAACGTGCCGGTGTTCGGGCGGCTGCTGCGCAACGCGCTCGACGAGATCCCGATGCGGCTGACATCGTTGCGCGCGCAACTGACTGCCGACGATCGGATCGCGGCGGGGGTCACGCTGCACACGCTCAAGGGGCTGACAGGCGCCCTGGGCGCGAGCTTCTTGGCCGCTACCGCCGCGGAAGGCGAGCGCGCCTGCAGGGAAGGCGATCCCGCCCTCGCTTCGGCAACCCTGACGGCACTCGAGGATGCCGTCGGGCGCCTGCTGCGCGCCGGGCCCGCCCTCGAGGCGGCGCTGCACCTGTCATCGCAGCACCGCGCGATGGCCGAGGCCCCGGGCAACGACGCCGCCGCCGGCGCGGGCGGCAACCCGGGTGCGCGCGCCGCAGACGGCGGGCCCGCCCCTGTCGCGGCGCTGCTGCGCCGGCTCGCATCGGCGCTCCGGGCATCGGACATGCACGCCTTCGACCTCCTGGAGCGGGGCCGCGCCGACCTGAGCCGGACGCATCCGGCGATGCTCGAGGGCCTCGAGGCCGCGATGGACGCGCTCGATTTCGATCAGGCCGCAAGACTCTGCGACGAGGCACTTGCCGCGTCCGCGGCCTGACTCGCGCACGAACGCCGCGGTTTCGAACCGCGGCGGCGCCTGCGGCAGCAGTGGCCTGAAAGCCGCGCGGGCGCACGCCGACGCAGCGTCTGCGACCAAGAGACTGTTGTTGCCTGGCCGCGGCGCGGGCTGCGCGTCCGCATCGGCGACGGCGAACGACCCCGGAGCTTTTCATGACCCGTACGGTCATCACCGTGGTCCTGGGCGATATCGTCCGGCAGCCCGACTGTGACGGCGTGGTCAACGCCGCGGATGCCAGCCTGATGGCAGGCAGCGGCGTGTGCGGCGCGATCCACGCGGCCGCCGGCCACCGCCTCGAGCCCTACGCCCGCCGCTTCGCGCCCCTGCGCGTGGGCGAAGCGCTGGCCACCCCGGGTTTCGAGCTGTCCGGCTGCCGCCTGATCATCCACGCCGTGGGTCCGCGCTACTTCGACGACCCCGAGCCACCGAGGCACCTCGCACGCGCCGTGCAGAGCGCGATCGACCTGGCCGACCGCAACCGCCTGCAGCGGCTCGCGCTGCCCGCGCTGTCGACCGGCGTCTACCGGTATCCGGCCGAGGAGGCGGTACCCATCCTGGTGGAGGCGGCCTTCGTCACGGCGCCCCGGCTGCGCCACCTGCTCGAGATCCGCTTCGTGGTGCCCGGACAGGCCATGCTCGCGCTCTTCGAGCGGGCGATCGCGAGCCAGCGGAGTTAGTGCCGACGCGCGGGCACGAGCATGCGCCCGATGCGCTCGTTCATGATCTCGGTGGTGCCATCGGTGAAGCCCATCACCTTGGCGGCGGCGAGATGGCGACCAAGCCCATGCTCATCGAGCAGGCCTTCGGCGCCCATGGCCTGAATGCAGGCGGCGATCGCCGAGAGTGTGTGCTCGCCGGCGAACTTCTTGGCCATCGCCGCGGCCATCTGGGCGTCGAGCCCGCGGTCGATCAGGCTGCCCGCGCGGTAGGTGAGCAGGCGCAGCGCCTCCAGCGTGGTGGCCACGTCGGCAAGCGACCAGCGCAGGCCCTGGTGGCCCAGCAGCGGCTGCCCGAATGCCTCACGCCGCACGGCCCTGTCCAGGGCCTTGCCGAGCGCGGTTTCGATCATGCCGCAGCACATCGCGGGGATGTGCGCGCGGGCCTTGTTGATCGAGCCCATCGCCGCCTTGAAGGCGAGGCCGGGCGGATAGAGCACCATAGGATCGGGCACGAAGCACTCGCGCAGCCGATAGCCGCCGGTGCCCGCGGCGCGCACTCCGGCCACCGCGAGCGCGGGCTCGCGCTCGAAGCCCGGCTGGTCGGCCGTGACGATGAACCCCGCAATGCCGCGGTCGCGCGATCCCGGCTCGGTCTGCGCGAACGTGATGAACACGTCAGCCTGCGCGGCGTTGACGATCCAGTGCTTGGCGCCGTCGAGCACCCAGCCACCGGTCACACGCCGCGCGGTGGTGGCCGAGGCGGCGAAGTCGCTGCCGCCGCCCGGCTCGGTCATGCCGGTACAGCCCACCATCTCGCCGGCCATCAGCCCGGGCACGAAGCGCGCGAGCGCCTCGGCCGAACCATGGTCGGCGATGCGCGCCGCCGCGTTGTGCTGATTGACCAGCGAGAAGGCGAAGCCGAAGTCGTGCCGCGCGATCTCCTCGACCATGCGCAGCTTGGCGCCGAAGGGCAGACCCAGCCCGCCACGCGCCGCCGGCACCTCGACCGAGGCCAGACCCCGCGCGCAAGCGGCCCGGATCGCCTCGCGCGGGAAACGTCTGTCGTCTTCCCAGCCGCGAGCCGCGGGCGCCACCACCTCGGCGGCAAAGGCGATCGCGCGCTCCACGAGATCGCGCGCGGCGGCAGGCAGAGCGGCATCGAATTCGGCGGTGGCATGCATGGCGTCGGGTACGGTGGCGCCTCGGCCAGGGCTGGCCGGGGAGGGGCGGCCATGATGACCCGCCCGCGCGCATGCGGGAAAGCGGCAGTGCGTCCCGAACGGACCCCGCCAGCGGTGGCGCGGCACGCGGGCCTTGCCTAACCTTGCGGGAACGATCCGGAAGTCTCCATGGCCCGACTGATTCCCGACGACCTAGGCCCCTACGCCTTCGACCCCGGCGCACACGCCGGGGAGATTGAGACCCTGCGCGCGCTGCGCGACGGCCTCGGCGACGACTACAGCATCTACCACGGTGTCACCTGGGCGCGGGTACAGCGCGGCGCGTCGGTCTTCGGCGAGATCGACTTCATCGTCGCCCACCGTTCAGGCTGGCTGCTCGCGATCGAGCAGAAAGACGCGCCCGTGGCAGTGCGCGACGGCGATCTGGTGGCCAGCTACCGCGGACCCGCCGCGCGCCAGGGCGCGCAGAACAAGAGCGTGACGGTGCAGCTCGCGCGCAACCTGAACGCGCTGCGCAGCGAGTTTGCACGCCGCCACGACGGACGCCAGCTCGTCATCGATCACCTGCTCTACCTGCCGCGCGCGCGGCTTGCCGGCGCGCTGCCGGCCGGCATCGCCCCCGAGCGGGTGCTCGATGCCGACGGCACGCATTCGCTCGCGCAGACCGTCGTCGCGCTGCACGACGCGGCCAGCGTGCCCCTCGGCGGAGCCGAGTGGGCCACGCCCCTGGAGATCGAGGACTTCCTCGCGCAGAAGGTTCGCGCCGAGCCGCACATCGGCCTGCTCGGACGCAGCGCTCGCGAGTTCAGCAGCCGCGCGGCTGAAGGGCTGAGCACCTGGGCGTCACGGCTGTCGCTCACCCCCTGGCGGCTGCGGGTACGCGGCACGGCCGGCTCGGGCAAGACGCAACTCGCCCTGCAGATGCTGCGCGCGGCGCACCGCAGCCGCGAACAGGCGCTCTACGTCTGCTTCAATCGGCCTCTGGCCGATGCGATGCGCGCAGTGGCCCCAGACCCCGCGACAGCGGTCACCTTCCATGAACTCGCGGCGCTGGCGCTTGCCCAGACCGGGCAGACGCCCGACTTCACCGCGCCCGGCGTGTTCGATGCCATGAGCGCGCGGCTTGCCGAACTGGCGCCGGCACTGGCAGGCACCTTCGCCACGCTGATCGTCGATGAAGGGCAGGACTTCGAGCCCGCATGGGCTCAGTCTTTGCTCAAGCTCGTGCGCGAAGACGGGCGCGTGCTCTGGCTCGAGGATCCGCGACAGGCGCTGTACGGACGCGCGCCGGTCGAGCTGCCTGGCTGGGCTGTGCTCGAGAGCCCCGTCAACTACCGCTCCCCGCGCCGACTGGTCGAATTCATGAACTGGATGCAGCTCTGCGACGAGACCATCGAGGCCGGCAGCGGGATCGAGGGCGAGGACCCGCTGTGGCGGCTGTGCGAGGACGACGAGGATCCGGCTGCCCAGACCGGCGAGGCGGTGCGCGCGCTGCTCGACCAGGGCTACGCGCCGGCCAGCATCGCGGTGCTCAGCTTCCGGGGGCTCGAGCGCAGCCGCATCGCAGGGCCCGACGGCCCGCTACGTCTGGCCGGCCTCGCCATCAGCCGGCCGGCGGGCTTCGATGCTCAGGGAGCCGCGATGCGCACCGAGGGCACCTTGCTGGTCGACACCGTCTACCGGTTCAAGGGGCGAGCGGCCGACGCGGTGGTGCTCACCGAGATCGACTTCGAGGCTCTCGACGAGGCCGCCCGGCGCAGACTCTTCGTCGGGATCACCCGGGCGCGCCTGCAGGTGGCGCTGGTGACCTCGCGGCGGGCATCGGCGGCCATGCTCGACGCCCTGGGCGGTCCGCCCTAGCGCGCGCCGCCCGCGGCGGGCTCATCGCCTGAGCCTGGCCGAGCGCAGACTGGCGCGGTACCCGCATGGGAAACCGGCACCCGCTTGCCTGATCGCCGTGGGCGCCATCCGGGGCGAGCCGCTGGATCGGCGGCGCTACCGTGAGCGGCTGGGTCTGCGATTGCAGGCCCTGGCCCGATTGGCCGGCCCCGAGGCCGTCGCGGCGCTCGAACGGACCGATCTCGCCACCCGGGTGGCAGCCCTGATCGACCGCGCGCCAGGCCCGCCGCACCAGGGCTAGCGCTTCAGGCACCGCTCAAGGACGCGCCAGCCGCTCGGTCGCCTCGCGCACATGCTTGGCGAGCACCGCTCGCGCATCGATGTGGAAGACCCGGGTGCGCTTCGTGTGGTGCAGGATCAGCAGACCGAAGAGCACCGAGTAGTGCAGGCCCACCTCCGCTTCGGCCTCGGCCACCGGGCAGCCAGCGATGTCGATGACCGCCTGGCGGTAGATCTGGAGGATGTCGGCGAGCTGGGCATTGAGCCGCGCGTCGAGTTCGCGCGACAGCCCCTGAGGCTTGAGCCCGTTGAAGAGGTAGAGCGCAAGCGACATGTCGCCGGCGCGGCTCTCGTAGTGGTCGAAGTGCGCGAACATCGTTGCCGCGAACCGCTCTGCCGGCGTGCGCGCCAGCGCCACGTCGTGGATGAGCCTGTCGCGGTACTCGGCGAGCGAACTCGACAGCAGCTCGGCGTAGATCTCCTCCTTGCCCTTGAAATAGGGGTAGATCGAGCCGGTGGTGCAGCGCGCGGCGCTTGCGATCAGACGCATCGAGGCGCCCTCGAGGCCACGGGCCTCGAATACCCGGCGCGCGGCCTCGAGCACCGCGCGGCGGCGCTGCTCGTCGCGAGAAGGCAGGGAGGGCGAGCTGGGCATCAGGGGGGGCGGCGGCTCCGCGGCAGAGCGGATGCGCCGGCGGGTCGGGACCGCAGATCACGGAACCTCGCCGATTGTAGCCGTGCCGCGATCCCGCGCCGGGCTGCGGATATCGGCCACCGGACCTTCAGCGCGGTCTGACGAAGAGCGTGTGCAGGCTGCGGCCCACCGGCCCGGTCGCGTCGAACACCGTGGTGCTCACGGCGCCCACCCCGGCGCCATCGACGATGGTGCGCGCATCCATCCCGAACCAGGGGCCGGTCGGCATGCGATGCAGGTTGAGGCTCAGGTCAACGGGCACGAAGGTGTGCGTGCGGATGTCGAGTTCGGCGCTCACGCCGTTGGCCGAGTCGAGCAGCACGAGCAGCCCTTCGAGGCCCGCCGTTTCCTCACCGGGAACCAGCGCAATGCGCGGCCTGCCCCAGACGAGCGCCGGCCCCGGCCGCACGAAGCTGCCGTGCACGAAGCGCCATTCGATCGCACGGCCGTAGGGAAAGTAGGTGACCCCGGGAAAGAACTCGGTGGTCTCGACATCGGGGATCGCCGGCACGACGAAAGGATCGGGGACGGGGGGCGAGCTGCCGGGCAAGCGCTCGAGGCGCCACGCGCGGGCCAGCAGCACCGCCTTGCCATCGACCGACAGGTCGGCCTCGAGCAGCTCGATGCGACGACCCGGCCGCAGCACCCGCACCGCGATCTGGCAGGGGGCAAGCGGCACCGGACCGAGAAACTCGACCGTCAGCCGGGCGATGGCGAGATCGGCGCCGCCGGGATGCAGGCGCATGGCGCGCGCAAGCAGGGCGATCGGCGGCCCGCCGTGCTGCAGATCGCGCGCCCAGGGCCCGACCGTGGCTTCGGTGGGTTGCCAGCGGCCCGGCGCCAGCGGCAGGAAAAAGGCCTCGGGAGGCGGGACGGTCACGGTGATGGACGCGGCGGAATCGGCGCCAGGCCACTGCCCATGCCTGGCCGCGGGGTCAGGCTAGCCGCGGCGCGCCGCCCAGAAAGTTGCGCCGGCCTCGCCGTAGCGCTCGGCGTGCCGGGTGCCGCGGGGGACCTCGAAGATGTCGCCCGGCGCCAGACGACGGGTCTGCTCGCCCACGGTGAGCCAGAACTCGCCGGCCACCACGAGGCCGCGGGCGTCGAACGGGTGCTCGTGCGGCGGCGTCTGGTAGCCAGGCGCCCAATCGCGTACGACCACTTGCTCGTAACCGAGGCGACGCGCCTCGTCGGTGTACTGCTCGAGGCTGGGAAGAGGCATCACGAGACTCCGGTCACTTGAACAGGTTCGTATGGTGCCATGCGGCCGGGCAGCCTGCTCCCGGCACGCATGGCCGAGTCCGATGGCCGATAGGCGAGGCAACGCAGCGTCCTCGATGATGGGCACAGCCCCTGCACCCTCGGCCCGACCGATGCCCCGCCCGCCGGTCACCGTGGTCGAGATTCTCAACCCGGTGGTCACGCCAGAGGAACTCGACGGCAAGTTCATCGTGCTCGACGTCCTGGCCGAGGATCACCTCGGGCGGCGACATGACGTCGAGATGCAGACCCGCCCCTTCCCCGCGTAGGGGGCACGCAGCGTCTACTACCTTGCGCGCACCCTGTCCCGCCAGCTCGACGCCGGCCACGACTACACGCAACTTCGCGCAGCGATCGGCATCCATCTGCTCGACTTCACGCTGTACGATGACGCCGAGGCCGATGATCAGGCAGCGTGGTGTTTCGAGTTGCGTGATGCGCAGCGCCCCGCGGTGCGCCTTGGATCCGAACTCGAACTGCACCTGATCGAACTGCCCAAGGCCCAGCGCATTCGCCGCCTCGGGATCGACGCCGCGATGGCCACGCCCCTCGGGGACTGGGTAGACTTCTTCCAGCACTGGCGCGACGAGGAACGCATGGCGGGCATCGACGAACCTTCGGTCAGGCGGGCGATCGGACGCCTGCGAGAGCTCAGCGCTGACGAGGAAACCCGGCGGATGGCGTTCGTGCGCATGCGCGCCCTCCGCGACGAGCGCACGGTGCGCCTCGAGGAACGCAAAGTGGGCCGTGCCGAAGGACGTGCAGAAGGGCGTGCCGAGGCCGAACTCGCACTGCTGGAACGCCTGCTCGAGCAACGCTTCGGCCGCCTGCCCGAGAACGCCGCCGCACGGCTGCGCAACGCCACGCCCGACGAGCGAGCCCGCTGGATCGACCGCGTGTTGCTGGCCCCCCGGCTCGACGACGTGTTCGGCCCCGGGCCGGGCTGACTCTCCGGACCGATCGGGCCCCGCGCCAGGCTTCTTCGCAGTGGCACCCCTGCGCTCCCTGTTCCTGCTCGACCCCGAGCTGGTCTTCCTCAACCACGGTTCCTTCGGAGCCTGCCCGCTTCCGGTCCTTCAAGCCCAGCAGCGCTGGCAGTTCGCGATGGAGCGCAATCCGGTCGAGTTCCTGGGTCGGCAATCGGCCACCCTGCTGCGACAGGCCCGCGAGGCCCTCGCGGCATTCGTCGGCGCGCAGGCGGCCGATCTCGTCTTCGTGCCCAACGCCACCACAGGCGTCAATATCGTCGCCGCCTCGCTGCCGCTGTCGCCAGGCGACGAGGTGCTGGCAACCGACCACGAATACGGCGCCTGCGATGCCACCTGGGAGCGGGCCTGCGCCCGCGCGGGCGCCACCTACCGCCGCGTGCCGATTCCCCTGCCCTTCGAGCGCGAGGCTTTCGCCGCAACGGTGCTCGCGGCCGTGAGCCCGCGCACCCGCCTCATCTTCGCCAGCCACATCACATCCACGACCGCACTGATCTTCCCGGTGGCCCGGCTATGCGCGCAGGCGCGCGAGCGGGGCATCCTCACGTTGATCGACGGCGCGCACGCCCCGGGCCAGCTCGACCTCAACCTCGAGGCGCTGGGCGCCGACTTCTACACCGGCAACGCCCACAAGTGGCTGTGCGCCCCCAAAGGTTCGGGCTTCCTGCACGCCCGCGCCGAGCAGCAGCCGATGCTGCACGCCACGATCACCAGCTGGGGCTACGTCGCGGGCAGCGGCGGGCACACCGGATTCGATGCCTACACCGGCCAGACGCTCTTCGAGCGCCGGCTGCAGTGGCAGGGCACGCGCGACATCGCGGCGTGGCTGAGCGTGCCGGCAGCGATCGAGTTCCAGCGCGAGCACGGCTGGCCGACGGTGCGCGCGCGTTGCCACGCGATGGCGGTGGCACTCATGCACCGCGTTGCCGCGCGCACCGGTCTGCCACCGATCGGCACCGATGCCGACTTCGCCCAGATGGTGCCGCTGCCGGTGCCGGGCGCAAACGCCGAGGCGCTGCGCGCGCGGCTCTTCGAGCGCCACCGGATCGAGGTTCCGATCACCGAGCACGCCGGGCGCACCTTCGTGAGGGTGTCGGTGCAGGGCTACAACACCGAGGACGACCTCGCCCGGCTCGAGGCCGCGCTGGCAACGCCCTGAGGCATGGGGGTTACCCGGCGCCGGCGGGCGACCTCAGACGCGACGAGCGCGCAGCCTTGCCACCTCGCGAGCCGTCAGCCGCTCCTGCAGACCGCCGGTGCTCAGCACCAGCCCGACGACCAGCGCATGCACCCCCAGACCCAAGCCCCAGCCGGCGAGCGGCCAGACCGACCACCTGTGGGCGCCCGTGGCGGCATCGATGCCGATCAGCAACAGGTTGACCATGAGGTACACGGCAGCGTGCACCGCGAGCCCGCCCTTGAGGGCGATCCGGGCACGAGCCTGCCGCAGCAGGGCTGCGCCGTCGTCGTCGCGGGTCAGGGTCGTCGGGGTGTCGGGGTGGGTCATCATGCGGCTCCTGGAAGAGGATCGATGCGCGCAGGATGGCATCCGCATCGCGGCAACCGGCAGCGATGCGACGAAACGCACCCGGGCCGGCGCCAATGACGTCCGGCGTGACGCGAACCGCCGGGCCGTGCGGCCCGTCGCCAGACTGTTATCGTTGCCCCTGCCCGACCCTGCCGAACCGACGCGCTACTGCGGCTGCAGCAGATCGGCATCCCGGAGCCCCCTCGCCTTGGACGCATCGACCCTGTTCGCCGGCCTGGCCGCCGGCATCGCCTCAGGCGCGCTCGGCGCCTGGCTGATGCTGCGCGCGCGCCACGAAAGCGAGCAGCGCGAAGCCCGCAGCCGCTGGGAAGCGACCCGCGACGCGCTCGACACGAGCCGCGACGAGTCGGCCCGACACGAGGAGCGCGCCCGGCGCGTGCCCGAACTCGAAACCCGCCTGGCCGAGCGCGAGGGCGAGGTCACGACCCTGCGGGTCGACTCGGCGCGCCTGCACGCCGAGCTCAAGGCGGCCGCTGAACGCCTGCTGGCCGAGCGCAAGGCGGCCGACGACCGCCTGCTCGCCGAGCAGCAGCGGGCCGCCGACCGGCTGGCCGTGCTCGAGCACGCGCAGGCCACGATGGCCGAGCGCTTCCGGGCGGTTGCCAGCGAAACCCTCGAGGCGAGCACCAGAAAGCTGCAGGAACAGAGCCAGGCGGGTCTGGCCACGCTGCTCGATCCGCTGCGCCAGCGCCTGGCCGACTTCCAGAAGAAGGTCGAGGATGTCTATGTCGACGAGAGCAAGGAGCGCTCGGCGCTGCGCGAGCACCTCGAGTCGCTCAAGCGCCTGAACCAGGCCTTGTGCGACGACGCCCGTCAGCTGACGGCGGCGCTGCGCGGCTCCGTCAAGCAGCAGGGCAACTGGGGTGAGCTGATCCTCGAGCGCGTGCTCGAGGCGTCGGGGCTGCGGCGCGGCCACGAGTACGAGGTGCAGGACACGCAGCGCGGCGAGGACGGCCAGCGCCTGCAGCCCGATGTCGTGATCCACCTGCCCGAGTCGCGCCGTCTGGTGGTCGATGCCAAGGTGAGCCTGATCGCCTACGAGCGCTACGCGATCGCCGATGACGACACCCGGGAGGCGGCGTTGCGCGAGCACCTGAACTCGGTGCGCGCCCACCTGCGCGGGTTGTCCGACAAGCGCTACCAGACGCTGTATGGCAACTCCCTCGACTTCGTGCTGATGTTCGTGCCGATCGAGCCGGCCTTCATGGCGGCGGTCACCCACGACCAGCAACTGTTCACGGATGCCTGGGAGCGCAACGTCCTGCTGGTCAGCCCCTCGACGCTGCTGTTCGTCGTGCGTACGGTGGCCCACCTGTGGCGCCAGGAGGCCCAGACCCGCAACGCGCAGGAGATCGCGCGCCGCGGCGCCGAGCTCTACGACCGCCTGGCGGGCTTCGCCACCGATCTCGAAAGCGTGGGCCAGCGCCTGGACGGCGCGCACAAAGCCTGGACCGACGCCCGGCGCAAGCTGAGCGAAGGCCGCGGCAACGTGATCCGGCAGGCCGAGATGCTGCGCGAACTCGGCGTCAAGCCCTCGCGCCGGCTGCCGGCCGCGCTGGTGGAGGCCGCGGCCGACGATACCGAAAACGCGGCCGGCGGGCCCCCTCCGGAATCCGGCGACCACGCCCCCGCTGCCGTGCAGCCACCCCCCGACCCCAAGGAGCACGCATGAGCGCCACCCGCCTGTTCTCGCCGTACACGCTGCGCGAGGTCACGCTGCGCAACCGCATCATGGCCGCGCCGATGTGGCAGTACGCCGGCCGCCAGTGGCGACCGACCGACTGGCACCTGATGAATCTCGGCCGGATGGCCGACGGCGGCTCGGGCCTGGTGTTCCAGGAAGGCACCACCGTCGAGCGGCGCGGCTGCGGCACGGTGGGCGACCTCGGCATCTGGGACGACGCCTGCGTGCCGCACTTCCAGCGTCTGGTGGCCCTGATGCGCGACTGCGGCGCGGTGCCCGGCATCCAGCTGATGCACGCCGGCCGCAAGGCGCGCCAGAAGCCGCCCGACGCCGGGCGCGGGCCGCTCGAGCGCAGCCCCGACATCGCCGACTGGGACGACTGGGACGTCATCGCGCCCAGCGCGGTCACGCTGCCCGGCGAAAGCGCCGCGGCGCCGCGCGAGATGACCGCCGCCGACATCCAGGCGGTGATCGACGCCTTCGTGGCGGGCGCGCGCCGTGCCGACGCCGCGGGCTACGAGGTGCTCGATCTGCACGCCGCGCACGGCTATCTGCTGCACAGCTTCCTGTCGCCGCTGGCCAACCACCGGGGCGACGCCTGGGGCGGCAGCTTTGCCAACCGGGTGCGCATCCTCCTGGAGATCGTCGCGGGGGTGCGCACGGTGTGGCCGCAGGGCAAGCCGATCTTCGTGCGGCTGTCGTGCATCGACGGCGGATCGGGTGGCTGGACCCTGGAGGACACCATCGCGCTCGTGCGGCAGCTGCATCCGCTGGGCGTCGACCTCATCGACTGCTCCGCCGGCGGCATCACCGGCTCGCCGCTGCCCGCCGGCCAGAGCGCCTCGTACGGCTACCAGGTCGGGCTCGCCGCCGCGGTGCGTCGCGAAACCGGCGTGCCCACGTCGGCGGTCGGCCTCATCGTGCATCCCGCGCATGCCGAGCGCATCCTGCAGGAGGGCGCCTGCGACCTGGTCGCGCTGGCGCGCGAACTCATCCACAACCCCAACTGGCCGGTAGACGCGGCGATCAAGCTCGACGACGACGGCGGCTACCGGGTCATGAAGAGCCGCGGCGGCTTCTGGCTGGAGCGGCGCGCGGCCACTGTCCCCGAGCTGCGGCCGTCCACCATGGGTGAGTGAGCCACCGCTCACCGGGCGTCGCCTGATCCGCGACCGGTGCAGGCGGCCATCCGCAAGCGCCGGCGCCCATGGCCGGCCGATGGTCTCAGCGCATGAAGCCCGGCCGGATGGCGCCGTTGCGCACCGCCTCGTCGGCCTTGGCCTCGGCCTCGCGAATCGCGGGCAGCCGCGCGAGCACCTGCGGCACGCGCGCGCGCGGCACGATCACCACGCCGTCGAGATCGGCCACGACGATGTCGCCGCTGCACACCAGCACGCCGCCCAGCGTCACGGGGCGCCCGACCGTGCCCGGGCCGCTGCGGTGCGGCGAGTTCGGCGTCACGCCCATCGCCCAGGCCGGCAGCCCCACGCGCTCCAGCCCCACCCGGTCGCGCACGCAGCCGTCGGTGACGAAGCCCACCGCGCCGCGGTTGCGCGCCATGCCGAGCACGAGATCGCCGGTGACCGCGCAGCCGGTGTAGCCGTCGGTGGCGGCCACGATCACGTCGCCCGGCTGCACCGCCTCGAGCGAGTGGATCAGCGCCAGGTTGTCAGCCGGGCCCGTGTGGCAGGTGAGGGCCACGCCGCAGAAGGCGTATTGCCCGGCGATTGCGGGCGCCATCCGGAAGTCGAGCGCGCCGCTGCCACCCATCGCATCGACGAGAAAGCCGGTGGGCGCATCGCGCAGCTGGGCCACCCACGCCGGATCGGGGCGGTCGAAGGCTTCGGTCTGGATGGGAGGCGCTTCATCGATCATGGGGCGATCCGCGGGCAGGAAGGGATGCGGCCGATGATGCCCGAAGGCCCGCAGTCGCGCACGCGGGCACTCGACGCGGCCCCGCCCGGGCGCTACTCCAGCGTCAGATGGCCGCTGTAGCGCGACATGCCCGGGTGGCAGGCGGAGGGCCAGAGCGAGCCGCGCGCGAATCGCCACGCATGCACCTGCCCGGCGGTGGTGGTCACCACCAGCTCGATGCGACCGTCGCCGTCGAGATCGCCGTAGCAGGGCACACCCTCGATGCCACCGGCCACCCGCAGCTCGCCCACGCGCTCGCCGCTGACCACGTCCACGCAGTGCAGCACGCCCGCCATGTCGCCGACCAGCACCGCCAGGCTGCCCCGGCCCAGCACATCGTGCACGACCGCCGATGAATTGACCGGCGCCTCCGACAGGCCGGCGCGCCAGAGGGTGCGCGCCTGGCCGTCCAGGCACAGCAGCTGCCCGGCGTCGCTGCCGGCCACCAGCCGCAGACTGGCGGCGTCGTTCGTGCGCACCGGCACGGGCGCGCAGTCGCAGTCGCCGCCGGCATCCTCGGAGCAGGCGCGGATTGCGCCGCTCGCCGCATCGAGCACACAGATCCGGTTGTCGCGGGTGGCCACCAGCAGCGCGAGGCGGCCGTCTCCCGCGACGTCGGCGGCATGCAGGAAGGCATCGACCGGACCGGTGGGCGCCGACCAGACAAGACGCCCGCTGTCCGCATCCAGGCAGCGGGTCAGGCCGTCGAGGGCGCCGAAGAAGACCCGCGCAACGCCATCGACCCGTACCACCAGCGGATAGGCCTCGACGTTCTCGAGCGCCGCGTACTGCCAGCGCAATCGGCCGCTGGCCGGGTCGATGCAGACCACATGATTGTCGAATCCGCTGGCATAGAGCGACCAGCCGGCGGGCCCGCGCACCAGCGTGCCGGCATGCTGGAAATAGCGATCGCTCTCGTAGCGGGGCTCGATGCGGTAGATGTCGCCCGGCGCTGGAACGGTGCCCCACGCCTCGGCCAGCGTAAGCGTGTCGCCGCCCGGGTTGGAGAGGATCTCGCCCGACGCTCCGGTCGCATGCCCGCGCACGATGCGCACGATCGCGCCCTCGCCGCGGCCGGCATGCCGCACGAAGGCGTTCGGCGCCCAGCGCTTCGTGACATCGGTGAAGGTGGCGCCGGTAGCGCGCGTGACGCGACCGCTGCCCGCCCTGTCATAGACGTTGGCGTAAGCCCATCGCGGCTCGCCGCGCGCATCCAGGCAGGTGATGCGGCCGTCATGGCCGGGCACCAGGATCTCCGCCCTGCCGTCGCCATCGACGTCGGCCGCCTGGCAGCGCCCGTAGCAGCGCCCGCCGGTCGCGGTTCGCCACAGCACGTGCCCGGCCGAGGCATCGAGGGCCGTGATCTGGCCGTCCCAGCCGCCAAACACGATGGCCGGGCGCACGCGCCGACCCGCAGGCAGCGGCACCGGCCCGATGGCCGATGCGTAGATCGGCTCGCGGGACGGCGTGTCGTGACGCCACAACGGCTCGAGGTAGCCTGCAGCGACGAGGTCGGGGGGTGAGGGCATCGGATGCGCGGGTCGAAGATCCGCATCATCGCGAGGTCCGGCACGGCGCGATTGCGCCGGCGCAACGAGATCAGGTGATGAGCCTTGCGCGCGCCGGGCGCGGCCCCAGGGGCCCGCGTCCGGCAGGCAGCCGCTGGCCGTTCAGACCGCCTCGTCGACGTGCTCGAGCGCCTCGCGGAACTTCGCGAGCGCGCGCTCGCGCTGCCCGGGCACGTGATAGCTCGGGAACAGCGCGTCGGTCGCCTGGTAGTCGCGCAGCATCTGCTTGGCGAGCGTGGCCTTGTGCACCTCCACCGGACCGTCAGCCAGCGCCACGTGATACGACTGCATCACCAGGTGGGCGAAAGGCATCTCCTCGGAGATGCCGATCGAGCCGTGCAGCAGCAGCGCCCGCGAGGCGATGTCGTGCAGCACCTTGGGCATCGCGGCCTTCACCGCCGAGATGTCCTTGCGCACTTTCTTGTAGTCCTTGTGGCGGTCGATCAGCCAGGCGGTGCGCAGCACCAGCAGCCGGAACTGCTCGAGCTCGATCCAGGAGTCGGCCAGCCGCTCCTGCACCATCTGCTTGTCGGCCAGCCGCTCGCCCTGCGTGCGCCGCGACAGCGCCCGCTCGCACATCATGTCGAGCGCGCGCCGCGCCTCGCCGATGGTGCGCATCGCGTGGTGGATGCGTCCGCCACCCAGCCGGGTCTGGGCCACCACGAAGGCATCGCCGCGGCCGCCGAGCATGTGGTCGGCCGGCACCCGCACCCCGTCGAACTGCAGATAGCCGTGGGTGGGCGTGACCTCGGTGGGAAAGCCGGCGTTACGGATGATGCGCAGCCCCGGCGTGGAGGTGGGCACGATGAACATCGACATCGTGCGGTAGGGCGAGGCGTCAGGGTCGGTCACCGCCATCACGATCAGGAACTCGGCGAAGTTCGCGTGCGAGGCGAACCACTTCTGCCCGCTGATCACCCACTCGTCGCCATCGCGCACCGCCCGCGTGGTGAAGACCTTGGGGTCGGCGCCGCCCTGCGGCTCGGTCATGGCGAAGCACGACACGATCTCGTTATCGAGCAGCGGCTGCAGGAAGCGGCGCTTCTGCTCGGGCGTGCCGTAGTGGGCGAGGATCTCGGCGTTGCCGCTGTCGGGAGCCTGGCAGCCGAATACCGTGGGGCCGAAGCGCGAACGGCCGAGGATCTCGTTGAGCAGGGCGAGCTTCACCTGCCCGTAGCCCTGGCCGCCGAGCTCGGGGCCGAGGTGGCAGGCCCACAGGGCGCGCTCGCGCACCTGCGCCTGCAGCGGGCGCACCAGCTTGTTGCGGCGCGCGTCGCGGACATCGCAGGGATGGCCGAGCACATGGTCGAGAGGCTCGATCTCCTCGCGCACGAAGCGGTCGACCCAGTCGAGTTGCGCCTGGTAGGCGTCGTCGGTGGCAAAGTCCCAGGCCATGTCGTCATCCTCCGTTCGAAAGACCGACATGGTCGGGCCAGCGCGCGGCGCACGCTCGGCCGGGCCGCCCGAAACGGACCCCTGAAACGACACGCGCGCCGAAGGGCGCGCGCGTCGGGT
>JBILUW010000068.1:0-15509 GCA_044370795.1 Burkholderiaceae bacterium
GCGCGACGGGTCGATCTGAAGAGGGCTACTCGCCGAACCCGGCCTCGCGTTGGTGGCGCACGGCGAGTATCTGCACCTCATCGAGGCCGCGCTGCAGCCTGTAGAGCGCCACGTAGCCGGTCTTGCCGCTGGAGATGACGAGTTCGCGCAGTTCGCCGCGCACCGGACGTCCGATCAGCGGGTGCTGCTCCAGGATGCGCGTGGCTTCGGCGATGCGATCGATGGCCGACCTCGCCAGCGGCGGATCGGTGGCGGCAAGGAAATCGAACAGGCGCTCGAGGTCGGCCAGCGCTCGCTCGCTGAAGCGGACCTTGGCCATGCGGTGGTCATGCCTTGGGTTTGCGCAGGCTGACAGGGCGTCGGGTGCGACGCCCCTCGGTGCGGCCAATCAGGTAGTCGACGACGTCGGCCGCGGCATACAGCGCGCCGCCGGCATCGACGTCACGCGCCGACTCCTCGGCCGCACGCACGAAGTCCGCGCGCGCCTCCGCCAGCGCTGCCTGGCGTTCGATCGCATCGACCATCCATGCGTGCGGCGTCTTGCCCGCCGAGCGTGCGAGCGGGACGATCCGCTGCTTGAGTTCGTCGGTCAGCTTGAGGGTGGTAGGCCCGGCCATGGCGCTCTCCTTGGGTATTACCAAGGTAACACCCTCGGGCAGGGTGTTCAAGTTCTCCGATTGCGCAGCAGCGCCGCGTTCACGCAGTTCTCGAGCCGGCCGCTGCGCAGGTAGCGCACCGCGGTGCGCGCCGAAAAGGCGCGGATGTCGCGCATGCTCTCGGGGGTGTAGAAGGCCGAGTGCGGCGTGACCAGCAGCCGGTGCCTGATCCACGGCTCGTTGCGCATCCAGGCGCCGATCAGCGGGCTGTCGGTCGAGGGCGGCTCCTGCGGCAGCACATCCAGCCCGGCGGCCAGCACCGTGCCGTCCTTCATCGCGTCGTGCAGCGCATCGATGTCGACGATGGGCCCGCGCGCGGTGTTCACCAGGATCATGCCGCGGCGCGCGGCGGCGAAGGCCTCGCGGCCGATCAGCTTGCGGGTGTCGTCGTTGAGCGGCGCGTGCACGCTGACGATGTCGCTCTGGCCCATCAGCTCGGCCAGCGAGTCGGCGCGGCGCACGCCGAGCGCGAGCTCGTGGCCGTTGGGCTGGTGCGGGTCGTAGAAGACCACGTCCATGTCGAAGGCCTTGGCGCGCAGCATCGCCGCCATGCCGATGCGGCCCGCGCCGACCACGCCGAAGGTGAGGCTTGCCATGCGGCGGCCGAAGGGGTTGAGCGCCGGCCGCCAGTTGCCTTTCAGGTCGGCGCGCAGGCTCTCGTCGTGGAAGGCGATGCTCTTGGTCAGCGTGAGCATCAGCGCGATCGCGTGGTCGGCCACCTCGCGCGTGCCGTAGTCGGGCGTGTTGCACACCGGGATGCCCAACTCGCTGAGCATCGCGAGCTCGACGTCGTCGAACCCCACCGCCGGCTTCACGTAGATGCGGCACTTCGTCATCTTCGGGATGTGTTTCGCGGGGATCGCCGGGCCCACCACCGCATCGGCGGCCGCCCACTGCGCATCGCTCACCTCGTCGAAGCCGCCGCAGAACACCGCCTGGAAGCCCTCGCCGATCGCGCCGAGTTCCGGCGCACGGTCATCGGGATAGGCGCGCGGCCACAGGATCGTCATCGTCATCGTTCGTGTCCTTCGCTGGGAAAGTTCGGGGCCGACTGTCCCGCGCCGCGCGCGGCGCGGTCAATCGCGCTCCCGGGTATCTGGAACGTGGCGCCGGTCCGGCTCCGCGCGCCGTGCCCGCCGGCCCGTACCATCGGCCGCATTCCCCGACGAACCCGAACAGGAGCCCACATGGCGCGCTACAACCCGGCGGCGGTGCTGCCCGGCGGACAACCCGGCCCCTGGGGCGACCCGGTGCCCATCCGCTACGACACCCGCGACGTGCTGCTCTACGCGGTGGGCATCGGCATCGAGGACCTGCGCTACACCTTCGAGAAGCACCCGGGTTTCGCGGTCTTCCCCACGTTCCCGATCCGCTGGGGCAGCGCTGGCGCCCCCATCGACCCGTCCGCGATCCCGCCCTCGCCCGGCCCGTTGAACATCGACGCCGAGCGCTACCTCGAGATGCTCGAGCCCCTGCCGCTCGCCGGCGAGGTGCGGGTGCGCTCGCGCGTGATCGGCGTGCATCCGCGGGGCAAGGGCAACGGCCTGGTCGAGTGCGAGAGCGAGGTGCTCGATGCGCAGGATCGGGTCTGCGTGCGAATGGCCAACGGATCGTTTCGCCGCGGCGTCGAGCGATTGGGCGACATCGAGCCCTTCGAGGGCCTGGGGCGCACCTACTCCGCGAAGCTCGAGGTGCCGGCGCGCGCGCCCGACCACGAGGCGAGCGCGCGCATCGCCAGCAATCAGGCCCACATCTACCGGCTCTCCGGCGACTACAACCCGCTGCATATCGACCCGGAGGCCGCGCGCTTCGGTGGTTTCGAGCGGCCGATCCTGCACGGCCTGTGCACCTTCGGCCATTGCGCGCAGCTGCTGCTCGCGACGCTGTGCGATGGCGATCCCTCGCGCTTCCGGCGCCTGAAGGTGAGGTTCTCGTCGCCGGTGTATCCCGGCGACACGCTGCGGGTGCTCGCCTGGCGCGAGGCGCCCGGTCGCGTGGTCTTCGAGGCGCGGGTGGGCGAGCAGGTGGTGGTGTCGAACGCCTGGTTCGAGTTCGCCTGAGCCGAGCCTCAGCCCCCGCTCAGGAAGCGGCGCGGGTTGTCGACGAACATCGTGCGGATGTGCGCCTCGGTGGCGCCCATCTCGAGCAGCTGCGGGATCACCTGCCGGTGCATGTACAGGTACTGGTCGGGGTTGCCCTTGAAGTAGTCGTGCTGCTCCGGGATCGTGCCGTCGGGCCGCTCGTTGTGGATGTGGATGCAGATGCAGTCGTGCGACGGACACAGCCGGTCGGCGTAGCCCAGGTCGATCAGCGCCTTCATCGTGTTGGTGCGCTGGCGCGGGCTGACCAGCCGCCCAGGGTAGCGATCCAGCCCCAGCCAGCAGCCCTGGTCGAGGATCCACTGCAGGTACTCGAGGTCGGTGGTGTCGTTCGAGTGGTCGATCTTCACGCGGGTGAGGTCGACACCTTCCTCGCGCAGGATCTCGATCTGCCGGCGCGCGAGCTGCGTGCCGGGGTGCGAGTGCACCATGATCGACAGCCCGGTCTCGCGGTGCGCGCGGGCCACCGCGCGCGCCATGGTCTCGAGTGGCGGCGTCACGCCGTCGATGTCGGCCGCGCACTTCAGCAGCCCCGCCTTGATGCCGGTGCCGCGAAAGCCCTCGGTGATGTCGCGCACGAACTCGCGCGCCATCTGGTTGGGACCCACGCCGCGCATGAAGCGCGGCACGTCGAGCCACCAGCCGGTGACGTTGACGATGTTCACGCCCGAGGCCTGCGAGACCGCGGCGAGCAGGGGCGCGTGTCGGCCGAGATCGAAGGTGGTGGCATCGACGATGCTGTCGATGCCGGCGGCCTTCGCGCGCTTCAGCGACTCGATCGCGCGGGCCTCGGGGCCGCGGCCGAGCAGGTCGGGATAGCTCTGGTACAGGCCGCTGGCGGCCACGAGCACATGCTCGTGGACCAGCGTGAAGCCGAGGGCCTCGGGCGCGACCGGCCCCAGGACGGTGTTGATCGTGCGGGCCGGTGCGGTCATGGCGGGGTTCCGGTCAGGCGCGCATGTGGCTGCCGCCGCAGATCGTGATCGCCTGGCCGGTGATGTAGCCACTCGCCCCCGAGGCGAGGAACACCGCCAGGCCTCTGAGATCGTCGGCCTCGCCCAGGCGGCGCAGCGGGATCGCCTCGCGCGCGCGCTTCTCGCCGGCCGGGTTGTCCCACAGGGCCTGGGCGAAGTCGGTGCGGATCAGGCCCGGGCAGATCGCGTTGGCGCGGATGCCCTGCGGGCCGAGCTCGGCGGCGAGGTTGCGCACCAGGCTGATCAGGGCCATCTTCGAGATGCTGTAGGTGCCCAGCGTCAGCGAGGGGCCGAAGGCGCCGACGCTCGCGGTGAACATCATCGAGCCCGCGCCCTTGGCCGCCATGTCGGGGGCGACCATCTTGGCCAGCCACAGGTTCGAGCGCACGTTGGTGGCCATGATCTTGTCGTAGGCCTCGTCGCTGATCTCGAACATGCCGCCGTAGAACGGGTTGATGCCGGCGTTGCCCACGACCACATCGATCGGGCCGAGCTGCTCGCGGGTGGCGTTCACCAGCGCCTGCAGTTGCTCCTTGTAGCCGGCGTTGCAGGCGAAGGCGAGCGCGCGCCCGGCGCCGCAGCTCGCGTTGATCTCGTCGGCCACGGCCTGGCACTGGTCGAGCTTGCGGCTGGAGATCATCACGCGCGCGCCGTGCTCGGCGAGCGCCTGCGCCATCGCCTTGCCCATGCCCTTCGAGGCGCCGGTGAGCAGCGCCACCTTGCCGGTGAGGTCGAACAGCGAGGTCTGGACCATGTTTCCTGTCTCCTTGGTATCGTCGTTCAGGGGGAGAGCCGGATGATCGGCCGGCGAGGCGGCGCTGTCCATCCGGCTTTTCGGCCGGCTTTCCAATTGCCGGGCAGGGCGCCTCGCGTGCGGCGCGGTGGCGTGCGCTAATCCCGGCCTGCGCCCGCGTGGCGGCGGTGTGCCTCAGGAGGCAACGATGAACATGGAAGCGACCGGGCGGCTGCCGCTCGAGGGCATCGTGGTGGTCGACGAGAGCGAGGGGCCGATGGCAGGCCTGGCCACGATGGTGCTCGCGGATTTCGGCGCACACGTGATCAAGCTCGAGGCCCCGGGGGGCGATCCGTGGCGGGCCACCCCCGGTGCGCGGCTTTGGCTGCGCGGCAAGCGCAGTGTGGTGCTCGCCAAGGATGATGCCGCGGGCCGCGATGCGCTTGCCACGCATGCCGATGTCTGGGTCAGGGGCCCGGCACAGCCGCAGGACTTTGCTGGCGATGCTGCGCTGGTCGCGATCAACCCGCGGCTGATCATCGGCTGGGTGAGTGCCTTCGGTCGTACCGGCCCCTACGCCGGCTACCCGGCCAGCGAGGCGCTGGTCGCCGCGCGGGTGGGCCGCATGCTGCAATTTCGGGGCGCCGCCTCGCGCGACGGTCCGGTGTACGCGGCGCTGCAGGTCGCCACCCATGCCGCCTCGCAGTCGCTGCTTGCCGGGGTGCTCGCGGCCCTGCACGCGCGCGAACGTGATGGCGTGGGCCAGGTGCTGGAGACCTCGCTGGCGCGTGGCCTGCTGGCCTACGAGATGAACAATGTCCTGTTCGGCCAGGCCAATGCCTGGCTGCTTGCTCGGGGCGAGGCGGCGCTGCCCGCGCCGCCCGATCCGCTTACCGCGATGCCCACGCTCAACTACCACCCGCTGCGCGCGGCCGATGGTCAGTGGCTGCAGATGGGCAACCTGCTGCCGCATCTGTTCCGGCACTTCGTCGATGCGGTCGGCCTCACCGAAGCTTTCGAGGCGTTAGGCGAGACCGGACCTACCGAGTCGTGGCCGGAGGGCAAGCGCGAAGCCTTCCGCAGCCTCATGCTGGCTCGCTTGCAGCAGAAGACCGCCGATGAGTGGCAGCGCATCTTCGTTGCTGATGGCAGCGTTGCCTCGCATCCCTACCAGACCACCCAGCAGGCGCTGTCCGACCCGGATGTCACCGCCAACGGCCACGCCGTACCGCTCGCGGGCGGCGGATCGCAGCTCGGACTGCTGGCCAATCTCACCGGCTCCCCGGGTCGGGTAGGTGAGCGCGCGCCGCAAGTGGGCGAGCATACCGTCGAGGTGATGGCGCGCTGCGCCGGGGCGGGCATGTCGCCGGCCGCTGTGCCCACAACGCCCCCGCCGGGGGCATCGGTGTCCGCTGCTGCCGCGCCTGCGCTGCGCCGGCCACCGCCGCTTGCCGGCGTCACCGTGGTCGAGGCCGCCACCATCATCGCCGCTCCCTTCGGGACCTCGTTACTCGCCGACATGGGCGCGCGGGTCATCAAGTTCGAGCCGATCGAGGGCGATCCCTTTCGCGGCATGGCGCCGGGTCTGGGCGCAGCCCGGGTCAACACCGGCAAGGAGAGCATCGCGCTTGACCTGAAGCAGTCCCGCGCGCGTGAGCTTGCCCAGCGCATCGTGGCCGGTGCCGATGTCTTCATTCACAACTACCGGCCCGGCGTGCCCGAGCGCCTGGGGCTGGCGTGGGCGCAGCTGAGCGCGATCAATCCGCGCCTGGTCTACCTCTCGGCCAATGGTTACGGCCCGGCCGGCCCGGGGGCGCTTCGACCCTCCACCCACCCGATCCCCGGCGCGGCCATGGGTGGGGTGCTGTGGCAGATTGGCGGGCCACCGGAGCCCGGCGCGATGGACGAGCCGCAACTGCGCGAGACCGCGCGCCAGCTGATGCGCGCCAACGAGGTCAACCCCGACCCCAACACCTCGCTTGTGGTGTGCTCGGCGGCGCTGCTCGGCCTGACTGCGCGCCAACGCCTGGGCATCGGACAGGCGATGTTCGTCGACATGTTCGGCACGAACGCCTGGGCGAATTTCGATGACGCCATCACCTGGCCCGGCAAGTCCGCACGGCCGATGCCCGATCGCGCCGGCTTCGGGCTGCATCCGCTGTGGCGCCTGTACCGCGCGCAGATCGGCTGGGTGTTCCTCGGGATCGACAGCCCTGCGGCGTGGGACGGGCTTCGCGCGCACCTCGCCATCGAGGTCGCTGGCGAGCCCGCGTTGGCGCTGGACTACGCGGCGGCCCGCGAGGGTGGCGCGGCGGTGACCGAGGCTTTGACCCGGCTGTTCGCGCGGGCGCCGGCCGCCCAGTGGGAGGCGCGGCTGGCCAGCCGCGGCCTGGGCTGCGTGCAGGCCGATGCCGCCACGCCGGATGCCTTCTTCCTGCGAGACCCGCAGGCCGTCGATCAGGGCCTGACCCTGCCGGCCGTGCATCCGCAGTGGGGCGCGTACCGGCGCCATGGCGCGCTCACGCTGTTCGCCGGCACCCCCGGTGTGTATCGCGGCACGACGGCGCTGGGCGGCAGCACGGAAGCCTTGTTGGCTGAACTCGGCGTGCCAGCGGATGAGCGTGCAGCCTTGCGCGCCACGGGGGTGGTGGCTTGAGCCGAGGGCGAACGCGCTCGCCAGAGCCTCGGTGCGGACGGCGCTGGCGGGTTAGGACCTACTTCAGGCGACGGCGCAGCCATGCGCCCAGCGAGTCCACGATCACCACGCACGCGAGGATCGTAAGAAGGATCGCGGCGACCTGGTCGTAGCGGATCAGGCGCAGCGCGGCCATCAACTCGAAGCCGATCCCGCCCGCGCCCACGATGCCGAGCACGGCAGACGCACGGAAGTGGTATTCCCACCGGTAGATGGTGATGTCGGCGAGTTGCGGCAGCACCTGCGGAAGCACTGCGTGGGTGATGACCTGCAGCCGCGAGGCGCCGGCAGCGAGAGCCGCCTCCAGCGGCTTCGGGTCGACATGCTCGATCGCTTCCGCGAAGAACTTCGCCACCATGCCGGTCGAGTGGAGCGCGAGCGCCAGTACCCCGGGCAGGGCTCCGAAGCCGACCGCTGCAACCAGAAGGACGCCGAAAATGATCTCGGGTACCGACCGCAGCGCCGCCAGTGCCGTGCGGGCGATACGGTAGACGCCGGGCGACGGCGAGGTGTTCGGCGCGGCGAGCAACGCCAGAGGCAGCGACAGCACCACGGCCAGCGCCGTGCCCGCAATCGACATGGCCAGCGTGTCGAGCAGCGGGCGCAGCCATGCGCGCCAGCGACTGAAGTCCGGCGGCACCATCTCGGAGGCGAGCTGGCTGATCGCCGGGATCCCGTCGATGAGACGCTGCGCATCGAAGAAACCGACGATGGCCAGCGCAGCGATGCACGTCGCCGTGATGCCCGCCACGAGGCGCATCTGGCCAGCCCGGTCGCGGGCTGCCTGTTTCAGGATTGACTCGTGCCGCTGGCTGGCGCTGCTCATCACTTCACCTTGGCCAGGTCCATCCTGAGCACCTGCGCGGTCTCGCGAAGGATGTCGTATGCCTTGTCGGTGGTGGGCGCGAACGACTCCACCCGGAAGGCTTTCAGGACCTCCTTGTCACGCATGCCGAGGAAGGCTTCGCGAATGGCCTGCTTGAGCGCGGGTGCGAGATTCCCCTGCATCGTGATCGGGTAGTTCGGGATGTCGGCGGTCACGTCGAGCTTCACCACGCGAGCAGGATCGATCACCTTGCGCTCGATCAACGAGCGGAAGATCGGCTCGGACAGCGCGCCCGCCGGCACCTGCCCGGCCTGAACTGCCCGGGCCACCGCGTCGTGGGTGCCGAGATGGACCACCTTGTAGTCCTTGTCACCCTCGAGCCCCGCCTTGCGCAGCAGGTGGGCGCGCGGGGCGAGATGACTCGAGGTGGACGCCTGGTCGCCGAATCCGAACGGACGGTCCCTGACGTCGGCGAGGCTCTTCACCGGCCCGCCGGCCGTGGCGATCAGGATCGACTGGTAACTCGGCGAACCGCGCTCAACGCCGACGGCGAAGGGCTCGATCTCGGGTGCCCGCGACTTGGCCAGCACATAGGAGAAGGGGCCGAAGTAGGCCACCTCGATGCGACCGAAGCGCATCGCCTCGATCATCGAGGAGTAGTCGGTCGTGACCACGATCTCGATGTCCTTCTTCAGCGTCTTCTCGAGGTAGACCTTAAGCGGCTGGGCGTTCTGGATCAGGGTCGAGGCATTCTCGTCGGGCAGCAGCGCGACGCGCAGGCGTGCCGGGTCACGGGTCTGCGCCGACCCGATGACAGGAAACGCGAGCGGCAGGGCGGTCAGGGCGGTCAGGGTGAGTATCGATCGGCGGTTCATGGGCACCTCGGCGGTTCGGAGGGGGTGTGGATGTGTTCGGTGAGCAGGTCGGTCTCAGGCCGCCTGCGCGTCGATGGTCTCGCCTGCGGGCTTGATCTCGGCGGCATCCCGCACGCCCGACGGCTCGGCAGTGGGTTCGCCGTAGATGCGGCAAAGCGCCTGTCGATCGAGTGCAGGCACAGGGCCGTCGAACACGATCGATCCGGCGGCAAGTCCGATGATCCGGTCGGCAAAGCGGCGGGCAAGTTCCACCTGGTGAAGGCTGACCATCGCCGCGATCCCGGACGACTTGCACACCTCATGGATCAGCGAAAGGACATTCTGAGCCGTTGTCGGATCGAGACTGGCCACCGGCTCGTCAGCGAGGATCAGGCGGGGCGCCTGCGCCAGCGCACGCGCGATGCCCACCCGCTGCTGCTGGCCGCCGGAGAGATGGTCGCAGCGGCGTAATGCCTGGTCGATCAGGCCGACGTCCTCGAGCGCTTTGAGCGCGATCAGCCTATCCTCGCGTCGCATCGGCAGCAGCGTGCGCCACCCGGAGTGCATGCCAAGCCGTCCCATGAGGACGTTGTCGAGGGCCGTGAGACGCCCGATCAACTGATGCTGCTGAAAGATCATCCCGATCCGGGTGCGAAGCCAGCGCAGCGCTGCGCGTCCACTGACCCTGCTGCCGTTGAACTGCACTGTCCCTTCGCTGCTCTGCACCAGACCGTTGATTGCCCGTAACAGGGTCGACTTGCCGGCGCCTGAAGGGCCCAGAAGGACGACGAACTCGCCGGGGTTCACCACGAGGCTCGCGGCATTCAGCGCTTTTTGCCCGGTGGCGTATACGACGCCAAGCCCGCGGATCTCGAGGAGGGGGGAGGCAGCGTCCGGTGCCTGGTTCTTGGCAGTCATCAGGGCCTCACGGCGCAATCAGTCGATGGCGCCACGGTATGCCGCCCGTATTACGAAAGAATGAATATTCGTGAAATGAAAGGGCAATGAATGATGATTCATCATGGAACGTAGTCCTCGAGCCTCCAGCACTACCCGGACACCGCCCCCATGCCCCGCCCTCCCGTCGTCGTTACCAACCGGGCCTTCCCCGAGACCCTTGCCCTGATCGCCGCGCACTGCGATCTGCGCGCCAACCCGGGTGAAGACCCTTGGCCACAGGACGAGTTGCTGCGCCGTGCAGCCGATGCCGAGGGCATGCTGGCGTTCATGCCCGACTGCGTCGATGACGTTTTCCTGGACCGCTGTCCTGCCTTGCGCGTCATTGCCTGCGCCCTCAAGGGCTACGACAACTTCGATATCGACGCATGCACTCGCCGGGGCATCTGGGTGAGCATCGTTCCCGACCTGCTCACGGAACCGACAGCCGAACTGGCCATCGGTCTGGCCATCGGTCTCGGGCGCCATATCGCGAACTCGGACCGCCGCGTGCGTGAGGGCGGCTTTGCCGGCTGGCGCCCCAGTTTCTACGGCCGGTCCCTCGATGGAAGTTGCGTGGCCATCATCGGCGCCGGGCGTGTCGGGCGTGCGATCGCCCGCAAGCTCGCGGGATTCGACTGCGAACTGCTCATGGTCGATGCCGAGTGTCGCGACCCGGCGCCGGCCCGGGCCCGTTTCGTGACCCTTGCGGAAGCTCTTGCGAGAGCCCATTTTGTGATTCTCGCAGTGCCGTTGAACGGGAGCACACTGCATATGGTCAACCCGGCCTGGCTTGCCGCGATGCAGCCCGGCGCCCTGCTGGTGAATCCGGCGCGTGGATCGGTCGTGATGGAATCGGCAATCGCCGATGCGCTGGCCGACGGACATCTCGGCGGGTACGCAGCCGATGTGTTCGAGTGCGAGGATTGGGCGCGAAGGGATCGGCCGGTGGGCATCGAGCCACGCCTGCTCGCCATGCCGCGCACCACCCTCTTCACGACCCACATCGGATCGGCCGTTCGCGACGTGCGCGCGGCCATCGAGCACGATGCCGCGCTCAACCTGCTGGAAGGACTCCGCGGCGAGCGCCCGCACGGCGCGATCAACGATCCGGTTCGACCGCGAACGTGATCGATCTCGCCTGCCTGCTCAGCTTCGTCACGGTCGTCGACAGCGGGAGCTTCGGCGCGGCCGCAGAGCGGCTCGGGCTCTCCCCATCAGGAGTGAGCGTGCAGATCTCACGGCTCGAGAGCGCCCTGGGCACCCGTCTGCTCGCGCGCGGCCGTCGTGCCAGCCTGCCGACCGACGCTGGCGCGCGCCTGCTGCCCTACGCCCGCGAACTCCTGGCGCTCGAGGCAAGGGCCCGGGCCGCGGTCAGCGCACGTAGCCTCGCGATAGGCGCCAGCGGCAACATCGCGACTTACCTGCTACCCGATCTGGTGCGCCACTTCGCGCAGGCGCCATCCGCGCAGCAGATCGACATCGAGGTGTCGACCTTCCCGAATCCGGAGGTGATCCGCCGGCTACGACAGCGCCTGCTCGATGTTGCGCTCACCGAGTGGATACCGGCCGACCCGGAACTGCGCGGAGCGCCCTGGCGGCGTGAGCCTCTCGTAGTGATCATGCCACCAGATCACCGGCTCGCCGCCGAACCCCTGTTGGCGCTCGATCACCTGGCGTGCGAGCCCATGGTTGGCGGCGAGCCTGGCTCGGGAACCGCGACCCTGCTGCGCGAGGTCTTCGGCGAGGCCGCCGACCGGCTTCAGGTGCGGCGCAACTTCGGCAGCACGGAAGGGGTGAAGCGGGCGGTCATGGCCGGTCTTGGCGTGTCGATCACCATGCGGATCGCCGCGCAGCCCGAGATCGCGGCGGGCGCCTTGGTCTGTCGTGAACTGACAGGTGTTCGGCTGATCAAGACGCTCTATGTCGTGCAGCGCCGGGAAGAGGGCGAGGCCAGCCCGGCCGCTCGGTTTGCGGCCTTTCTGGTCGGGGGCCGGGACGGCGCGCCCGCAGCCTGAGCAGGAGTGGTTTTCGGCACCCTGCCGACGTCAGCAGGCACCTCATCCGTCTGCGCGTCGCCCGAACCACCCGCCCCTCAGATCTCCGCCGGCTTCGCGTTCATGCCCATGTTGGGCTGGGCGCGTGCCACCAGGTCGGTGAGCAGCGCGCCCACCTCGCGCGGGTCGGCCACCTGCGGCGTGCTCGGGCCCAGGCGCCAGCCTTCCATCACGCCGAAGCTGCCGCCGCCGGCGTCGATCACGCGGGCGGTCACCTGGCTGCTCTCGCGGCTGGCCAGCCACACGACGATGGGCGCGATCCACTTCGGGTCGCGCAGCTCGATCTCCTCGTCGGTCTGCGCGCGCAGGTCGGCGGTCATGCGGGTGTAGGCGTGCGGCGAGATCGCGTTGACGGTCACGTCGTAGCGGCGCAGCTCGCGCGCGGCGATGACGGTCATGGCGGCGATGCCGGCCTTGGCCGCGCCGTAGTTGGCCTGACCCACGTTGCCGAACACGCCCGACACCGAGGTGGTGTTGATGACGCGGCCGGCAACCTCCGTCTCGCCGCCCTTGTGGCGGTTCTTCCAGTGGTTGGCGGCATGGTGCATCGGCGCGAAGGTGCCCTTCAGGTGCACGGCGATCACCGCGTCCCACTCCTCCTCGGTCATGTTGGTGAGCATGCGGTCGCGCAGGATGCCGGCGTTGTTGACCAGCACGTCGAGCCGGCCCCAGGTGTCCACCGCCTGCTCGATCATGCGGCCGGCCGCCTTCCAGTCGGCGCAGCTCTCGCGGTTGGCCACCGCCTCGCCGCCGGCGGCGCGGATCTCGCGCACCACCGCCTCGGCCGGCGGCTCCTCGTCCTGGCCGGGCGTGCCGTCGCGGGCGCCGCCGAGGTCGTTGACGACGACGCGCGCGCCGTGGGCGGCGAGCATCAGCGCGTACTGCCGGCCGATGCCGCGGCCGGCGCCGGTCACGATGGCCACGCGGCCTTCGCACAGTCTCTGGGTCATGTCGGAACCTGTCTTGTCGGGTTGGAGTAGGGCGCCCGTGCGGGGGCTGCGCGCCTGCGCGGCTGCCGGGGCGCCCCGCGGACGCGCCGATTATGGTCAGCCGCGCGGCGCGGGGCCAATCCGCGTTCGCGGGCTTTCGGACCCGATGGCATCGGGGTCGCGGCTTGCGTCGCGCCCGCTTCGTCTACCATCGACGCGGTTTCCACCCCGGGTGCGCGTCATGGAATTCGACTTCTCCTCCGACCAGAAGCAGCTCAAGGAACAGGTGCGCCGCTTCCTCGCCGATCGTTGCGACCGCAACGCCGTGCGCGCGGTGCTCGACGGACCGCAGTCGCACGACGCCGCGCTGTGGCGCGCGCTGGGCGAGCTCGGCTACCTGGGCGCCGCCATCCCCGAGGCCTACGGCGGCCTGGGCGCGGGCTACCTCGAGGCCTGCGTGGTTGCCGAGGAGCTGGGCCGGGCGGTGGCGCCTGTGCCCTGGGTCTCGAGCATCGCGCTGGCCGCCGAATGCCTGCTCGCCGCCGGCACCGAGGCGCAGAAGACCGCGCGCCTGCCCGGGCTGGCCGCCGGCACCGCCATCGCCACGCTGGCGCTCGCCGAGGGTCCGGGCCGGGTGCTGAGGGGCGCCATCGCAACCCGCGCCGCGCGCTCGGGCGGTGGCGTCACGCTGAGCGGCAGCAAGCTGGCAGTGGCCGACGGCGACATCGCCGACTTCGCGATCGTGGCCGCTGTCGAGTCCGAAGGCAGCGACGCGATCTCGCTCTTTCTCGTCGACCTCGCGCAGCCCGCCGTGTCGCGTCAGGTGGTCAGCACCATCGACCCCACGCGCAGCCACGCCAACCTCGTGTTCGCGAATGCGCAGGCCGAGCCGCTGGGCGAGGCCGGCGCCGGCTGGGCGCTGCTCGAGCGGGTCTTCGACCGCGCGGCCGTGCTGGTGGCCTTCGAGCAGATCGGCGGGGCCGACCGGGCGCTGGAGATGGCGCGCGACTACGCCCTCGAGCGTTTCGCCTTCGGCCGCCCCATCGGCTCGATGCAGGCAATCAAGCACATGCTGGCCGACATGTACGTGTCGGCCACGCTGGCCCGCTCCAACGCCTATTACGCGGCCTGGGCGCTGTCCAATGACGCGCCCGAGCTGCCCGAGGCCGCAGCCAGCGCCCGCGTGAGCGCCACCCAGGCCTATCAGCACTGCGCCCGCAACAACATCCAGGTGCACGGCGGCATGGGCTTCACCTGGCAGTACGACTGCCACCTCTACTATCGTCGATCCAACCTGCTCGCGCTCGCCCTCGGACCGCTGTCGGTCTGGGAGGATCGCCTGATCGAGTTGCTGCGCAAGCCGCGCGCCGCCTGAGCTTCGGTCGACCCGCCCGCAGCGCCCGCGACTGCCCGCTCACCCCGAACCCCACGAACCCCGCACGCCCACGCCATCGAGGACGTCCGACATGAACTTCGCCGACACCCCCCAGGAAGCCGCGTTCCGCGCCGATGCGCGCGCCTGGATCGCCGACAACGCGCCGCACGAGCTGCGCGCCGAACTCGAAACCGCCGGCTTCGGCCAGCCCGCCCTGCGCAGCGGCGACGTGCTCGCCGCCGGCAAGACCTGGCAAAAGCGCAAGCGCGACGCCGGCTGGGCCTGCCTGCACTGGCCCAGGGAGTACGGCGGGCGCGGCGCCACGCCGATCGAACGCGTGATCTGGCAGCAGGAGGAGGGCGTCTACGGCAAGCTCTCCTCGCCCTTCCTGATCGGTCAGGGCATGTGCGCGCCGACCATGATGACCTACGCCACCGAGGACCAGAAGCGCCGCTTCCTGCCGCCGCTGGCCTCGGGCGAGGAGGTCTGGTGCCAGCTGTTCTCCGAGCCGGTGGCCGGTTCCGACCTCGCCGGCCTGCGCACGCGCGCCGAGAAGCAGGGCGACCAGTGGGTGGTCAACGGCCAGAAGATCTGGACCAGCGGCGCCCACTACTCCGACTACGCGATCCTGCTCACCCGCACCGATCCCAACGTCGCCAAGCACGACGGCCTCACCATGTTCTTCATCGACATGAAGAGCCCGGGCATCGAGATCCGCCCGATCAAGCAGGTCAATGGGCAGTCGGGCTTCAACGAGGTCTTCTTCACCGACCTGCGCATCCCCGACGACCAGCGCCTGGGCGTGCCCGGGCAAGGCTGGAAGGTCTCGCTCACCACGCTGATGAACGAGCGCCTGTCGATCGGCGCCGGCATGCCCACGGGCTTTCCCGAGCTGCTCGACTTCTGCTCCCGCTTCGACACCGGCGCGGGCCTGGCGATCGACGACCCGGCCGTGCGCGCCAAGCTCGCCACCTGGGCGGTGCGCACCAGCGGGCTGCGCTACACCGCCTACCGCAGCATCTCGGCGCTGTCGCGCGGCGAGACCCCGGGCCCCGAGAACTCGATCGGCAAGCTCGTGGCGGGCCAGACGCTGCAGGAGATCGCGATGTTCGCCCTCGACCTGCAAGGCCAGGCCGGCGTGCTGACCGACCCGGCGATGGTGGAGGCCGCCGGCCGCTTCCAGGCCATGCTGCTGCGCTCGCCGGCCACCCGCATCGAGGGCGGCACCGACGAGATCCTGCGCAACATCATCGCTGAGCGCGTGCTGGGCCTGCCGGCCGACATGCGCGCCGACCGCGGCCTGCCCTTCAACAAGATTCCGGGCCGCACGCTGAACTGAGCGTCGCGGGCGTCGCGGAGGCCCGGGGCCGGCTGG
>JBILUW010000118.1:0-11195 GCA_044370795.1 Burkholderiaceae bacterium
GGCCGCGAACCTGCTCACGCGCGGCCCGCAGGCCGCGCGCGCCGCTTCAGGCGTTGCGGATGGTGAGCCCGCCGTCCACCGGCAGCGTGGCGCCGGTCACGAAGCCCGCGGCCGGCATGCACAGCGACAGCGTCATGTGCGCCACTTCCTCGGGGTCGGCGTATCGGCGCAGCGCGGTGCGCCGGCGCGCGTACTCGGCCTTCTGCTCCTCGGGGATGCGCGCCGTCATGCCGGTGCGGATCGGGCCCGGGCAGACGCAGTTGACGGTGATGCCCTCGGGGCCGAACTCCACCGCGAGCGAGCGCGTGAGCCCGACCACGCCGGTCTTGGCCGCGGTGTAGGGGCTGATGAAGCGCGTGGCGCCCAGCGCCTCGGTGGAGGCGATGTTGACGATGCGGGCCGACTCGGATTTGCGCAGCCAGGGCAACGCCGCGCGGATCATGCGCACCTGGCCGGTGAGCAGCACGTCGAGATGCTGCGCCCAGCGCTCCTCGAAGTCCTCGGAGTCGACCGGCCCGTGCTTCGAGATGCCGGCGTTGTTCACGAGGATGTCGATGCCGCCGAAGTGCGCGGCGATCTCGCCGACCACACGGTCGATGTCGGCGCGGTTGCGCAGATCGAGCTGCCAGCCGCGCACCGTGCCGCCGGCGCCGGTGATCTCCTCGACCACCGGGCCGATCGGGCTGATGTCGACGGCAGCCACTTTCGCGCCCTCGTCGGCGAACAGATGCGCGGTGGCGCGGCCCATGCCGCTGGCTGCGCCGGTGACGATCACCACCTTGCCTGCGACGGATCGCGAGAGCTTGCTCAATCGGGCCATGGCCTGTCTCCTGGGATGGGTTGTGCGTGAGCCGGGGCGCGGGTCTGCTGCGCCCCCGGATGCCTGCGCGTGGGCTGAGGCGTAAGCCCGCTCAGACCCCGCCGCCGCCGGTGCCGCCATCCACCCGCAGCACCGCGCCGGTGGTGAACGACGAGGCGTTGCTCGCGAAATAGAGGGCCGCGCCCACCACCTCGCTGGCCTGGCCGCCGCGCTTGAGCGCGATGGACGTGGCGGCGCGCTTGGCGAAGACCTCCATGTCCCAGGCCTTCGAGATGTCGGTCAGGAAGGGACCGCACATGATGCTGTTGACCCGCACCTTGGGCCCGAAGGCGAAGGCAAACGACCGGGTGAGGTTGTTCAGGCCCGCCTTGGCCGCGCCGTAGGGCTCGGCGTGCGGCGCCGGGTTGGCGGCCGCGGTGGACGAGATGTTGATGATGCTGCCGCCGTCGCCCTCGGCCATGCGCTCGCCGATGACCGAGCTCAGGCGGAAGGGGCCCTTCAGGTTCAGGCCCACCACCTTGTCGAACAGCGACTCGCCGACGTCGGAGAGCTTGCCGTAGAGCGGCGAGAGGCCGGCATTGTTGACCAGCACATCGACCTTGCCGAAGGCCTGGTAGGCGTGGTGGATCAGCAGGTCGCAGTCGTCCCAGCGGCTGACGTTGGCCGCCACCGCGATGGCCTTGCGGCCCATCGCGCGGATCTCGGCGGCCACCTCCTCGCAGGCATCGAGCTTGCGCGAGGCGATGATCAGGTCGGCGCCGTGCTCGGCGAAGCCCAGCGCCATCGCGCGGCCCAGGCCGCGGCTGCCGCCGGTCACCAGCGCCACCTTGCCGGTCATGTCGAAGAGATCCTTCATCGCGTTCCTCCGTGGTGGGGATAGGGGTTGCCGGCCCGCGCGCGGGTTGCGCGGGCGGCGGCGGGCGGGCGCGGCGCGCGGGCCGCCCGCGGCAGGCTCAGCGCACGCCGATCGTGCCGGCCTTCACGAGGCGCTCGATCTCGGCGTCGTCCAGGCCCTGCTCGCGCAGCACCTCGCGGGTGTGCTGGCCGATCATGGGCGGGGCGCGCCGGTAGCTCACCGGCGACTTCGAGAACTTCATCGGGTTGGCGATGCCCGGTGCTTCCACGCCGGTGGCGTGCGGCAGCTTGAGCTTCACGTTCAGGTGCTGGGCTTGCGGATGGGCCATCGCCTGCTCGTAGTTGTTGATCGGGCCGCAGGGCACGCCAACCTTCGTGAACACCTCCTCCCAGTGCGAGCGCGGCTGCGTGCTCAGGATCTCGGAGAACAGCGCATGCAGTTCGGCCTGGTGGGCCATGCGTGCGCCGTTGTCCTTGAAGCGCGGGTCGTCGACCCACTCGGGGTGGCCCAGCGCCTTGCACAGCGCGCTGAACTGGCCGGCGTTGGCGCTGGCCACGATGAACTGGCCGTCGGCGGCCGGGTACACGCCGTAGGGCGTGATGTTGGGCGAGTCGTTGCCGGTGCGCCCGGGGATCTTGCCGCCGATCATGTAGTTGGACAGGTGGCCCGAGCTCATCGCCAGCACCGTGCTGAACAGCGAGATGTCGATGTACTGACCCTCGCCCGTCACGTGGCGGTGCTGCAGCGCGGCCAGGATGGAGATGGTCGCGTACATGCCGGTGAAGAGGTCGACGATGGGCAGACCGAAGCGCTGCGGGCCGCCGCCGGCGCGGTCGTCGCGCTCGCCGGTGACCGACATCAGCCCGCCCATGCCCTGGAACAGGTAGTCGTAGCCGGGGCGGGTGGCCCACGGACCGGTCTGGCCGAAGCCCGTCACCGAGCAGTAGATCAGCCGCGGGTTCACCTTCGAGAGCGAGGCGTAGTCGAGCCCGTAGCGGGCGAGGTCGCCGACCTTGAAGTTCTCGATGCAGATGTCGGCGGTCTCGGCGAGCTTGCGCACCAGCGCCTGGCCTTCGGCCGAGGCGAGGTCGATGGCCACCGAGCGCTTGTTGCGGTTGGCCGACATGAAGTAGGCCGACTCCTTCGTGGGCTGGCCGTCGGGCCCGGTGAGCCACGGCGGGCCCCAGTGGCGCGACTCGTCGCCGGGGCCGGGGCGCTCGATCTTGACGATGTCGGCGCCGAGGTCGCCGAGGTTCTGCACGCACCACGGCGCGGCGAGCACGCGTGAAAGGTCGAGGACGCGGATGCCGTGCAGCGGGCCGTGGCGGGCGGGCTGCTCGGTGCTCGTGGATGCCGTCTGGTTGCTGGAACTCATGGGCGATACGCTCCGTGGGGCGGAAAACTGCGCGCAAGCATACAACCGGGAATGGAAGGCCGGGATTGGACGAGCGGGCCGCAACCTTCCAACATCCGTTGCTCGGCATTCCCGCCAGGAGACCCCCGATGCTCGACCTCACCCCCGAACTGATTGCGGAACTGCAGACCATGGACACGCCCACGGTCTGCAATGCGCTGGAGCTGCTGGTGCCTGCCCGGCGCGGCTACGGCTACACGGTGTCGCCGCTGGTGTGCACCCGGCCGCACCTGAAGCCCATGGTCGGCTTCGCGCGCACCGCCACCATCCGCAGCGCCCATCCGAGCGATCTCAACGCCGCCGACGCGCGCAAGCTGTCGGATGCCTACTACGAGTACATCGACCGGGGAGGCCCCAAGCCCAGCGTGATCGTGATGCAGGACATCGACGAGCAGCGCGGCTACGGCTCGTTCTGGGGCGAGGTCAACAGCTCCATCCACAAGGGCTTCGGCGCCCTGGGGCTGATCACCGACGGTGGCGTGCGCGACATCCCCGACATCGCCGAAGGCTTCCAGATGCTCGCGGCACAGATCATTCCGTCGCACGCCTACGTGCATGTGGTGGATTTCTCGCGGCCGGTCAACGTGTCGGGCATGAGGGTGCGCGACGGCGACCTGATCCACGCCGATCAGCACGGCGCGGTCGTGATCCCGCACGAGGTGGCCACGAGGGTGCGCGGCGCGGCCGACCAGATCATCCGCCGCGAGCGGGTCATCATCGAGGCCACGCGCCAGCCCGGCTTCGACATCGAGCGGCTGCGCGCCGCGCAGGGCAAGGCCTCCGAGATTCACTGAGCGGCCTGCGCCCGGCGGGCCGGCGCGGGTGGCCGCGCCGGCTGCTTCGTGCCTCAGATCACCGCCTCGATCAGCGAGGGCCCCGGCTCGGCGAAGGCCGCGGCCAGGGCCTGCGCGAAACTCTCGGCGGTGTCGGCCCGCCAGGCGCGCACGCCCAGGCTGCGCGCCATCCCGGTCCAGTCGATGACCGGGTCGGTGAGCTCGAGCATGCTCATCGCCTTGGGGCCCGGCGCGTGCGCGCCCACGCGGCCGAACTCCACCTGCAGGATGCTGTAGCGCCGGTTGGCGAAGATGATGGTCGTGATGTCCAGGCGCTCGCGCGCCTGCGTCCAGAGCGCCTGCACGGTGTACATGCCGCCGCCATCGCCCTGCAGGCACAGCACGCGCCGGTCGGGCGCGGCGATGGCCGCGCCGGTGGCCGTGGGCAGCGCGTAGCCGATCGAGCCGCCGGTGAGGTGCAGCCAGTCGTGCGGCGGCGCGCCGCGGGTGCCCATCACCGTGCCATGGCCCGAGGTGCCGCCTTCGTCGACGACGATGACGTTGTCGGGCAGCAGATGGCCCACGGCCGCGCCGATCGCGCGGGCGTCGAGCTTGCCGGTGGGCAGCGCCGGGCGGTCGGCCGCGGCCAGCGGCACCGTCTTGCCGGCCGCGCCCACGGCCTGGCCCAGCGCATCGAGCGCGCCGTCGAGATCGCCGTCGCGCCCGGCCACCTCGTGCAGCGTGCAGCCCTCGGGCGTCAGCCAGTAGGGCTTGCCGGGGTAGGCGAAGAAGGTGACGGGCGGCTGCGTGCCGAGCAGGATGAGATGCCGGGTGCCGGCAAGCATCTCGGCGGCCTGCTCGCCGAAGTAGGGCAGGCGCAGCGGCGCGGGCAGACCGGCGCCGCGGCGCATGCGCGGCACGAAGGTGTCGGTGATCAGGCGCGCGCCGGTGGCCGCCGCGATGCGCGAGGCGGCGAGCACGCGGGCCTCGGTGAGCACGCCGTTCATGAGCAGCACGCTGGGCTCGCCGCTGGCCAGCGCGCGCGCGGCGGCCTGCACCCGCTCGCCATCGACCGGCGGCGGGCCCACGCGCGGCAGCGGCGCCGGCGCGGGCGCCGAGGTGGTGTTCCAGGCGGTGTCGGCCGGCAGGATGAGCGTGGCCACCTGGCCCGCGCCGCTCAGCGAGGCCTGCACGGCCTGCGCGCCGTCGGCGGCCACCTCGTCGGCGCTGCCCGAGGCCTTCACCCAGCCCGACACCGGGCGGGCGATCGCCTCGACGTCGGAGGTGAGCGGCGCGTCGTACTTGCGGTGGTAGGTGGCGTGATCGCCGATCACGTTGACCACCGGCGTGCGGGCCTTCTTCGCGTTGTGCAGGTTGGCCAGACCGTTGCCCAGGCCGGGCCCCAGGTGCAGCAGCGTGGCCGCGGGCGTGCCGGCGATGCGCCCGTAGCCGTCGGCCGCGCCAGTGACCACGCCCTCGAACAGCCCGAGCACGCAGCGCATCTGCGGGTTGGTGTCCAGGGCCGCCACGAAGTGCATCTCGGAGGTGCCGGGGTTGGTGAAGCACACCGTCACGCCGGCGTCGACGAAGGTCTGCACGAGGGCCTGCGCGCCGGTGCGCGCGTTGGTGCCGCTGGGTTCGCTCATGAGGGTTCTCCGGGGGTTGGGCGCAGGGTGGTGGCGGCGCTGCGCCAGGCTTCGGCGAAGGCCGGCTCGTAGGCCTGTTCGGGGTCGGCGCGCACCATGGCGTCGAGCCGCCCGGCGTCCTCGCCGACCAGGATGCGCCAGCGGCCCGCGCGCACCCCGTCGAGGATGATCGTGGCTGCCTGCGCGGCGCTGGTGGGCGCCTTGTCGCGGAACTCGACGCCGCGCTGGTGGATCAGCCGGCGGATGGCCTCGTCGGGCAGATCGGCCACCGGCGCGCCGGCCTTGATCATGCGGGCGCGGGCCTGCGCCACCGCCTCGGCGGGCAGGGCCAGCGCATCGGTTCCGGCCAGCAGCCGGCCGGTGTTGATCGCGATGCCGGTGCCGATGTGGCCCGGCATCACCACCGCGCAGCGCACATGCGGCGCGTTCAGCCGCAGGTCGGTGATCAGCGCCTCGGTGAAGCCCTTCACCGCGAACTTGGCTGCGGAGTAGGCGGTGTGCGCCACGCCCGGCCCGAGGCTCGCCCAGAAGCCGTTGACGCTGCTCACGTTGACCAGGAAGGCCTCGGGGCTGGCGATCAGCATGGGCAGGAAGGTGCGGCAGCCAAGGTACACGCCCTGCCAGCACACGGCGAAGGTGCGCTCCCACTCGGTGCGATCGCCGTCGACGAAGCTGCCGCCGCCGCCGATGCCGGCGTTGTTGAAGAGCAGGTGCAGCTGCCCGCTGCCGTGCTCGGCGCGCACCGCGTCGCGCAGCGCGATCAGCTGATCCTCGCGGGTGACGTCGACGCGGCGCGTGGTAACGCGCGTGCCGGCGGGCGCGTCGGCGAGGCTCTGCGCGCGGGTTTCGGCGAGGCCGGTCTCGTCGAGGTCGCAAAGCGCGAGGTGCACGCCGGCGGCGGCAAGCTGACGCGCGAGCTCGCGGCCGATGCCGCTGCCCGCGCCGGTGACCAGCGCGAGCTGGCCGGCCTGAATCTGCATGGGATGCCTCCTGGGTGAGGGTCGGGTCGTGCGGCTGCGCGAGGACGTTGCCGCGCCTGTGGTTCAGTCCAGCCCCGGCGGCGGCACGAAGCCGAAGCCCATGGCCTCCAGGCGCTGCGCGAGCTGGATGGTGCGCAGATCGCCATAGGCTGGGCCGATGATCTGCACGCCCACCGGCAGGCCCTCGTCGTCGCGGCCGGCCGGAATCACCGTGCCCGGCAGGTAGGACACGCCGGCCAGGCCCGCCCAGAAGGTCTGCATGAAGTAGGGGTGGCTGCGGCCATCGACCGTGATGGTGCGCTCGCCCAGGGCCCGCCGTTCGTGCGCGAAGGCGCCGGTGGGCATGATGGGCGTGATCAGCACGTCGTGCTGCTGGAAGAAGCGGTGCCAGGCCCAGCGGATGCGGGTGCGGGCCTCGTTCAGGCGGGCCCAGTCGCGCGCGCGCATCGTCTGCCAGCGCGCCTGGCGCAGCAGCGGGCTGTCGTCGTTCGGGCCGGCCGAGGCCACCCGCTCGAGCAGCTTCGCGTACTCCTCCTCGGGCAGGCGCGCCGACATCGCGGCAGCCAGCAGCGCCGAGAACACCTCGTGGCTGTGCTCGGCGCTGAACTCGGGGCGCGCGGCCTCGTCGATGAGCGCGCCCTGCGCGGCCAGCGCAAGCGTTACCGCATCGAGCCGCGCGGCCACGGTGGCCGACACCGGGCACATCGCGTCGGTCTTCCAGACCGCGACCCGCAGGCCCCTGAGCGGGGAGCTCAGCCCGGGCAGTTCGTGGCGCACGGCCGGCGCCTCGATCTCGTCGGGCCCGCCCATCAGGCGCAGCGCGAGCTCCAGATCGTGGGCGCTGCGCGCAAGCGGCCCGATCACGGAGATGTCGGTGGGCGTGAGCGCGCCCGACAGCGCATGGCCGCGCATCGGCAGCAGGTTCCAGGTGGGCTTGTGGCCGAACACGCCGCAGAAGTGCGCCGGGTTGCGGATCGAGCCGCCGATGTCGCTGCCGATCTCGAGACCCGTGAGGCCGGCGGCCAGCGCCGCGGCCGAGCCGCCCGAGGAGCCACCGGGCGTGCGCTCGGTGTTCCAGGGGTTGCCGGTGCTGCCGTAGATGGCGTTGTAGCTCTGGAAGTCGGCCAGGTTGATCGGCACGTTGGTCTTGCCGAAGACGTTGGCGCCGGCGGCCGCAAGGCGTTGCACGGCCAGCGCGTCGGAGCCCACCACATGGTCGCGCTGCGCGGGCACGCCCCAGGTGGTGGGCGTGCCGGCGAGGTCGTAGCTCTCCTTGATGGTCATGGGCACGCCGTGCAGCGGGCCCATCGGCTCGCCGCGGGCGCGCGCGGCGTCGGCGGCGTCGGCGCGTTCGCGGGCGCGCTCGCGCACGTCGACCACGATGGCGTTGATCGCCGGGTTGTGGCGGTCGACGCGGGCGAGGAAGTGCTCGAGCAGCTCGCGCGCGCCGATGCGGCCGTCGCGGATCGCGGCGGCCAGCGCGCTGGCCGACTGGTAGTGGATCGCGGTCATCGTCAGGGCTCCGGGGTCGGGGGCGCGGGCAGTATCGCTCCGGCCCGGCGGCCTCGCGCCGGCGCGCCCCGGGGGCGGCGGTCGCGGCCTTCCGTTTTTGGGCAAGCGCCCGCGCGCTGCGGCGGCGCGCGCGCGGCGAAAGCGCAGCGAGCGGACCGCGCCGCATGGCCGCGGCGCGGGTGCCATAGCACAATGGCCCGGCACCCGCGGCAAGGCGCACCCCCGAGCCCGACCGGCCGAGCCGCCCCCCGACTCCAGGAGCTCCGATGGCCGCCGACTTCGCCACCCTCCACCAGATGGTCCAGCTGGCGCGGCGCAACCTCGCGCGCGGCGAGTGGGACTACCTCGCGGGCGCGGCCGAAACCGAAACCACCATGAAGCGCAACCGGCTGGCGCTCGACCGGCTGGCGCTGCGCGCGCGGGTGATGAACGACGTCTCGCAGACCCACGTGAGCCGCACGGTGCTCGGCGTGGATCTGCGCATCCCGGTGATGCTCGCGCCGATCGGCTCGCTGCAGGTCTTCGACCCCGGCGGCGGGCTGGCCGCGGCGCGCGCCGCCGGCGAGTTCGGCGTGATGCAGATCCTGAGCTCGGTGTGCCAGCCCGACTTCGAGTCGCTGGCCCGCGACTGCGACGCGCCCAAGATCTACCAGCTCTACCTGCACGGCCCCGACGAGGCCTGGATGATGGGCGTCATCGAGCGGGCGGTGGCCGCCGGCTACAAGGCCTTCTGCCTGACCGCCGACACCCAGGTGGGCAGCCGGCGCGAGCGCGACATCCTCAAGGGCTATCTGCCGCTCACCGCCCGCCAGCCCGGCACCAACCTGCCGCGCAAGCCCGGCCCCACGATGCAGCCGCTGATGAGCTGGGCGATGGTCGCGCGCATCCGCGAGCGCTTCGACATCCCGATCGCGATCAAGGGCATCGCCTGCGGCGAGGATGCCGAGCTCGCCGTGAAGCACGGCGTGCAGATGGTCTACGTGTCCAACCACGGTGGCCGTCAGCTCGACCAGGGCGAGGGCACGATGGACGTGCTGCCCGAGGTGGTCGATGCGGTGGCCGGCCGCGCCACCGTGCTCGTCGACGGCGGGATCATGCGCGGCACCGACGTGCTCAAGGCGCTCGCGCTGGGCGCCGATGCGGTGGCCATCGGGCGCCTCGAGGCGCTGGCCATGGCCGCCGGCGGCACGCCGGGCGTGGTGCGCATGCTCGAGCTGCTCGAGACCGAAATGCGCCTGAATCTCGCGCTGATGGGCCTGTCGTCCATCGACCAGCTCACGCCGCGCAGCGTGGTGCCGGCGCAGCCGGTGGTGCCGCCGCACGTGCTCAGCGCCTTTCCCCTGCTCGAGGAGGATTACTGAGGTGACCGACATCGACTACCGCGCGCCTTCGCGCCTGGATGAAGCCATCGCGCTGCTGGCGGGCGAGGGCGCCCGATCGCTGGCCGGTGGCACCGACCTCATGGTGCAGATGCGATCCGGGCGGCTGAACCCCGGGCGTATCGTCGATCTGAAGCGCATCCCCGAGATGCTGGGCGTGCGTGAGGTGGCCGGCGGCTTCGAGATCGGCGCGGCCACCGCCTGCGCCGCGATCGGCGAGCATGCCGCGCTGGCCGCGGCCTGGCCGGGCGTGGTGGAGGCCGCGCGCCTGATCGGCTCGGCGCAGGTGCAGGGCCGCGCCAGCCTGGGCGGCAACCTGTGCAACGCGTCGCCGGCGGCCGACAGCGCGCCGGCGCTCATTGCGGCCGGCGCGGTGTGCCTGATCGCGGGTCCGGCCGGCCGGCGCGAGCTGCCGGTGGAGCTGCTTCAGGCGGGTCCGGGGCGCAATGCGCTGGCCGCGGGCGAGGTGCTGGTTGCGCTGCGGCTGCCGGCGCGCGCGCCGCGCTCGGGCGATGCCTACCTGCGGCTGATTCCGCGCACCGAGATGGACATCGCGGTGGTGGGCGCGGGCGTGAGCCTGAGCGTCGATGCGCAAGGCGTGGTCAGCGCGGCGCGGGTGGCGCTGGGGGCGGTGGCGCCCACCGCGCTGCGCGTGGATGCCGCCGCGAAAGCGCTGGTGGGCACGCGGCTCGAGGCGCCCGCGCTCCAGGCGCTGGAGGCCGCGGCGCGCGCCGCCTGCCGACCGATCGACGACAAGCGCGGCACCGCCGCCTACCGGACCCGGGTGGCCGGCGTGCTCGCGCGCCGCGCCGCCCTCCAAGCCTACGAAAGGGCCTGCGCATGAGCCGCCTACGCGTGAATGCCACCGTCAACGGTGAGCCGGTGGAGTTTCTTGCCGGTGCCGACCAGAGCCTGCTCGATGCGCTGCGCGACGAGCTCGGCCTGACCGGCAGCAAGGAGGGCTGCGGCAGCGGCGACTGCGGCGCGTGCTCCGTGATCATCGATGGCCGCCTGGCCTGCGCCTGCCTGATCTTCGCGCCCGAGGCCGAAGGCCGGCAGATAGAGACCGTGGAGGGCCTGGCCACGGCCGGCCGCATGCATCCGCTGCAGCAGCAGTTCCTCGAGCATGCCGCGCTGCAGTGCGGCTTCTGCACGCCGGGGCTGCTGGTGGCGGCCAAGGCGCTGCTCGATCGCAACCCCGATCCCACCGAGACCGAGATCCGCTACGCGCTCGCCGGCAATCTGTGCCGCTGCACCGGCTACGACAAGATCGTGCGCGCGGTGCAGGCCGCCGCCGCCCAGATGCGCACCGAGGAGGCCGCCCGATGAACGATACCGTCGTCCCGCCCGCCCTCAAGGTCATCGGCCAGCGGCCGGTGCGCCCCGATGGCGCCGACAAGGTCACTGGCCGCGCCAATTTCGGGGCCGATCTGCGCCTGCCGGGCATGCTCACCGGCCTGGTCAAGCGCAGCCCGCATGCGCATGCGCGCATCCTGCGCATCGACACCGCGGCCGCGCGCGCGCTGCCCGGCGTGAAGGCGGTGGTCTCGGCCGCCGACTTCCCCGAGGTGGGCAACGAGGCGGTCGAATCGGGCGAAGGCGCGGCCACGCTGCGCGCGCTCTCGGCCAACTGCATGGCCCGCGACAAGGTGCTCTACGTCGGCCATGCGGTGGCGGCGGTGGCTGCCACCACGCCGGGCATCGCGCGCGCCGCGCTCGATCTCATCACCGTCGAGTATCAGCCGCTGCCGCACGTGATCGATGTGGAGGCCGCGATGGCGCCCGATGCGCCGCTGCTGCACGACGACCTCTACA
>JBILUW010000019.1:0-26712 GCA_044370795.1 Burkholderiaceae bacterium
CTCGCGGGGCAGTTGCTGCGATCGGCGCGGTTCCTGCGTATCCCTCGAACGGCCGGAAACCGTCGCAGGCGCTGCCCATGCGGTGGTCGACGGCGAGGCGCTGCAACGAGTGGACCATGGCTGCGGCCTGTCGGCCCTGGCGCAGGCTTGCGAGCCGTCACCGAGAGACGCGCGGCTTGGCGGGCGCGCGCAGCGCGATCGCCTGCCCATCTTCAGCAAGGTGGCAGCCGGGGCGGCTGCCGCCGCAGCTCTGGACGCCGGGTGGCTCGAGGGAGCCCCGAAGGGGCCGGCTCGTGCCTGCGCCAGGGCCGACAGGCCGCAGCCATGGTCGGGGCCTGGTCCAGGCCGACAGGCCGCGGGCATGGTCGGGGCCTGGTCCAGGGCGCGGCGCACCCAGGGCCTAGAATCGGTTCACGATCGACGGGAGAGCCTCCGATGTCCGAGCTGGTGCTGCACCACTATGACTTCTCGAATTTCGCCGAGAAGGCACGCCTGGCCCTGGGCTTCAAGGGGCTGGCCTGGGGCGCGGTCACCATCCCGCCGATCGCGCCCAAGCCCGATCTGGTCGCGCTGACCGGCGGCTACCGTCGTACCCCGGTGCTGCAGACCGGTGCTGACATCTGGTGCGACACGCGGCTGATCGTGCGCGAGCTCGAACGCCGGCACCCGGCCCCGCCGCTGCTGCCGCCCGCGCTCGCCGCGCAGGCCGAGGCGATCGCCTTCTGGGCCGAGAACCGGCTGATGCGCCCGATCACGCTCTATGCCTCGGGCATGAACGGCGACGTGCTGCCCGCGGGGCTGCAGGCCGACCGGTCGGCGATGCGCGGCCTGCCGGTGCCCGACGACGCGACGATGCTGCGCGCGGCCCGGCGCAACGCGCCGCTGGCGCGCGCGCAGATCCCGCAGGTGGAGGCCATGCTTGCCGACGGACGCGACTACCTGCTTGGCGCGCAGCCCACGGTGGCCGATCTCGCCGTCTATCACCCGCTGTGGTTTCTCACCGCGCGCACGCAGCGCCTGGCCTTCGAGCTGGCGCCCTTCCCGCGCATCGCCGCGTGGATGCAGCGCGTGCGCGCCTTTGGCCATGGCCGGCCGCAACCGATGCCGGCGGCCGAGGCGATCGCGATCGCGCGCGCGGCCTCGCCCGCGCCGTTGCCGCCGTCATCGCCCCATGCCGAGGATCCACCGCTGGGCAGCCTGGTGCGCGTGCGCGCCGACGACAACGGCCAGGAGGTCACCGAGGGCGTGCTGTTGCACCTGGCCGCCGACGAGATCGCGCTGCGCCGCGAGGATGCGCGCGCGGGCGAGGTGGTGGTGCACTTCCCGCGGCTGGGTTACGACCTGCGGCCCGCACGCGCCTGAGCTGGCCTGAGGGCGCCTGAGCGAGCCATCGCAGCCCGGGCGCCCGGGGGCTTTCCGGCCGGATGCCGGGCGCGCCGGCTTCCGCTCAGACGTGCCGGGTGAGCCCGCCGTCGACCCGCAGGTTCTGGCCGGTGATGTAGCCCGCGCCCTCGCCAGACAGGAATACCGCCGTGCGCGCGATCTCATCGACGCGGCCATAGCGGCCCATCGGGATGCGCGCGCGCCGCTCGGTGGTCTCGGGCAGGCTGTCGATGAATCCGGGCAGCAGGTTGTTCATGCGGATGCCGGCGCCCGCGTGCTGGTCGGAGAACAGCTTGGCGAAGTGCGCGAGCGCCGCGCGCAGCGTGCCGCTGACCGGGAACAGCGGGTCGGGCTCGAGCGCCGCGTAGGTGCTGATGTTGACGATCGAGCCGCCGCCTTGCGCCTGCATGACCGGCACCAGCAGGCGGGCCATGCGGATCACAGGCAGCAGGATGACGTCGAGGCCCTTGTGCCAGTCGGCATCCGGGATGTCGAGCAGCTTGCCCTTGGGCGGATGCGGCGCCGAGCACACCGCGGCGTCGATGCGGCCATGCGCATCGAGCGCGGCCTGCACGGCGCGCTGCAGGTCGGCGGCATCGAGCACGCTGCCGGTGATGCCGATGCCGCCGAGCTCGCGGCCCAGGGCTTCGCCCCGGCCGCTGGACGACATCACGATCACCTTCCAGCCCTGGGCGACGAACTCGCGGGCGCAGGCCGCCCCCATACCGCTGCCCGCGGCGGTGACGAGCGCAACGCGCGTGCCGCCGGTGGCCGCGGGAGGGTAGGACGAGGTCATGCGTGGAACTCCAGGTTGTCGATCAGGCGCGTGCTGCCCAGGCGCGCCGCGCCGAGTGCAACCAGCGGTTCGCCGGCGGCGATTTCGTCGGGCTCGGGCGCGAGCAGGTCGCGCTGACGGCGCACGGTCAGGTAGTCGGGGGCCCAGTTGCGCGCACGCAGCGCGGCCAGGGCCTGCGCTTCGAGCGCCGCCAGATCGCGGGCGCCGCCGCGCACGGCGTCGCGCAGACCTTCGAGGGCTCGCACCAGCGCGACCGCTTCGCCGCGCTCGGCGGTGGCCAGGTAGCCGTTGCGCGAGCTCAGAGCCAGGCGGTCGTCGGCGCGCGAGGTCTCGCCCGCGACGATCTCCACCGGCAGCGCGAGCTGGCGCACCATCGTGCGCACGACCATCAGCTGCTGGTAATCCTTCTTGCCGAACACCGCCGCCCGGGGCTGAACGGCATTGAACAGCTTGAGCACCACCGTGCACACGCCGGTGAAGAAGCCCGGGCGGAACTCGCCCTCGAGGATGTCGGCGAGCTCGGGCGGCGGCTGCACCGTGCAGCGTTGCGGCTCGGGGTAGAGATCGCGCTCGCCCGGGGCGAACACCAGGTCGCAGCCCTCGCCGCGCAGCAGCTCGCAGTCGCGCTCGAAGGTGCGCGGGTAGGCGTCGAAGTCTTCGTGGGGTGCGAACTGCAGACGGTTGACGAAGATGCTTGCCACCACCGGCGCGCCGCGCTCGCGCGCGATCCGAACCAGCGACAGGTGGCCTTCGTGCAGGTTGCCCATCGTGGGCACGAAGGCGGCAGCCCCCGGACCCGGCAGCGCGGCGCGCAGGCTGGCGATGTCGCGGACGACGCGCATGGCGGTGATCCCGGGGAGGCCGCGCTCAGCCGACGTGCCGCGCGAGGAACTGCAGCGTGCGCTGGCGCGCCAGTGTGGCGCAGGCCGCGTCCCAGGAGCCGCGCTGCTCGCAGTTGAAGCCGTGATCGGCCGGATACACATGGGCCGTCGCGCGCGGATGCGCGGCGGCGATCTCGCGCGCCTGCTCGATCGTGGGCGAGCGGTCGCGCTCGGCGAACTGGAACATCACCGGGCACATCGGCTGCAGCCCGAGGTTCGCGTGGATGCCGCCGCCGTAGTAGGGGATGGCGCAGGCCAGCCCCACGACGCGCGCGGCCGCGACCCACGACACGGTGCCGCCCCAGCAGTAGCCCAGGATGCCGGTCTTGCCGGCGGGCGCGGCGTGGGCCAGGCAGGCCTGCACGTCGAGGATGGCGCCGTCCATCGAGGCCTTCTGCATCACGGCAATGCCGGCCTGGATGTCCTCGGGCGAGTAGCCGGTTTCGTAGCCGCGCCGCACGCGGTCGAACAGCGCCGGCGCGATGGCGAGATAGCCGTCGGCGGCGTAGCCGTCGGCGACCCCGCGGATGTGGCTGTTCACCCCGAAGATCTCCTGCACGACGATGACGGCGCCGCGCGGCGCGCCGGGCGGCTGCGCGACCCAGGCCTGGAAGCGATGACCGTCGGAAGCGGTGATTTCGATGAACTGCCCCATGGCGTTCTCCGTTGGGTTCGACGATGTGGCGGGCGACGGTGCTCGCGCCCGACGGCGGCGCCCGCGATGCGCCGCGAAGTTTAACGGGTTCAGGCCACCGGGGGCGGCAGCGCCCGCAGGAACTCGGCGCGCAGCTGCGGGTCGGTTTCGAAGCAGCCGGCGTAGGCCTGCGTGACCACGCGCTCGTCGCCGCGACGGTCTTCGCCGAGCAGCAGGCACAGTTGCTGCGCGTCGATGATGCAGGCGGCGCCGCGCGCGCGGCCGTGGCGGTGCAGCGCGTCGGCGATGTCGCGGGTCATCCATTCCTGGTAGGTGAAGCGGTGGCCGATCGCATCGACCAGCCGGGCGATGCGGCCGAAACCGTGCAGCCGGCCACCGGGCGCGTAGGCGACGTGCGCGACGCCGCGAAACGGCACCAGGTGGTGCGGGCACACGCCGTGCACCGCGATGCCGCGCACGATGACGACGTCGGTGCGAGGGTCGTCGAATCCGTCGCCCAGCGCCTGCGCCGGATCGAGTTCGTAGCCGCCGAGCAGCCGGCGCTCCCACAGCTCGCGCACCCGGCGCGGCGTGTTTCCGGTGTGCGGGCCGCTGGCCTCGACGCCGCAGGCGCGCAGCAGGTCGGCGATCGCGCGCTCGAAGGCGGGTGCATCGAAGCGGCCGGTGCGCGGAATGCCGAGCACGCCGCCGCCCACCGGCGGGCCGCCGTGGTCGTGGTCGTGCGGGTGATCGTGGTCGTGGCTCGGCACGGCGCAGTCGCCCGGTGCCTGCTCAGGCAGCCGCGAGCTTGCGCTCGACCAGCCGCGCGAAGAAGCTCGCGCCCAGCGGCAGCGCCTCGTCGTTGAAGTCGTACGAGGGGTTGTGAACCTCGCATGAGCCTTCGACGTCACCGTTGCCGATGTTGATGAAGCAGCCGGGCACCTTCTCGAGCATGTACGAGAAGTCTTCGGAGGCCATGATCAGCGGCATGTCGGTGCGCACCCGCGCGGCGCCGACCAGGTCGGCGCACACCGCAGCGGCGAACTCGGCCTGCTCGCGGTCGTTGACCAGCGGCGCGAAATTCACGCGGAAGTCGATGGTTGCGCTCGCACCCATCGACTCGGCCACGCCGCGCGCCACCCGTCGCATGTTGGTCTCGATCAGACGCATGGTCTCGTGCGAGAAGGCCCGCACGGTGCCCGAAAGCCGCGCGGTCTGGGGGATCACGTTGTAGGCGTCGCCGGCGTGGAACTGGGTGACCGAGAGCACGGCGGTATCGACCGGCCGGATGTTGCGCGACACGATGGTCTGGAGCGTGCTGGCGATCTGCACGCCGACCATCAGCGGGTCGACCGACGACTCCGGGCGCGCGCCGTGCGCGCCCACGCCAATGATGTCGATGTCGAAGAAGGCGCCGCCGGCCATCATCGGGCCCTTGTGCACCGAGAAGCTGCCGACGGGCAGCTTCGGGCGGTTGTGCATGCCGAACAGGCTGTCGCAGGGAAATCGCTCGAACAGACGGTCGGCGAGCATCGCCTGCGCGCCGCCCAGGCCTTCCTCGGCCGGCTGGAAGATGAAGTTCACGGTGCCGTCGAAGCGGCGCGTGGCGGCCAGATAGCGGGCCGCGCCGAGCAGCATCGCGGTGTGGCCGTCGTGGCCGCAGGCGTGCATGCGCCCGGGGTTGCGCGAGCGGTGGGCGAAGGTGTTGGCTTCCTCGACGGGCAGCGCGTCCATGTCGGCGCGCAGCCCGACGCTGCGCGGCGAGCTGCCCTGGCGCAGCACGCCGACCACGCCGGTGCGGCCCACGCCCCGATGCACCTCGATGCCGAACGATTCGAGCTGGCGCGCCACCAGATCGGCGGTGCGCGTTTCCTCGAAGCCGAGTTCGGGGTGCGCGTGGATGTCCTGGCGCCACAGCTTCATCTGGCCGTGGCCTTCGACGATCTCGGTGAGGATGCCCATCGTGGTCTCCAGTGGGCGACGCTCAGCGCGGCTCGACGCCGCACCAGTGCGCGATGAACAGCGCGATGGTGCGGGTGACCCGGCGGATGGATTCGATCTCGACGCGTTCGTCGAAGGCGTGGATGCGCTCGGCGGTGGGCCCGTAGACCAGGGCCGGGATGCCGGCGTACAGGCCAAAGAAGCGCGCGTCGGTGGTGCCGGTGCTGGGGGCGACGGGCAGCGGCTTGCCGGTGACGGCGTCGTGGCAGCGGGCAAGCAGGGCCTGCGCCTCGGTGCCGGCCGGCAGCTCCCAGCCTTCGGCCATGAAGCCGTGGTAGACGACCTGCGGCGGATGCGCCGACAGGAAGGGGTCGGCGGCGGCGGCCTGCGCGATGCAGGCCTCGACCTCGGCGCGAACCTCGTCGAGCGCCATGCCCGGGAACAGCCCGATGCGCATGTCGAACGTGCACCAGGCGGGCACCGAGGAGGTCCAGTCGCCGCCTTCGATGCGGCTGACCACGAAGTTGATCGGATGCGCGTGGCCGGCGAAGGCGGGATGTCCGCGCTCGTTCCAGGCGTGCTCGAGCCGGTGCAGCGCCTGCATGATCGGCCAGCAGGCCTCGATCGCGTTGGAGCCGCTGCCCGCGACCGCCACGTGCGCCGGGCGGCCGCGCACCTTGACCTGGAACCAGACGACCCCGACCTGCGCGCTCATCAGCGACTCGCCCATCGGCTCGGGGATGATCGCGGCGTCGGCGCGATAGCCGCGCTCGAGACAGGCGAGCGCGCCATTGCCGGTGCACTCCTCCTCGACGACCGACTGCAGGTAGACGTCGGCGGCTGGTGCCACGCCGGCGCGCTCGAGCGCGTCGAGGGCGAAGAGATTGGCCACCAGGCCGGCCTTCATGTCGCCGGTGCCGCGCCCGTGCATCCAGCCGTTGCGCACCACCGGCACGAAGGGCGGCGTGGCCCACATGTCGAGCGGCCCGGTGGGCACGACGTCGATGTGGCCGTTGAGGATCAGCGAGCGGCCGCGCGGCTGTGGCGCGCGGTGGGCGCCGACCACGTTCCAGGCGTTGTCGTACGAGACGGCTACCGGCGAGAATCCGGGCAGCTCACGGATGCGCTCGACGTCGATGCGCCACCGATCGACCTGCAGGCCGCGCTCGGCGTAGGCGCGGGCCATGAAGTCCTGCGCCGAGGCCTCCTCGCCGCGCAGCGACGGCAGCCTGACGAGGTCGGCGAGTAAGCGCAGTTGCGCGTCGAACCCCGCGTCGACGGCGTCGATGAGGCGCTGGTTGAGTCGGTCGTCGGTCATGGAGGCGCAGGCCGGAAAGCGGGCACGGTCCGGGGAGGGGGAAAGCACGATCGTATCCCGTCTTGGGGCGATGCGACCGGACACCCTTGCCCGGGATGCATCGGCACGCCGGATTGCCGCCCCTTCAGCCGGGGGCGGCCGCCGTGCCCGCCAGCAGGGCCGCATAACGCGCGAGATCGACGTTGCCGCCGCTCACGATCACGCCGATGCGCTGGCCGGGAAGGCGGGCGGCGCCCTCGAGCAGCGCCGCGGCCGCCAGGCAGCCGGTGGGCTCGACCACCAGCTTCATGCGCTCGGCGAAGAAACGCATCGCGGCCACCAGCTGCGGGTCGGACACGGTGAGCACCTCGTCGACGCACTCGCGCATCACGGCGAAGGTGAGTTCGCCCGCGCTCATGGTCTGGGCGCCGTCGGCGATGGTTTCGGGCAGCGCGATGCGCACGATGCGCCCGAGCGCGAGCGATTGCTGCACGTCGTTGCCGGCCTCGGGCTCGACCCCGACCACGCGGCACTGCGGCGCCAGATGGCGGGCCGCGACCGCGCAGCCCGAGATGAGCCCGCCACCGCCGAGGCAAACGAACAGCGCCTGCGGCGGGCCCACGCCGGCGGCGATCATGTCCTCGATCAGCTCGAGTGCCGCGGTGCCCTGTCCGGCCATCACGTCGGGATGGTCGAAGGGCGGCACGAGCGTCATGCCGCGCTCCTGGGCGAGCCGCCGGCCGATCGCCTCGCGGTCTTCGGTGCGGCGGTCGTAGAGCACCACCTGCGCGCCGTAGCCGCGGGTGGCCGCGACCTTGATCGCCGGCGCGTCGCCCGGCATCACGATGGTGGCCGGCATGCCGAGCAGCCTGGCCGACAGCGCGACCGCCTGCGCGTGGTTGCCCGAGGAGAAGGCCACCGCGCCGGCGCGCCGCTGCGCGGCGTCGAAACGGGCGAGCGCGTTGTACGCGCCGCGGAACTTGAACGCGCCAACCCGTTGCAGGTTCTCGCACTTGAAGAAGAGCTGGGCGCCGGTGCGCTCGTCGGCGGCGGCCGAACGCATCATGGGCGTGCGGTGGGCGATGCCGCGCAGGCGCTGCGCGGCCGCGGCCACGTCGTCGAAGGCGATGGGCAGGGTCATCGGCAAGGCAGGTTCATCGGCAGTGCAGGTTCATCGGCAATCCGGGGCGTGGCCGCGGTGCGGGGTGCTCATAGCGGACTCACGCGCACCTGGCCGCGCCCGTCGGTGAGCAGACGCACCCGTTGGCCAGCATCGAATCGGTCGTTGCCCGCGTCCTGGACGATCGCCAGCGTGCGCCCGTCGTCGGTGCGCACCGTGATCTCGAGGCCGTTGCGGTCGGTGACGCCCTTTTCGAGGTAGCTGCCAGCCACTCCGCCGGCCACTGCGCCCACCACCGAACCGATGATGGAGCCCTTGCCGCCGCCCACGTTGGAGCCGGCCACCCCGCCGATGACGGCGCCGGCGGCCGTGCCTACCCCCGGTTCGCCCTCGCGCTCGATGCGCACCGTGCGCACGCTCTGGACGGTGGCCGTCTGGACCTGCATGGGCTGGCGGGTGTCGCGCGTGGTGTAGACCGAGCCGCTGCGCTCGGGCGCGGCGCAGCCGCCGAGCGCGAGCATGGCGGCGCCGGCGACAGCCGCGAGCAGTGAACGAGACGCAAGCTTCATGGGGTTCTCCAGGGAAGGAAGCGGACTGTCCGATAATAGAGCTTTACGCAAACCGGCGGCCCCGGCGCCGGTGCATCCAGAGGCCTCGATGCCCCAGCATCCTTTCCATCTCGCCTTCCCCGTCCACGACCTGGCCGCCGCGCGCGCCTTCTACGGCGGATTGCTCGGCTGTCCCGAAGGCCGCAGTTCCGACGAATGGATCGATTTCGACCTCTACGGTCATCAGGTGGTCGCGCATCTGGCGCCGCACGAGGCCGGCGCGGCCTCCACCAACGCCGTCGACGGCGACAACGTTCCCGTGAGGCATTTCGGGGTGGTGCTGCCGATGCCCGACTGGGAGGCCCTGGCCGCCCGCCTGCGCGATGCCGGCGTGAGCTTCATCGTCGAGCCGCACGTGCGCTTTCGCGGCGAGGTTGGCGAGCAGGCCACGATGTTCTTCCAGGACCCCTCGGGCAACGCCATCGAGTTCAAGGCCTTCAAGGACATCGCGTCGCTGTTTGCCCGCTGAGTCCGGCCGGGCCGGTCGCGCCCTCGGGGCCGTTGCGGCAGACGGCAAAAAAATACCCGGAGCGGCAAGCCGTCCGGGCATAACTCCTGTCACGGAGAACGCAGGAGACACGCCACAGAGTCTGCTCGCGAAAACTTACGGTTTTCTGTCATTTTTTTCTGTCATCAGAAATTGACACAACGAGACGGCCAGCGGTCGTTGACACGGAGGTTGCCATGACCCATTGCGCTCGCCGACGCGCCCTGCTGCGCGGCGGTGCCGTCGCGCTGCCGTTGACCGCCGTGCTGCCCGCCACTGCGCTGGGCCAGGCCGCCTGGCCGCAGCGCCCGTTGCGCGTGGTGGTGACCTTCCCTTCCGGCGGTGCGCCCGACATCCTCGCGCGGCTGTTCGCCGAGAAAGCGCAGCTCGGCCAGCCGGTGGTGGTCGAGAACGTACCAGGGGCGGGCGGCAATATCGGCGCCGACCGCGTCGCCAAGGCGCCGCCCGATGGCTATCAGCTGGTGATGGGCACGGTCGGCACGCACGCCATCAACGGGTCGCTCTACGCGAAAATGCCCTACGACATGGTCCGCGACTTCGCCCCGGTGGCGCTGGTCGCCTCCACGCCCAACCTGCTGGTGGTCAACAATGCCCTGCCGGTGCGCACCGTCGCCGAGCTGATCGCCTACGCGAAGGCCAATCCCGACCGCCTGTCGTTCGGCTCGCCGGGGGTGGGCTCCTCGGTACACATCTCGGGCGAGCTCTTCAAGTCGATGGCCGGCGTGCAGATGACGCACGTCCCGTACAAGGGCCGGCAGTTCGCCATTCCCGATCTGGTTGGCGGCAGCATCCAGCTGATGTTCGACAACATGCCCTCGGCGCTGCCGATGGCCCGCGAGGGCAAGATCCGCGCGGTCGCCCAGACCGGCGCCCGCCGCTCGCCGTCGGCGCCCGACATCCCCACCGTGGCCGAGGCGGGTCTGCCGGGCTTCGAGGCCACGTCGTGGTTCGCGCTGTTCGCCCCGGCCGGCACCCCCCGCGATCTGGTCGCGCGCCTGACCACGGAGGTGCAGCGGGTCTTCCGGCTGCCCGAGGCGCAGGACAGGCTGCGCCAGCTCGGCCTCGACCCCATCCTGGGCGGGCCCGACGAACTCGCCCGCTTCCAGCAGGCCGAGATCGCCAAGTGGGCCCGCGTGGTGCGGGAGTCGGGCGCGCGTGCCGAGTAGCTGACGGCGCTGATCGCGCTCCGGAAGGGCGTCCCCGAAATCTGCAACTCCCTGCGCGGCGAGGGCCAGGCGCGTGGCGCGGCCGGCGCGCGGGGCTCAGCGGCCGGCGCCGGCCTCGAGCTGGCGGGCCAGCCGCGCCAGGCGGGCATCGCGCACCCCCCGCGCCTCGAGGGCTCGCCAGGTGTTCAGCGCGTATTCGCGGTTGCTGCCGCGCTCGCCGCGGGCGTGCGCCAGCCGCAGCAGCAGTTCGGCTTCGCCCAGGCGCTGCCAGGCCTCGCTCGCCCGGTTGGCCACGAAGGTGAGCGCGCGCAGTTGCCGGCCGTCGCGCAGCGTGACCGCCGCCATCGTGGGCACGTAGACGTCGTTGAGCATTTCGCGCGCGTAGAGCCGCTCGATGGTGCGACGACGGCTCGGGTGCGCCAGGCGCATCGCCACGCCCACGCAGCTGCCGCCGCGCTCCAGGCCCAGGACGACGCCGGGCGCCGCCGGGGTGCCGCGGTAGTGCACCGAGCGGATGCAGAAGGCGCGGTGCCAGCCGTGCAGCCGCGCCAGCTCGGTTTCGAGGGGCTCGAACTCCGGGTTCCAGATCAGCGATCCGTACCCGAACACCCAGTCGGCAAGCAGCAGGCTCACGGCCAGCCGGTCGGGACGCAGCCGCGCGGCGGCGCGGGCCGCCTCAGCCGGCCTTGCGGCGCGGGGTGCGCGCCGCCGGGGCCTTTGCGGCCCGCTTTGCCGCCGCCTTCGTGGCGCCCTTGGGGGCGTCGGTAGCCGGGGCCGTGGTTGCGCCCTTCCGGGGGGCTACGGCGGCGCCCTTTTCGGGGGCAGCGTCGGCGCCAGCGCCGGTTTCGCCCTCGTCTGAGGCCGCCTTGCCTCGCGGGCTGCGCGCGGTGAATTCGAAGCCGATCCGGCCATCGGGGCCGCGCACCAGGAAGGCCTTGAACTTGCGCCGCGTACGCTGCGAGACGAAGCCCGGCAGAAGATCGGTGCGGCCCTCGGCGAGCAGCTTGCGCATCTGCTCGGGAGCGATTTCCTGCTGCAGGATGATCTTGCCGCTGCGGAAGTCGCAGCTGCGGGCGGGCCCCACCGACTTCTCGCAGACGTAGGCCATGCCGTGCTCGTGGACGGCGCTGCCGCATTTCGGGCAGGCGCCCAGCACGGGCTGACCCGTGAAGTCGACCGCTTCGGCGTTGGCCTCGTCGTCGTCGCGCGAGGCGCCGAAGTCGAACTCGAGCTTGTGCTCGTCGGTGATCTTGAGGATGGCCGCGAAGGGGCGGCCCAGGCGGCTGCGGAAGCCCTGCAAGGGCCCCAGCGTGCGCTGGGCCAGCAGCTGCTCGACCTCGGCGACTTCGAGCTGACGGCCGCCAGGAATCTTGGTGATGGAGAAGTCGCAGGCCGTGCAGGCAAAGCGCTTGTAGTTCTCCTGCACCGTGCTGCCGCACTTCGGGCAAGGCGCAGCCAGCGTGGCGTAATCGCCGGGCACGGTGTCGGACTGGTAGTTGCGCGCGCGCTCGACGATCCGGCGGGTGACCTCGGCGATCTCCTCCATGAAGGCCTCGCGCGGCAGCCGTCCGCGCTCCATCTGCGACAGCTTGTACTCCCAGTTGCCGGTGAGCTCGGGCATCGTGAGTTCCTCGACGCCCAGCCCGCGCAGCAGCGTGATCAGCTGGAAGGCCTTGGCGGTAGGCAGCAGATCGCGGCCGTCACGCAGCAGGTAGTTCTCGGCAATCAGGCCTTCGATGATGGCTGCCCGGGTGGCCGGCGTGCCCAGGCCCTTGTCGGCCATCGCCTCGCGCAGCTCCTCGTCGTCGACCAGCTTGCCAGCGCCTTCCATGGCCGACAGCAGCGTGGCCTCGTTGAAGCGTGCCGGCGGCCGGGTGGCCAGCGCCACCGCCTCGATCTCGCGGGTTTCGACGATCTCGCCCGGGTCGACGGCCACCAGCGTGCCCGAGGAACTCTCGGCGCCGTCCTTGCGTTCGACCACCGCCTCGCGGCCATAGACCGCAAGCCAGCCGGGGTCGACCAGCACCCGCCCTTCGGTGCGAAAGGCGTGCTCCTGGACCGTGGTGATCCGGGTGGTGACCCGGAACTCGGCCGCCGGGAAGAACACCGCCAGGAAGCGGCGCACGACGAGGTCGTAGATCTTCTGCTCGGCATCGGACAGCGCCCGCGGTGCCTGCAGGGTGGGAATGATGGCGAAGTGGTCGGAGATCTTGGTGTTGTCGAAGATGCGACGGTTGCCCGGGCGCACCCAGTCGCTGTCGAGCACGCGGCGCGCCAGCGCGCCGTAGGGCGGCACGTCGCCCAGCATGTCCATGGTCTGGCGCACGGCGGGTGCGTAGTCCTCGGGCAGGGCCTTGGAGTCGGTACGCGGATAGGTGAGGACCTTGTGCTTCTCGTAGAGCGACTGCGCCAGCGACAGCGTGGTCTTGGCCGAGAAGCCGAAGCGGCCGTTGGCCTCGCGCTGCAGGCTGGTGAGGTCGAAGAGCGCCGGTGCCGTCTGGGTGGAGGGCTTGGATTCCTCGGTGACCGTGCCGGGCCGGCCGGCGCAGGCCGCGGCGATGGCGCGCGCCCTGGCCTCGTCCCAGAGGCGCTCGGGGCGCAGATCGGTGTCGGCCGGGTTGCGCTGGAAGTCGGGGTCGAACCAGCGGCCCTCGTAGGTACCGGCGCGCGCGCCGAAAGTGGCCTTGATCTCGAAGTAGGCGCGAGGCTTGAAGCGCCGGATGCGCTCCTCGCGCTCGACGACGATGGCCAGGGTGGGCGTCTGGACGCGGCCCACGGTGGTCAGGTAGAAGCCGCCGTCGCGCGAGTTGAACGCGGTCATGGCGCGGGTGCCGTTGATGCCGACCAGCCAGTCGGCCTCGGAGCGGCAGCGCGCCGCGTCGGCCAGCGGCAGCATCTGGCGGTCGTCGCGCAGGTGCGTGAACGCATCGCGTATGGACGCGGGCGTCATCGACTGCAGCCACAGGCGGCGTATCGGCTGCCGGGCGCGTGCGTACTGCGCGATCAGGCGGAAGATGAGCTCGCCCTCGCGCCCGGCGTCGCAGGCGTTGATGAGGCCCTCGACATCCTTGCGACGGATGAGCTTGGCGAGCAGCTTGAGGCGCTCCTCGTTCTTGGCGATCGGCTGGACGTCGAAGTTCGGCGGGATGACGGGCAGGTGGGCGAAGGACCACTTGCCGCGCTTGACCTCGAACTGCTCGGGTACGGCGATTTCGACCAGATGGCCGACTGCCGACGACAGGACGTAGTCGTCGCTCTCGTAGTACTCGCCATGCCGGGTGAAGCCGCCGAGCGCTTTCGCGATGTCGGTGGCTACCGAGGGCTTCTCGGCGATGATCAGCGACTTGCCCATGGATGCGCGGGCCTCGGTCTTGGCCAAAAAGGGCGCCAATCATAAGAGGGCGGCTTCACGGGGTGCAAGCGCGCCTGCGCAGCCAGGCAGGCCTTTGCAGCCCGGAAAGCGGGTTGGAGCAGCCCTGGCATGCCGGCCGTCAGGGGGGCGCGAGGCGTCTGAACCGACCATCGGGCAGCCGCTCGATGCGTCCGGCCAGCTCCAGCGCGCCCAGGCTTGCAAGCACGGCCCCCGCACCGTCGGGGCTCTGCGGCGCCCCGGCCCCGGCGAGGCGCGACATCAGGGTGTCGGGGTCGATGGGGTCCCAGCCGAGTGCGGCCAGCAGCTTGCCCTCGCTCTCGTGGGCGCCGGCTGCATCGGCGGCAGGCGCCGCGGGTGGCGGGGCGCCTGCGGTACTCACGGCCGCCCCGCCGCCGCCGGCGCGTTCGGTGGCATGGCCGAGATCGGCGAACGCGCGGTCGGCGAGGATCTCGTCGGGCGATTCGACCAGCAGCGCGCCCTCGCGGATGAGGAGGTGGCAGCCGCGCGCGAGCGGCGCGTGAATGGAGCCAGGCAGCGCATAGACCTCGCGGCCGAGGTCGGCCGCGAGCCGTGCGGTGATCAGCGAGCCGCTGCGCACTGCAGCCTCCACGACCAGCACGCCGCGGGCCAGGCCCGCAATCAGGCGATTGCGACGTGGAAAGGCGCCGCGGCTCGGGCCGGTGCCCGGGGGCTGCTCGGCGATCAGGGCGCCGCGTTCGGCGATGGCTTCGGCGAGTGCGCGCTGGCCGGGCGGGTAGATGCGATCGATGCCGGTGGCCAGGACCGCGACCGTGCCGCCGGGGGTATCGAGCGCACCGCGGTGCGCGACGGCGTCGATGCCTGCTGCCAGCCCGCTGACGACGGCCAGCCCGGCGTTGCCGGTGGCGCGCGCGAACGCCGCGCCGTTGCGCCTGCCGTCGGCGCTGGCGGCGCGGCTGCCAACGATGGCGAGTGCCGGTCGGGCGAAGATTTCGGGCCGACCGCGCATCCAGAGGAGCGCCGGGGGATCGGGGGTGTTCAGCAGCGCGCGGGGGTAGTCGGGGTCATCGAGGGCGAGCAGATGGCAGCCGGGCTGGCGCGCCCACTGCAAAGAGGCGGCGACCGCCGCGTCGCGGCGGGGATCGGGGCGCGTCAGGGCCGAGGCGAGCGCCGGGCCGACGAGCGCGGCAAGGGCCGTGCGGGCGCTGCTCAGGATGCGCTCGGGCGAGCCCAGGGCCGCCAGCAGACGCAGCGCGGTGAGCGGGCCCAGGCCGGGCGTGAGGACCAGATGCAGCCAGGCCTGCCGCCCGGCGTGCCCGGCCGGGTCGGAGACCATGCGGGGTGCCTGCTAGGGATTGACGATGTTGTCGCCGATGTTGGCCGACCTGCGGGAAGTGACGATCAGGCCGTAGGAGATCGTATCGAAGACCCGGAACACCAGGACCTCGCCGATCGACTGACCCGGAAGGTCTATCGTGGCGCGGGTTTCGGGGTCGCGCTGCTGGCGGCGCCGCTCCTGGATCCCGAGCACATGCCCCTCCTCGATGCCCTGGCGGGAGCCCAGGTTGAGCGCGACCACGCTGTTGCGCCCTGCCTCGCTGACACCCCGGTAGACCGAAACGATCCGCCCCTGCACGGGGCGATCGGGCGCCCGCGGCACGAAGTTCATCGGTCGCACGCGCTCGGCGGGCACCAGCCGGTCGCCGATGCCGATCTCCTCGTTGGCGCTCAGGACTCGGAAGGTGGCCGGCTCGCCGCGGCGCTCCAGCCGGGCCGTCCCGAGGAAGACCGCCTCGTGGGCAATGGGCTTGCGGGTGTCGGGATCGAGCAGCGGCTTGACGTCGCGGTACACGTACCACTCGGTGGCGCTCACGTCGGCCTTGAGCCCGCGCACGTAGGCGAGTTCGCCCCGCCCGAGGTATACCCGGCCCTCCTGCATGCCGATGATGCGCGGCTGCTCGCGCAGGCTGGCCTCGTCGATGATCAGGGGACGGTTGAGGAAGGGTTCGATCGCACTGGCGCTGATCGTCGGGATGGGCTCGGAATCGAAGCGCGTCATGCGCACCCGCGGGCTCAGGCGTTGACCCGGCTGAGCGCCATCCGCGCCGTCGGCAGCCGTCTTGCCCTCCCCGTCGGGGCCGACGCCGACCGAGCGTCCTTCCGCTGCCGTTCCCGAGACCGGCTTGGCCAGCCGCAGCCGCATGTTCGCCCCGGTGCCATCGAGGTAGACGATGTCGCCCGGGTAGATGAGGTGCGGATTGCGGATCTGCTCCTTGTTGAGTTGCCACAGTTCGGGCCAGCGCCAGGGCTTCTCGAGGAACTTGCCGGCGATGCCCCAGAGGGTGTCGCCGCGCGCGACAACGTGCTTGTCCGGCGCGTCGGCGGCCAGCTCGGGAGGGCTGCCGGCCGACTGCGCCGCGAGCCATGCCGGCGTCGCGAGCGACAGCGTCAGCGCGAAAGCGCGCATGCTAGACTTCAGGGTCATGGGTTGCAGCACCGGGGTGACATCGACTCGCGGCGTCCATTGTCAGCACGCGACGCAATAAGCCTCTTGAGATCAATGGCTTAGGCGCAAGCGATAAAGTTTCTGCTCAAGCTCGTCCGAGTCTGCCGGCATTCCCCGGGGGCCGCAAGTCGAAACCGGATTCAACGGTAGGTAAGCGCCGATGGCCGTCCGTCCCATCCTCCGATACCCCGACCCGCGTCTGCACACCGTCGCCCAGCCCGTCGAGCGGTTCGACGATGCCCTGCGCGAGCTCGTGCGCGACATGGCCGAAACCATGTACGACGCGCCCGGCGTCGGGCTTGCGGCCACCCAGATCGACGCTCACGTCCAGGTGATCGTCATCGATGTTTCCGACGAGCGCGACGCGCTGCGGGTCTTCGTCAACCCCGAGATCGTCGGCGCGAGCCCGGAGTGCAAGCTCTGGGAGGAAGGCTGCCTCTCGGTGCCCGGCATCTACGAGGAGGTCGAGCGACCGGAGCGCGTCACGGTGCGGGCCTACGACGAGCACGGCAAGCTGTTCACTCTCGAGGCCGACGGCCTGCTCGCCGTGTGCCTGCAGCACGAGATGGACCACCTCAAGGGCCGGGTTTTCGTGCAGTACCTGTCGCGTCTGAAGCAGGGCCGCATCCGCACCAAGATGCTCAAGGACCGCGCGCCTGCCTGATCGGGCGAGCGCCGGTCCTCTCGCCGCCCCACACCCCTCGATGCGTCTCATCTTCGCCGGCACGCCGGCATTCGCGAGCGCGGCGCTCGATGCCATCGTGGCAGCCGGCCACCAGGTGGCGCTGGTGCTCACCCGGCTCGACAAGCCCGCGGGTCGCGGCCAGAAGCTTGCGCCCAGCCCGGTGAAGGAGCGCGCGCTGGCCCACGGCCTGCCGCTGCTGCAGCCGGCCACCCTCAAGGACCCCGACACCCAGGCTGCGATCGCGGCCGTGGGCGCGCAGGCCATGGTCGTGGCGGCCTACGGCCTGATCCTGCCGCCGGCGGTGCTCGCGCTGCCGGCGCACGGCTGCCTGAACATCCACGCGTCGCTGCTGCCGCGCTGGCGCGGTGCCGCACCCATCCAGCGGGCGATCGAAGCCGGCGACACCCACACCGGCATCACCATCATGCAGATGGACGCTGGCCTGGACACCGGCCCCATGCTGCTTGCAGAAGCCCTGCCCATCGGTCCCGACGAGAACGCTGCCGGCCTGCACGACCGGCTGGCCGCGCTCGGCGCGCACCTCATCGTGCGCGCGCTCGGGGAGCTCGACGCGGGCCGGCTGCGGCCGCTCGCGCAACCCGCCGAGGGCATCACCTACGCCCACAAGATTCTCAAGACCGAGGCGCCCATCGACTGGCATCTGCCGGCCGAGCGCATCGCCGACCGCATCCGCGCCTTCGATCCCTTCCCGGGGTGCACGGCCACGCTCGCCGGCTCGCCGGCCGAGACCCTCAAGATCTGGCGGGCGCGGGCGGCCGGCGGCGCGACGGGCGCCGCCCACGGCACCCTGCCGGGCTCGCTGCTCGGGACGGCCGATGGCGCGGTGCGCGTGGCCTGCGGCCAGGGGGTGCTCGAGCTGCTCGAGGTGCAGCGTCCGGGCGGGCGCCGCATCGCCGCCGTGCAGTGGCTGCAGGCCCTCGAGCCGGGCTGCGCGCTGCGGTTTGCGCCGCCGCCGGTCGCCGCTGCAATGGACGGCCCTTGAGACCGACTCAGTTCGACCTCATCTTGGATGCAGGCATTGTCACCTTCCCACCCGCGAGGAGTCGTCCGTGTTCAACTGGATGAAGACCGCCATCCTGATGGCCTCCATCACCGCGCTGTTCGGCGCGCTCGGCGCGGCCTTTGGCGGCCAGACCGGCATGCTGCTGGCGCTGGCCTTCGCGCTCGCAACCAATTTCTTCGCCTACTGGTTCTCCGACAAGATGGTCCTGCGCATGTACAACGCGCAGGAGGTCGACGAGACCAGCGCGCCGCAGTTCTACACGATGGTGCGCGAGCTCGCGCAGCGCGCGCAGATGCCGATGCCGCGCGTTTACCTGATCGACGAGGAGGCGCCCAACGCGTTCGCCACCGGGCGCAACCCCGAGCATGCCGCCGTGGCGGCCACCACCGGCATCCTGAGGGTGCTGTCGGCGCGTGAGCTGCGCGGCGTGATGGCCCACGAACTCGCGCACGTGAAGCATCGCGACATCCTCATCTCCACCATCTCGGCCACCATGGCCGGCGCCATCTCGGCGCTGGCCAATTTCGCGATGCTGTTCGGCGGCCGCGACGGCGAGGGCAGGCCGGTCAACCCGATCGCGGGCATCCTGCTGGCCATACTCGCGCCGCTGGCCGGCGCCCTGATCCAGATGGCCATTTCGCGGGCCCGCGAGTTCGAGGCCGATCGCGGCGGCGCCGAGATCTGCGGCGATCCGGCCGCCCTGGCCTCGGCCCTCGACAAGATCCACCGGTATGCCCAGGGCATCCCGCTCGAGACGACCGAGCGCCACCCCGAAACGGCGCAGATGATGATCATGAACCCGCTCTCGGGCGGCGGTCTGCGCGGTCTGTTCTCCACCCATCCGGCCACCGAGGAGCGGATCTCGCGCCTGATGGCGATGGCCCGCGGGGGCTGAGACGCCCGCATCGGCCGATACACCGCTGCGCGCGCCGCTGGCCTCCGAGCTGCGCGCGGCGGCGCGCGCCGTGGCGGAGCTGCGCGCGGGCCGCGCGCTGCCCGCGTCGCTCGACGAGGCCACGGGGCTGGGCGGCGGCTCGCGCGCTGCCGCCCGCGACATCGCTCATGGCGCCACCCGGCGCCTGGGCACGGCGCTGGCGCTCGCCGAGCGTCTGAATGCCCGCCCTCCCGCCCCGCTGGCCGCGGCGCTGCAACTCGTGGCGCTGGCCGAGCTGCTCGCGCCCGGCCGCCGCCACGAAGCCGTCATCGTCGATCAGGCGGTGCATGCTGCCCGCGCCGACCCCGACACGGCCGCGGCCGCCGGCTTTCTCAACGCCACCTTGCGCCGCTTCCTGCGCGAGCGCGAGCCGCTGCTGGCGGCCGTCGCCGTCGAGCCGCAGGCACGGTGGAACCATCCCGACTGGTGGATCGATCGCCTGCGCGCCGATCACCCGGCCCACTGGGAGGCGGTGCTGGCCGCCGATGCCGGGCATCCGCCGATGACGTTGCGGGTCAACCGCCGGCACGGCGACACCGACGCGTACGCGCAGAGGCTGGCTGCCGCCGGCATGGCCGCCGAGCGCATCGGGCCGGCGGCGCTGCGTCTGGAGCGCCCCTGCGATGTCGCGGCCCTGCCCGGCTTCGATCAGGGCGATGTCTCGGTGCAGGATCTCGCCGCGCAGATGGCCGCGCCGCTGCTCGCGCCGCGCGACGGCGAGCGGGTGCTCGACGCCTGCGCCGCCCCCGGCGGCAAGACCGCGCACCTGCTCGAGCTGGCCGATTGCCGGCTGCTCGCCCTCGACGTCGACGCCGCCCGCCTTGCGCGGGTGGGCCAGAACCTCGCCCGCCAGCGCCTGAGCGCCGAGCTGCGCTGCGGCGATGCCGCGCAGCCGCGGGGCTGGTGGGATGGCGAGCCCTTCGACCGCATCCTGCTCGATGCGCCCTGCTCGGCCTCGGGCATCGTTCGCCGGCATCCCGACATCGTCTGGCTGCGCCGGCGTAGCGATATCGCGACACTGGCACGACGCCAGGCGCAAATGCTCGAGGCACTCTGGGGTCTGCTCAGGCCGGGTGGTACATTGCTCTACGCGACCTGCTCGGTGTTCCGGGCCGAGGGCGAGGCCATGGTGGCGGATTTCTGCAGCCAATACCCCGACGCCCGGCGCCAGCCTCTGCTGTGGCGCTGGCACGGCGGCAACGCCGATCACCGGGTCTCGCACCTGTTGCCGCAGGCGGCGGCCGGGCGCAACCACGACGGCTTCTTCTACGCTTGCCTGCGCAAACGCGACTGACCCATCGCCTCGCCCGAGCCCTCGCCCCGGCGGCCTGGATGCTCGCGGCCCTGCTGTTCGTCGTGCCCGCTGCCAGCCACGCGGCCGAGGCCATCGAGGTCCAGGATGCTCGCCTGCAGGCCAGCCCCGACGGTTGGCTCCTGTCGGCCGACTTCGCCATGATCCTGCCGGCCCGGCTCGAGGACGCCGTCAACCGGGGGGTCGCGCTGCAGTTCCTGGTCGAGTTCGAACTGACGCGGCCGCGCTGGTACTGGTTCGATGAGTCGGTCGTGGCGGCCGCGCTGCCCTACCGGCTTTCCTATCACGCGCTCACCCGCGAGTACCGGCTGTCGCGCGCCGGCCTGGCCCAGACCTTCCAGAGCCTGCCCGACGCGCTGACCGCGATGTCGCGGGTGCGCGGCTGGCGGGTGCTCGAGCCCGACCAGGTGCGCGCCGGCAACGACTACGACGCCCGGGTGCGCATGCGCCTGGACATGTCGCAGCTGCCCAAACCCTTCCAGGTCAACGCGCTCACCAACCGCGACTGGACGCCGAGCTCCGAATGGAAGCGCTTCCGGTTCAGCCCCGAGACGCCGAAAAGCGCGCCATAACGCGCGCGCTGCGGGTCGCGCTGATCGCCTCGGTGGCGATCGCCGTGATCCTGCTCGCGCTGCTCGTGACGGCCAGCGGCAACACGCGGCTGTTCGAGGAGCGCTATCCGCTGGTGCTGGGCCTGGCCGGGTTCGTGGCCCTGATGCTGCTCGCGCTGGTGCTCGAGCTGCTGCGCCGTCTGCTCACGCGCTACCGGCGCGGCCTGTTCGGCTCGCGGCTCATGGCGCGCATGGCCGGCTCCTTCGTCCTCATGACGGTGCTGCCCGTTGCGCTCGTGTTCCTCGTGGCCGTGCAGTTCGTCGGCCGCTCGATCGAGTCGTGGTTCGACGTACCGCTCGAGCGCGCGCTCGACTCGGGCCTGAGCCTGGCGCGTGCCTCGCTCGATGCCATGGTCGGTGATCTGGCCAAGAAGTCGCGAGTGATGGCGGCCGAGCTCGCCGAGACTCCCGCAATCGGCTGGCCTTCGGCGATCGGGCGGCTGCGCGAGCAGTCCGGCGCCCAGGAGGCGCTGGTGCTCACCGGCAGCGGCGGCATCGTGCTGGCCAGCGGCGGGCGGTTTGCGCAGCTGGTGCCCGATCTGCCGTCGGCCGAGGCCCTGCGCCAGGCTCGCCTGACGCGCCAGTACGCGCGCGTCGAGACCGTTGCCGACCCCGGCGCGCCCGGTCTGACGCTGCGGGTCATCGTCCCGCTGCCGGCCGAGGGCCAGCGCCTCGAGGACAGCCGCTACCTGCAGCTCGTGCAGCCGGTGCCCACGGCTCTTGCCGAGAACGCCGAGGCGGTGCAGCAGGGCTTTCGCGACTTCCAGCAGCTCTCGCTCTCGAGGGTCGGGCTCAAGCGCATCTTCCGCATCACGCTCACCCTCACCTTCCTGCTCACGGTGTTCGCGGCGGTAGCGGGCGCCTTTCTGCTCGCCGGCTGGCTCACCGGGCCCCTGTCGGAGCTGGCAGCGGCCACCCGCTCGGTAGCCGAGGGCGACTTCCGCCCGGTCAAGGACTACGCCGGCCGCGACGAGCTCGGCGTGCTCACGCGCTCGTTCAACGCCATGACCCGCCAGCTTCAGGAGGCTCGCTCGCTCACGCAGCGCCAGCAGCACGAGCTCGAGCGGGTCAATGCGCGCCTGGGCAGCGTGCTCGCCAACCTCGATGCGGGCGTGATGGTGCTCGACGTCGATCTGCGTCTGAGTCTGGCCAATCCCGGCGCCGATCGCATTCTCGAGGCCGACCTCACGCAGCTGCTCGGTCAGCCGCTTGCCGAGCTGCCCGGCATGGGCGGCTATGCCGACGACATCCGCGCGGCCTTCAACGAGCAGGCGGCCACCGGCGACGCGCGCTGGCAGCGCCAGTTCGTGCTTGGCGCCGACGCGATGCCGGCCGGCGGGCTGGCCGCCAGCCGCCAGGGCGACCCCGCACGCGCGCCGGGCAAGACGCTGCTTGCGCGCGGTTCGATACTGCCAGGCGAGCGGGTCGGCTACGTGATCGTGTTCGACGACGTGAGCGGCGTGATCGCCGCGCAGCGCGCCCTCGCGTGGGCCGAGGTAGCGCGCCGGCTGGCGCACGAGATCAAGAACCCGCTCACGCCCATCCAGCTGGCCGCCGAGCGCATGGCCTTCAAGCTGTACGACCGCCTGCCGCCCGCCGACGCCGAGCTGCTGGCCAAGAACACCCAGACCATCGTCAATCAGGTGCAGGCCCTCAAGACACTGGTCGACGAGTTCCGCGACTACGCGCGGCTGCCCGCGGCCCAGCTCGAGCCCCTGCAGCTCAACGGGCTGCTCGACGATCTGCTGCGGCTCTACGCGGCGAGCGAGACGGGGGTTGCGATCCGCGCGCGCCTGGCGCCTGATGCGCCGGCGGTCATGGGCGATGCCACGCAGCTGCGCCAGGTCTTCCACAACCTCATCAAGAATGCCCAGGAAGCGGGCGACAAGACCGCGCGCGAGGCGGCCGCCGGCGCGCCCGATGCCGGCCCGATCGAGGTGAGCAGCGAGCGGGTCGCGCTGGCCGATGGCTCGCCCGCGCTGCGCGTGAGCGTGCGCGATCACGGCGGCGGATTCGCGCCGGGCATCCTCGCGCGCGTGTTCGAACCCTACGTGACGAGCAAGGCGCGCGGCACGGGTCTGGGTCTGGCCATCGTGAAGAAGATCGTCGAGGAGCACGGCGCGCGCATCGACGTCGGCAACTGGGCTGACGACGACGGGCGCACCGTCGGTGCCCAGGTAGCCATCCTATTTACCAAACTGCCGAAAACCGTGGAGAATCCGCGCATCGACGGGGGCGGCTGAGCACGACGGGAACCATGGCGGAAATTCTGGTGGTGGATGACGAGATCGGCATCCGCGAGCTCCTGTCCGAAATCCTCGGTGACGAAGGGCATGCCGTCACGCTCGCCGACAGCGCGAGCCAGGCGAGGCGCGTGCGCGATCAGCAGTCGCTCGATCTGGTGCTGCTCGACATCTGGATGCCCGACACCGACGGGGTCACCCTGCTCAAGGAGTGGGCCGTCAGCGGCAAGCTCACGATGCCGGTGATCATGATGTCGGGCCACGCCACCATCGACACCGCGGTCGAGGCCACGCGCATCGGCGCCCTCGATTTCCTCGAGAAGCCGATTGCGCTGCAAAAGCTGCTCAAGTCGGTCGAACAGGGGCTGGCGCGAGGCCGGCAACTCGCGCAGCGCCCGGCGGCCGCGCCGCTGCCCGGCGCCGAGCCCGCGGCTGCGGCTGCGCGACCCGTCGGCGCCCCGCCGGCGGCGGCCCCGCACGACATCGAACCGATCGTGCCGTTGGCCGCTGCCGTCGTCGGCGCGGCGGTCGCCATGCGCGACCTGCCGATCGACATGCCGCTGCGCGAGGCGCGCGATGCCTTCGAGCGCGCCTACTTCGAGCATCACCTCTCCAGGGAGCAGGGCAGCATGACCCGGGTCGCCGAGAAGACCGGTCTCGAGCGCACCCACCTCTACCGCAAGCTCAAGCAGCTGGGTATCGACCTCTCCCGCGGCGCCTACCGGAAAGGCTGAGCAACCGTGCGGCTGCCGCGCCCGGCCGCCTCGCGCAGGCCGTGAAGATCATCATCCTCGGCGCCGGCCGGGTCGGGGCGTCGGTCGCCGAGAGCCTCGTCTCCGAGCGCAACGACATCACCGTCATCGACACCGACGTCGCGCAGCTGCGCGAGCTCCAGGACCGGCTCGACCTGCGCACCGTCCCGGGCAATGGCACGCACCCGGGCGTGCTCGAGCGCGCCGGCGCCCCTGACGCCGACATGCTGATCGCGACCGCGGCCCGCGACGAGACCAACCTGGTCGCCTGTCAGGTGGCGGCGCGGGTGTTCAACGTGCCCACGCGCATCGCACGCATCCGCGCGCCCGAGTTCCAGGACCATCCCGAGATCACCGGCGCCGACGGCTTCCACGTCGATCACCTGATCTGCCCGGAACAGACCGTCTGCGACAGCGTGCTCAAGCTGGTCGAGTTCCCCGAGGCGCTGCAGGTGCTCGAGTTCGCCGGCGGCCGTGCAAGCCTGGTCGTGGTGCGCGCCTACGCCGGCGGGCCGCTGGTGCGCCACCCGATCCGCGACCTGCGCGCGGCGCATCCGAACATCGACATGCGGATCGTCGCGATCTTTCGCAGCGACCGTGCGATCGCGCCTGACGGCGATACCCTGATCGAGCCCGGCGACGAGGTCTTCGTGCTGTCGGCCTCCGAGCACATCCGCACCGCGCTGGCCGACCTCAGGGGCATCGACCGGCCGGTCGCGCGGGTCATGATCGCGGGCGGCGGCAACATCGGCCTGCGGCTTGCCCGGGCGCTCGGCTCGAGCTATCGGGTCAAGATCGTCGAATCGAACGAGCAGCGCTGCCAGTACCTGGCGAGCGAGCTGCCCGATGCCACGCTGGTGCTGCACGGCGACTCGACCGACGAGGATCTGCTCGCCGAGGAGAGCGTGGGCGAGATGGACCTGTTCATCGCGCTCACCAGCGACGACGAGAACAACATCATGTCGTGCATGCTCGCCAAGCGGATGGGCGCGCGTCGCGTGATCGCCCTGATCAACCGGCGCGCCTACGCCGAGCTGATGCAGGGCAGCCGCATCGACATCGCCATCGTGCCCGCGCAGACCACCATAGGCGAGCTGCTCGCGCACGTGCGCCGCGGCGACGTCGTCGCCGTCCACTCGCTGCGTCGCGGCGCAGCCGAGGCGCTCGAGGCGATCGCGCACGGCGACGCCAAGTCCTCGCGCGTGGTGGGCCGGCGCATCGACCAGATCGACCTGCCGCGCGGCGCGACCATCGGCGCGATCGTGCGCGCCCGCGCCGATGGCGCCAGCGAGGTCATCATGGCCCACCACGACATCGTGATCCAGCCCGAGGACCACGTGATCGTTTTCGTGAGCAACCGCCGCATGATCCCCCGCGTCGAGAAGCTGTTCCAGGTGTCGGTGGGGTTCTTCTGAGCGAGGCATCGACGATGACCGAGCCCGCCCCATCGCCTGGCCTGCCCGGTGCTGCGCCTGCCCACCCCGGCCGCCGCGGCTTCGTGGCCGGTGCGCGCCTGCTCGCCGCCGGCGGTGCGGCTGCGCTGGGGTTTCCGATGCTCGCCACCGCGCAGCCGATCTCGCTGCGCTTCCAGAGCACCTGGCCGCAGAAGGACATCTTCCACGAGTACGCCAACGACTTCGCCACGCGGGTCAACAACATGGCTGGGGGCAAGATCCGCATCGAGGTGCTGCCCGCAGGCTCCGTGGTCAAGGCCTTCGACCTGCTCGATGCGGTGAGCCGCGGCGTGCTCGACGGTGGCCACGGCGTGCTCTCGTACTGGTATGGCAAGAACACCGCGATGGCGCTGTGGGGCTCGGGTCCGGCCTTCGGCATGGATTCGAACATGCTGCTTGCCTGGCACCATCGTGGCGGTGGCCGGCAGTTGCTCGAGGAGATTTACCGCAAGCTCAACCTCGATGTCGTCTCGTTCGTCTACGGACCGATGCCGGCGCAGCCGCTGGGCTGGTTCCGGCGACCGATCGCCGGTCCCGAGGACATCCGCGGGCTGCGATACCGCACCGTCGGGCTGTCGATAGACATCTTCACCAAGATGGGTGCCGCGGTGCACGCGCTGCCCAGCGCCGAGATCGTCCCGGCCATGGATCGGGGGCTGCTCGATGCGGCCGAGTTCAACAACGCCACCTCCGACCGCATCCTGGGCTTTCCCGACGTTGCCAAGATCTGCATGCTGCAGAGCTTTCACCAGACCGCCGAGAATTTCGAGATCCTGTTCAACCGGCGCCGACACGCGGCGCTGCCGGCGGAGGTTCGCTCGATCATCGAGCACGCGGTCGAGGCCTCGTCGGCCGAGATGTCCTGGAAAGCAATCGACCGTTACTCGCGCGACCACGCCGAGATGCGCGAACGTCAGGGTGTGCGCTTCGTGCGCACGCCCGAATCGGTGCTGCGGGCGCAGCTGCGCGCCTGGGACGAGGTCGCCGCCGCCAGGGCCGCCGCAAATCCGATGTTTCGCAGGGTGCTCGATTCGCAGCGCGCGTTCGCGCAGCGCGCCGTGCGCTGGCAGACCGACATCGACGTCGACCACCGGATGGCCTACCAGCACTTCTTCGGCGGCGAGCGCAGTTGAGGGGTCGGTCTGTGCGGCTGGCGGGCACGGGGCGCTGCCCGGCGCCTGTGGCCCCGAGCCGCCAGTCGTGACTGGCTTCACGCGCGCGCAGCCGCGCGTCGGGTATCGTCCTCCGGTCATGCCTTCCGCGCGCTCCTTTCTGGTTTCGGCCTGGCTTCGGCGTGCCCGGGCCGCCGCGGCCGTCGAGCCACCGGCCGATGACGACATCTACGCGCGCACTGCGCTCGGGCAGACGGAACTGCGCGACCGCAGCTCGGCGCTGCCGCGCCGCCTGATGCTGGTGCTCACCGTCGTCGACGGTGACGCCAGCGTTGCCCGTCTGCGCCATGAACTCGTCGACTTCCCCGGTCTCGAGGAGGCGCTCGAGATTCT